>NZ_JACHMM010000001.1:5137500-5475000 GCF_014204975.1 Jiangella mangrovi
ACGGCGTCCTGGATCTCGATGCCGGGGTACTCCTGCGAGAACGCGTCGTAGACGACGGCCATGTCCTCGGGGTCCTGGCCGCCCCACCGGACGAGCGTGCCCTCGTCCTGGGCGGCCTCGTAGAGCGAGTCCATGGTGCACTCGCCGCCGTCGGCCCCGGCGACGGGCGTGGAGTCGCCACCCGAGCCGCCCGACCCGTCGGACGACTCGTCCGAACCGCCACAGGCCGAGAACAACAACGCGCCCACGATCCCGAGCGAGAGAAAGGCGCCGCGGCGCCGTAGCTGGTATGTCATCGAACTGCCCTCCCACATGAACGGACAGGAGTAGAGAGCCGGGTCAGCCGGGCGATCCCGCGCTCACTGCGTCCCAGAGGTCCTGATGACTCAGCCCCTCCGGCGACAGCGCGAGGTCGGCCCCGTTCCCGATGACGGCGCGAAGCACCGACTTGCGTACCTGACGTGCATCCATGTGCTGGTCGACGCAGAGCTCGGCCAGCCGCTTCACCGCGTCGGCGTCACCATCGAGTCCGGTGCCGAACTCGCGGAGGGTCGAGGCGAGGATCACCTGGGCGGCCTCGAGGCCGGGCAGGTCGAACGATTCGACGAGGTCGGCCCGCGAGACGAACGCGGCGTCGACGGCGCGCGGCTCGTTCGTCGTCACGAGGATGAGGACGTTCGGGCACCGCGCGGAGAGCTCGTCGACCCCGGTGAGGACGGCGGCCGTGGCGCGGTGCACGTCGACGGGGTTGGTGGTGAACGACGCGTGGTGCCGCGACGGGGCCAGCGCCTCGACCTCGTCGACCAGCACGACGAGGGGCCGGCCGTCGGCCGCGAGGTCGGGCAGGGTCCGCTTGAACAGCCGGGCGACGGCGCGCTGGCTCTCGCCGAGGAACTCGCTGGGGAACGCGTGCGGGTCGACGACGGCGAACACCGTCTCGGCCGCGATCCCCCGCCGCGCCAGGACGCCGGCCGCCTCGTTCGCCAGCCCGTGCGCGAGCGTCGTCTTGCCCGTGCCCGGCGCGCCCGCCAGCAGCGCCAGTCCGCTGACCGGCAGCGCGACCCGCGACCGCCCGGCGCGCTGGGTGAGGCTGAACAGCGCGTGCCCGAGCAGCCGCGACTTCACGCCCGGGTCGACGACGATGTCGTCCCATCGGTCCGCCCAGGTGGCGTCGGGCAGCGTCGCGAGGACCGCGACCCCGTCGGCGGCCCCCGGTCCGGCCGAGTGCCCGTGCGACATCAGCCCGCCCCGTCGCCGTGCTCGGAGCCGTACTCGGGGCAGTCCTCGAGGACGGTCAGCTCGACGCCGGCCTCGGGACCGAGCGCGGAGTCGAAGTTCGGCCAGACCACGAGCAGCCGGGCCGGCCCGTCGCCGTCGTTGACGTGCTGGTAGACGACGCCGGTCTCGCGGATGGGCAGCGCGATGACGTCGTCGGCCTCCCAGCTGTGCGGGCGCCCGTCGACGACGGTGTGCCCGGAGCCCTCGAGCACGAAGTGGACGATCCCGCCCTGGACCCGCATGCGGCCGCTGCGCGACCCGGCGGGCAGGGTCAGCTCGTGGACGTAGAGCGACTGGGTGCTGGTGTCGGTGATGGCGGGATGCAGGTACCAGCGCATGGCGCCCATGCGGTTGAGCTCCGCCGTCGTGCCGTCGCGGGTGAGCAGGCTGGCGCCGGCGCGGTGCTGCTCGCGGATGCGGACCGCCTCGGCGAGCCAGTGCTCGAACAGGGTCTCGCTCATTCGTCCCGCCAGCCCTTCTGCTCCTTGATCTGCGTCAGGATCGACCCGGTGGCGTGCAGGAACGGCAGGAAGACGAAGCCGATCCACTCACTGCTGCCGGACGGGTCGAGGTTGAAGTGCTGGTGCTCGACGCCGCCGGGCTTGATCGGCAGCACCAGGAGGTCGCCGACCTTCCAGTCCAGGCGCTCGCCGTCGAAGACGCTGTAGCCGTGGCCGCGGGTCACGTAGATGACCAACCCGCCCTGGTGCGTGTGCGCCCCGGACTCGGTGTGCACCTCCTTGCCGAACACCATCCAGTCCTGCACGGCCGAGCCGGTGCCGTCGATGTGGATGTAGTACCGGCTGCGGCCCTGGCGCGACTGCTGCCACGGCAGTTCCGAGGCCTTGATGACGACGCTGCCCGTCTCGGCCCGCTCGCGCCGGGACCGGAAGGACTGGAACATCGCCTCGTACGGATGCACCTTGGTCCGGGTGGCCACCCCGCTCGTCTGGCCGCTGGACCCGTTGTCGCTGGTCATATCGCTGCTCACCCTCCAGTCGGGGTCGACGACAGTTCGCTCGCGGTTCTCGTGCCGACGGCGGCGGCACCGGTGTCGGGCACCGCCGCGCACATCTCCGGCCCGAAGCGGAACCACACCCGGTCGCCGACGCTCAGGTCGTCGTGGCGGTGCACCTCGGCCCGCAGCTCGACGCCCGCGCAGTCGACGCGCACGTGGGTGTGCGCGCCGGCGAAGCTGACGGCGGTGACGGCGCCCTCGACGTGGTTGGCGCCGTCGCCGCCGTCGCCGCTCACCGGGTGCAGGCTCTCGGGCCGGACGACGACGTGGATCCGCTCACCTGCGCCGAGCTCCTGCCGGGCCACGACCCGGACCGGGCCGATCGCCGTCCGCACGACGGCGACCGCTCCCGCCGCGGCGGGCTCGACGACCTCGCCGTCGAGCCGGTTCGCGGTGCCGACGAACTCGGCGACGAAGACGTTGGCGGGCGCCCGGTAGATCTCGACCGGCGGGCCGCACTGCAGGACGCGCCCGTGGTCGACGACGGCGATGCGGTCGGACATCTCGAGCGCCTCGGTCTGGTCGTGCGTCACGTACAGCGCGGTGATGCCGAGCTCCTTCGTCAGCCGGCGCAGCTCCAGCCGCATCCCGGCCCGCAACACGGCGTCGAGGTTGGACAGCGGCTCGTCCAGCAGCAGTACTTCGGGTCGCCCGACGATCGCGCGGGCGATCGCGACACGCTGCTGCTGCCCGCCGCTGAGCCGGGTCGCGGACCGCTGGCTCTGCACGGAGAGCCCGACGACGTCCAGCGCCTCGGCCACCCGGCGCTCGATCTCGGTGGCGGACGGTCGGCGCTTGCGCGGCAGCTCACGCAGCGGGAACGCGACGTTGTCGAAGACGGACAGGTGCGGCCAGATGGCGTAGCTCTGGAAGACCATGCCGATGGCCCGGTCCTGCGGCGGCACGAACGTGCCCGGCCCGGCCAGCAGCCGCCCGCCGATCCGCACCTCGCCGCCGTCGGGCCGCTCAAGCCCGGCGACGCAGCGCAGGATCGTCGTCTTCCCCGAGCCGCTCGGCCCGAGCAGCGTGAAGAACTCGCCCGGGCGGATGTCGAGGTCCACGCCGGCGACGGCGTCGACGACCTCGCCGGAGTCCACGACGAAGCGCCGCGACAGCCCGGTCAGCGTGATCGCCCCCGGTGCCGCGCTCGTCAGATCGTTCATCGACAGCCTCCTACCGTTCCTCGCCCGCGCCGAGCCGCAGCCGGAAGATCATCGTGAGGACGACGCTGACCAGCATGAGGATCACCGCGATGGCGGCGGCCTCCTGCGTCTTCCCGAAGTTCCAGAAGGTGAACAGGTTGACCGCCAGGACGCGGTTCTGGCTGGTCCCGAGGATCACCGTGAGACTGAGGTTGGTGATCGCGTACACGAACGCGAGCACCCAGGTGTTGACGATGGCCGGCATCAGCAGCCGGCCGACGATCCGCGTCATCGTCCGCCGCCAGCTCGCGCCGCACATCAGGGCCGCCTCCTCCAGCTCCGGGTGGATGCGGGAGACAGCGGAGACGAGGATCCGGGTGGCGAAGCCGAGCGTGACGATCAGCATGCCGATGACCAGGATCGACACCCGGCCGTAGAGCGGGATGTGCGTGACCCGCGACAGCACGAGCCCGCCGAACAGCAGGCTGACGCCGACGACGATGCCCGGGATGCCGTGGGTGGCGAAGGCGAGGAAGTCGACGACGCGGCTCAGCCGGGTCCGCGACCGCACCAGCACCCACGCGTGCACGACGGAGAGGACGGTGACGAGCGTGGCGCTGACGACGCCCAGCACCGTCGTGTTCCACACCACCGGGCCGAGTCCCTCGGCGGTGAACAGCGCCTGGTATCCGTCGAGGTTCACCCGCCGCAGCGAGTCCAGCGTCAGTGCCGTGTAGAACGGCTGGACGCTCATCCAGAGCATCATCACCGCGGGGAGCACGAACGCGACCAGCAGGTACCCGCCGACGAAGAGGTAGACCGGGTAGCGCCAGCGGCCCAGCGACAGCCGCCGCGGCCGGAAGCCCTTGCCGGTCACCGTCGTGTACCGCTCGGACCGGCGGATCAGCCGGTAGTACCAGATCATCGGGAGCAGCGAGACGGCGAGGAGCAGCAGTGAGTAGATGCTGGCGACGCCGTAGTCGGGCAGCCCGGCGGTCGGCTGCAGCGCCTCGTACACCCGCGTGCTGAACACCCGGACGTCGGCGTTGAGCCCGATGATCACCGGGATCTCGAACGCCTGGACCACGGTGATGAACTGGTAGATGACGACGGCGACGAGCGACGGCCAGAGCAGCGGCACCACGACCCGGCGCAGCCGTCCCCACGCGCCCGCGCCGGACGTCGCCGCGGCCTCCTCCAGGCTCGGGTCCATGGACCGGAAGACCGGCGTCAGCAGCAGGAACGAGAACGGCACGATGATCAGCGCCTCGACGAACACCATGCCGTAGACGGTGTTGATGTTCAGCGGGCCCTCGCTGCCGTCCAGGCCGAACAGCCCGCGCAGGAGGGTGTTGACGAACCCCTCCTTCTTCGCCAGCAGGTTGCTCCAGGCGATGCCGGCGACGATCATCGGGATGCCGATGGGCGCGATCACCAGCGCGAAGATGAGGTTGCGGAACGCGATGTCGGTGCGCTCGACGATCCAGGCCAGCAGCACGCTGATCGCGATGCCCACCACCAGCGTCGCCGCCGTGAACAGGGCGGTGTTGCGGGTCAGCATCCACAGCTGGTCGTCGCTCGCGACCCGGCCGAACCCGTCGAGGGTGAACCGGGCGCCGGGGTCGAACGGCAACGTGACGCCGTCGGCGCGGAAGCTCGCGAGGAGCAGGGTGACGAGCGGCACGAGGACCAGCGCGATCACGATGCCCGCGGTCAGCCAGGTCGCGGTCCGCTGCACCGTGAAGACGCGCAGCCAGCGCGCCGCCGTCGCTCGCTCGGTGCTCACAGCCCGCTCGGTGCTCACAGCTTGTTCAGTGCTCATCGCCCACCACCCTCTGGATCCGGACCGCGACCTGCGTCAGGTGCGTGCTGAGCCAGTCCCTCGCGGCCGGCCGGTCGCCCGCCTCGAGCAGCGGCAGCAGCCCCAGGTGCACCGGCCGGTCCTCGACGCACTGCACCTGCAGGTGGCGGCCGACGATCCGGCGCAGCTGGGTGACTCGGGCCAGCGCCCGCGGCCGGCCCGCGTGGGCGTAGAGCGTCCGGTAGAAGTCGTCGCACCGGTCCAGCCGGAGCCGGCGGTCGTCCGTGCTCTCGGCGTCGGCCGCGATGGCGTTCAGGCCGTCGAGGACCCGCGCGTCGAGCTCGCGCATCGCGTTCTCCAGCAGGTGCGACTCCAGCAGCACGCGCAGCTCGTAGATCTCGCCTACCTCGCGGACCCCCATCGGCGCGACGATCGCGCCCTTGTAGGGGTGGAACGTCAGCAGCCCCTCGCCCTCGAGCAGGCGCAGGCTCACCCGGATCGGCATCCGGCTCACGCCCAGGGTGGAGCCGATCAGGACCGGGTCGATCCGCTCGCCCGGACGGAACACGCCCTGCGCGATGGCGGCCCGGATGAACGACCGCGTCATGTCCTCGACGGTCCGGAACCGGCCGCGCAGCGATGCCGCGAGGCGGGCCACGACGTCCAGGTCGCCCGACCGAGGTGTGTCGCTCACGTCACCTCCCGCTGTGCGTAGGGCCGCTGTGGGTGGGGTTTGCGCTGTGGGTGGGTTGACGCCGTCAGCCCAGCCGGACGAGCTCGCCGGGGTCGGCGCCGGGCACGGTCCGGTGCCGGCCCATGACCCGTCCGTCGTGCCCCGGCACCACGACCGCGCCCTCGGCCGCCAGCCGGTCCACGGTCTCGAACGCCTCGCAGCAGCTCGGCAGGTCGTGGAGCACCGGGAACGGCACCCGTTTCTCGAGGTTGTCGTACAGATGCGCCACGTCCGACGCCAGCACGACCCGTCCCCGCGGCGCCGTCACGTCGACGATCTGCGAGCCCGGCGTGTGCCCGCCGACGTCGTGCACCGTCACCCCGTCGAACAGCACGCCGGCACCGTCGAGCAGGTGCAGCCGGCCCTGCTCGTCGGCCTCCGCGAGCGCGGCGAGGTCGTCCTTCTCGACGGCGCTCGCGCACAGCGGGAAGCGCATGGCCGGGCCGGTGTAGAACGCGAGGTCGGCGCGCTGCAGGTGGATCCGGGCCCGCGGGAAGTCGCGCAGCCCGCCGGCGTGGTCGAAGTGCAGGTGCGTCAGGATCACGTCGCTCACGTCGGCCGCGCCGACGCCGAGCGCCGCCAGGGCGTCCACCGGGCGGCGCCGGTAGCCGATGCCCCGGCGCCGCGCGACGTCCTCGCCGAACCCGGTGTCGACGAGCACCACCCCCGCCGGGCGCACCAGCACCCAGAAGGCGTAGGTGAAGTCGACCGGCGTGGGGTCGGCGCCGCGCAGCAGGCACTGCGCGAGCGGCGCCGACTTCGCCGCGAAGACGACCTGGTAGAGGCC
Source organism: Jiangella mangrovi (assembly GCF_014204975.1). Classification (NCBI taxonomy): domain Bacteria; kingdom Bacillati; phylum Actinomycetota; class Actinomycetes; order Jiangellales; family Jiangellaceae; genus Jiangella; species Jiangella mangrovi. Next base: position 5,144,260 of record NZ_JACHMM010000001.1, read on the forward strand.
CTCGTCGAGGGTGGCGTCAGATGTGGGCACGGGTGAAGTCGTCCATGCTCGACTTCCGGCCGCCGCCCTCGGTCCAGGCGTTCTTGACGATCTTGATCTCCTTGATCGTCTCGCGGATCAACCCGGCCAGCGGCATCGGCAGGGCCGCCTCGTCGGCGTACTGCATCATGATCCGCATGTCCTTCTCCGCCCACGGCATGGGCCGCGAGCGCAGCCAGGTCTCCAGCGCCCAGTTGTTGCCGCTGCTCTGCAGCAGCGACTGCCGCAGCGGCTCGAGGTCGACGCCGAGGCGGGCGCCCAGCCGCATGGCCTCGTAGTTCGCCACGACGGAGTTCCAGAGCAGGAAGTTGTTGAGCATCTTGCCGACCTGGCCGGCCCCGACCCCGCCCAGCCGGTGGACGTCGCTGCCGACGACCTCGAGCACGGGCTGGATGAAGTCGAGGTGCTCGTCCTCGCCGCCGCACATCACCAGCAGCGAGCCGTCCTCGGCCGACGGCTCGCCCCGGCAGAGGCTGGCGTCGACGACGTGGGCGCCGCGGGCCTTCGCGAGCTCGGCGGCGTCGGTCGACGTGCGCGGCTCGACGGTGCTGCAGACGGCGATCACGTAGCCCTCCGGCGGCGACGTGAGCAGCCCGTTCTCGCCCGACACCACCGCCTGGACCTCGTTGTCGAAGCCGACGACGACCAGTGCGGCGGCCGATCGCGCGGCCGCCTCGGCGGGGCTCGCGGCGGCCTCGACGCCGTGCTCGGCCAGCGCCGCGGCCCGGTCCGCGTCGATGTCGAACACCACGACGCGGTAGCCGGCTGCCGCGAGGTTGCGGGCCATCGGGAAGCCCATCTTCCCCAGTCCGATGACCGCGATCCCCGCGTCCTTCGTGATCGTCCCCATGCTCATCGATTCCCTCCCAGGTCGGTGTCGCGCCAATCGGTCAGGCTGAGTTTCAGCAGCTCACGTACGTCGTCCTCGGTCGCCGTGCGGGCGTTGTCCTTCCACATGGGGCGGCCGAGCGTGTCCTGGACGATGAACTCCACGTCCTCGTCGTCGCAGCGCTCCCACGGCAGCTGCGACGGCGCGCCCAGCCCGTCCAGCCAGGCCGTGATCGCCGTCGTCAGCCGTTCGCCGCCGGTGCCGCCGGGCGGGTCCGCGGCGCCGATGTCGTCGGCGAGGTCGGTGAGGCGCCGATCGGTCTCGGCGGAGCCGCTGCCGGCGTTGTAGCGCAGCACCCACGGCAGCAGGACGGCGTGCAGCATGCCGTACGAGAGGCCCGTGTAGTGCTTGGTGTGGGTCACCGTCGCGATGCCCTTGTTCAGCCCGTGCACCAGGCCCAGCCCGGCGTTGCCGCAGGCCAGGTTGGCCATGGTCGACGCCAGCAGCAGCGGGCCGAGCGTCGCCGTGTCGCGCTTCTCCAGCGACTCCGGCAGCAGCGTGACCAGTGTGTGGAACGACGGCCGCGCCAGGGCGTCGGTCAGCGGCGTGGCCCGCTTCGACCAGTACGCCTCCAGGGCGTGCACCATGGCGTCGATGCCCGACGCGATCGCCTGGCCGCGCGGCACCGACACCAGCAGCTCGGGATCGAGCACGGCGAGCCGGGCCGCGGCCGCCCAGCCCCGCACCCCGCTCTTCTGCCCCGACCGGTCGTCGGTGAGCGTCGCCTGCCGCGACACCTCGCCGCCGGAACCCGCCGTCGTCGGCACGCACACGCTCAGCAGCGAGCGGGCCCCGTCGGCGCCGGCCTTCGCGACCTCCGCGACCGGCTTTCCCTCGGCGACGGCGACCGCCGCGGACCGGCCGGCCGCCATGACGCTCCCGGCGCCCAGCGAGACCACGGTGTCGACGGCGTCGCCGGTCAGCCGGGCGGCGAGCCGGTCGACGTCGGCGAACGTCGGGTCCTGGGGGACGTCGGACCAGATGCCGGCGAACTCGACGCCGTCGGAGCCGGTGAGGATGCTCCCCACCCGGTCGGCGACGCCCGCCCCGGCGAGTCCCGCGTCGGTCACCACCAGCGCCCGGCGGCCGCCGAGCCGCGCGATCTCGGCACCGATCCGGTCGACGACGCCGTCGCCGTAGACCAGCTCGGTGGGTGCCGCGTACCTATCGATCCTCGTCATCCGCGCCTCCGTACGCCCAGTTGTTGGCCAGGACATCAACGATCTTGATCAGCCAGCTCAGCAGCAGTGACATGCCGATGACGACGACGGCGACGCTCCAGGTGCCGGTCGCGTCGAAGGCCTGCTGGTACCGCGCGGACAGCGCTCCGATGCCGATGACCGCCAGGAAGAGCTGGCCGACGATCATGCCCTTCACCGCCCGCGCGATGCCCAGGTGCAGCCCGACGAAGATCAGCGGCAGCGCGGCGGGCAGGACGATGCGGCCGATGACCGTCCACCGGCCGGCGCCGAACACCCGCCCGACGTCGCGCAGCTGCAGCTCCGCGCCCGCGACCGCCGCCCGCGTGTTGACCGCGATCACCGTCGACGCGAACAGCACGACGATCGAGAGCAGCGTCGTGTCGGACAGGCCGAAGACGATGAGGAACACCGGCGCCATGATGATCGGCGGGACGAACAGCGCCAGGTCCAGGAAGTACTTCAGCGCCGTGTCCACGTAGGCGTTGAGCCCCATGGCCACCCCCACGCCCACCCCGAGGACGACGGCGATCAGGTAGCCGACGACCACCTGGCGCAGGCTCTCGACGACGGCGTCGGTGAACCGCGGGTCACCGGTGAGGTCGCCGATCCGCTGCACGACGGCGCTGAACGTCGGCAGCCACTCCGCCCGGAGCACCCGCGCCGCGAGCTCCCACACGACGGCGCCCGCGGCCAGCGCGACGAGGCTCGTCACGACGTCGCGGCGCAGGTAGGCGACGACGGCGGCACGCCCGCGGGCGGTTACGACTCCAGCCATCGCCACACCTCGTTCCGCAGCTCCTGGAACTCGGCCGTCTGGGTGACGTCCTTGGTGCGCGGTCTTGGCAGGCCGACGGCGATCTCCGCGACGATTCGGCCCGGGTTCGTGCCCATGATCACGACGCGGTCGGCGAGCAGGACCGCCTCCTCGACGCTGTGGGTGACGAACAGGCTGGTCTTCTGGTCCGCCGCCCAGATGCGCAGCAGCTCGCCCTGCAACTGGCGCCGGGTGATCTCGTCCAGCGCGCCGAACGGCTCGTCCATCAGCAGGATCTTCGGGTCGACGGCGAGCGCCCGGGCCAGGCCGACGCGCTGCTGCATGCCGCCGGAGAGCTCCCGGGGCAGGTGCTGGTCGAAGCCCTGGAGGCCGACCAGCTCGATCAGCTCGGCGGCGCGGGCGGTGCGCTCCTTGACCGAGAGCCCCTGCATGCGCAGGCCGAACGCGACGTTGTCGGTGACGCTCAGCCACGGCAGCAGCGCCGCCTGCTGGAAGACCATCGACCGGTCCGGGCCCGGCCCCTCGATCGGGCGGCCGCCGATGGTGATGGTGCCGGTGGTCGCCTTTGTCAGGCCGGCGACCATCCTCAGCAGCGTGGTCTTGCCACAGCCGCTCGGCCCGACGATGACCAGGAACTCCGAGCGCCGGATCGAGAGGCTGACGTCGGCGAGCGCCACGTGGTCGCCCTGACCCCGTCGGCCGCGGCTCGCGAAGGTCCGGCCCACGCCCGAGATCTCGACGTGCGCCGTGCCGTGTCGCAGACCTGTTCCCATCAGGATTCCTCCTGGTTGTCGATCAGCGCTTCTCGACCCGTGCTTGAAGGGCGTGCAGTCCCGCGATGACGAGGACGGACTGGAGCATGAGCAGCCCGACGAACGCGAACAGGTCGGCGGACTGGAAGTGCGACTGGTAGCTGATGATCTGGGTCCCGATGCCGAGCGCGATGAGGGTCAGCTCGACGGTGACCAGACCCGTCAGCGCCTGGGCGAAGCCGAGCCGGAGTCCCGCCACCACCGTCGCGATCGAGCCGGGGACCAGGACGTGCCGCCAGGTCTGCGACTCGGTGGCGCCGAACACCCGGCCCATGTCGATCCACGCCCGCGGGATGGTCCGGGCGCCGCCGCGGGTGGCCGCGACGATGAACGGCAGCGCGAAGAGCACGATCACCACGATCTGCGCGGTCCGGGTGAGACCGAGGGCGATCATGACCACCGGCATCATCACCGCCATCGGGATGACCACCGCGATCTCGAGGTACGGCATGAGGACCCGGTCGAGCGTGGCGTTGCGGGCCATCAGCAGGCCCACCGGCACCCCGAGCGCGGCGGCGATCAGGTAGCCCGCCAGCAGCGACAGGTCGCTCGTCCAGAGCGCCTGCCACGCCGCCGAGGACGTGAAGACCCGCGGGATCGCCGCGAGCACCTCGCCGGCCGTCGGGGTGGCGAAGTTCCCCCGCCCCACGATCACCAGGTCCCACACCAGCACCCCGGCGGCGAGCACCGCCAGCGGGAGCAGGGCGGCAAGCGGCCGCAGGCGGAAGCCGGCCGCCGTCGCCGTCACAGCTGCAGTTCCGGCCGCCACGGCTAGAACTCCGTGAGCGAGGAGGTCGAGATCTCGTCGATGACGGCGGCCAGCGGATCGGGCGCCTGCAGGTCGTCCGGCGATCCAGGCAGGTCGAACGCCTCGAGCGTGTTCTCCAGCCCGGGTCCGCCGAGGCCGCCGTTGGCGTACCAGATCTGGTCCTCGGCGAACTGCTTGGCCACCGACGCGTCCGGGGCGTCGGGCAGGAACTGTGGCACCAGCTCGTCCAGCGAGTCCGGGTCGTCGTAGATCGACCGGATCGCCTCCAGCTGGGCCGTCAGCAGCGCCTCGACGATCGCCGGGTGCTCCTCGAGCGTCTGGTCGTTGGTGTAGACGTACTCGTCGCCGACGCCGGGCAGGCTCTCGCGCAGCGGCACGACGAAGAACGCGTCCGCGCCGTACTCGTCCTGCAGCTTCACCGCGTCCGGCAGGCCCAGGGCGGTGCCCTTGATCCGGCCCTCGGCGACGGCCTGCGCCCGCAGCGGGGAGTCCGGGATGGTGGTGTACTGCGGCTCCACCCCGGCGCACTCCTGGTCGAAGTACATGCGCATGAGGACGGTGTAGCCGCCGGTCTCGGAGTAGATGCCGACCTGCTCGCCGTCCAGGTCGGCGCAGTCCTCGAAGTCCTTCTCGGCGACCCAGACGACGAGGTTGGCGTTGCGGGTGCCGATCGCCTTGATCGGCGCACCCTGCTCGACGCTGAGCGCGGCGGGCGGGAGTGAGTCGGCGGTGAACTGGATCTGGTTGGCGCCGAGGCTCTGGAAGCTGACGTCGGAGCCCGACATCACCTGCGCCTCGATGTCGTATCCCTGCTCCTGCATGGCGTCGATGGCCATCAGCAGGGGAAGGTAGGACTCGTCCGGAGTGGAGTTCCAGGCGATCACCACGGGCGTGGTGTCGACGTCTCCCTCGCCGGCGGCCCCGGCGCTCGCGCCCTCGTCGCCGTCACCGCAAGCGACGGCGAACAGGCCTGTGGCCAGCAACAATGCACTCAGTTGCAGCGTGGTGTGGCGAACTCGGCGAACACGACTCTTCTGCATGGCGAACCTCCAGCGGTCGAACTCGAGCTCGATACCGGACAAGATCGCGCGACTCATGACGAGACGGTGCTAATGGAGGATACGTGATATTGTGTTCAAGTCAATGGCTCCGTGACAGCCGCCTGGACAACGGTTTCTGGGCAGGCCGGGACCATCCGTGGCGCCATCGCAGAGCGCCCGGAAGCGGGCTGCCTCGAGGTTCTGCCGGGGTGGTGAGGTGGGGCTCCCCGCCCCCCTGCTGCCCAGTCTCTTAACCGCGTGCACACGCCTCAAGCGGACCGGTGGGCGCTTCGCGCCGTGGAGGACCGCTTGACCCGTGCACCCGCGGCCAAGAACCTGGCAGCTATCAGGGGGACGGGAAGACCCTGGGCACGCCTCGCCGGTTCCGTGGCGGCGCGTCGTGGTCTGGCGTCACGTCCTGGTCCCCCGTCACGCGTTCGAGCCCGTTCCGGCCGTTTCGCGTGACACCAGACCACGACGTGACGGCAGACCAGCAAGCAGGCACCCACCCGCCGCCGAGGGCACGTTACTACCGCCATAGCAGTAGTAACCCGCCTACGACGCCCGTCAAAGGACCGACTTCAATAGCGCCAGCCGTCTTCGATAGCAAGAACCGTCCTCTGCGGCCGCGCCAGAGCTCAGAGGACGGCTGGCGCTATCGAAGTCGGCCACCACCATCGAAGACGACCAACCGCAGCCAGCGAGCCACCGCCCACCCGTCGCCAGACTCCCCCGTCCCCCTGATAGCTGCCCGTTCTTAGGCCGCGGGGAACCGGGTCAAGCGGTCCCTCCGCGCGAAGCGCCATCGGTCCGCTTGAGGCGGGTCCCCGCGGCTAAGAGAATGGGCAGCAGGGGGACGGGGGAACCCCGTCAGCTATCCACGCGCTGAGTGTGGGTGAACAGCCCGCTGTAGGCGTTGAGCGCCGGCTGGCCGCCCAGGTGGGCGTAGAGAACCGTCGCGTCTGATGCGATGTCGCCGCTGGTCACGAGGTCGATCAGGCCGGCCATGGACTTGCCCTCGTAGACCGGGTCGAGGATGACGCCCTCGAGCTGCCCGGTGAGCCGGATGGCGTCGAGCGTCGACTCCACCGGGATGCCGTACTCGTCGCCGGCCCAGCCGGGCAGGACGGTGATCTCGTCGTCGCGCAGCGGCCGGCCGAGACCGATGAGCTCGGACGTGTTCCGCGCGATGCGGGCGACCTGGTCGCGGGTGGCGTCGAGGGTGGCACTGGCGTCGATGCCGACGACGCGGCGTGGGCGTCCTCCTGCCTTCTCGAGCGCGGCGAAGCCGGCGATCATGCCGGCCTGGGTCGAGCCGGTGACCGCGCAGACGACGATCGTGTCGAAGAAGACGCCCAGGTCACGCTCCTGCTGCTCGACCTCGTAGGCCCAGTGGGCGAAGCCGAGGCCGCCGAGCCGGTGGTCCGACGCACCGGCCGGGATCGGGTACGGCCGGCCGCCGCGCGCTTCGACGTCCGCGATCGCGCGGGTCCAGGACTCCTTGAAGCCGATGCCGAAGCCGGCCGGGTCGAGGCGCACCTCGGCGCCCATGATGCGGCTGAGCATGATGTTGCCGACGCGGTCGTTCAGCGCGTCGGGCCAGTCGACCCAGCGCTCCTGGACGAGCACGGCCTTCAGCCCGAGCGACGCGGCGACGGCGGCGACCTGGCGGGTGTGGTTGGACTGGTAGCCGCCGATCGAGACCAGCGTGTCGGCCCCCTGCGCCAGCACGTCGGGGACGATGTACTCGAGTTTGCGGGTCTTGTTGCCGCCGTAGGCCAGGCCGGCGTTGCAGTCCTCGCGCTTGGCCCAGATGCTCGCGCCGCCCAGGTGCGCGGTCAGCCGCGGCAGCGGGTGGACGGGGCTCGGCCCGAAGGTCAGCGGGTGGCGCGGGAAGTCGGAGAGCGCCATGGTCAGCCCCCTTCCCGGGCCGTGGGCAGGGAGTGCCAGGTGTCGAAGGCGACGGCGGCCGCGCGCCCGGCGTCACCGGCGGCGCAGAGGTCGATGAGCTCCTCGTGCCGCGCGACCGACGCCCGGCCGCCGAGCGTCGAGAACCGCAGCCGCTCGGCCCGGCGCAGTACCGGCGTGAACTGCTCGAGGACGACGGCGACCGCCCGGTTCGCGGCTACGACGACGGGGACGCCGTGCAGTTCGTCGTCGGCCGCGAGCGCCGCGTCGACGTCGCCGTGCTGGACGGCCGCGTGGAACCGTCCGTTCGCGGCCCGCATGGCGGCGAGGTCGGTCTCGGTCAGGCCGGCGACGGCCTCGCGGACGGCGACCTCGTGCATGGCCGCGACCACGTCCCGCGCATCGCGGACGTCGCGCTCCTCGATCGAGCTGACGGTCGTCGACCGGCCCGGCCGCGCGACCACCAGCCCGGCCTCGCCCAGCCGCAGCAGCGCCTCGCGCACCGGCGTGCGGCTCACCCCGAGCCAGGTCGCCAGCTCACCGTCGCGCAGTTGCTCACCGGGGGCGAGCTGCCCCTCGACGATCGCGTCGCGCAACCGCCGGTACACGTCGTCGCGCAGCAACCGCCGGTCGATCGCGGCGGCGGGTTCTGCAGGAATGGGCATCTCAATATATTGCACGCAATGTTCTTTCGTTGACAAGGCCTCGGATGTCACAGAACCGGGCCGGGCGGCGTCATATGGAGGTGAAGGATCAGGACATGAGTGAGGACGCGGCCACCGATGCGTTCGTCGCGCACCGGAACCTGCTGTTCACCGTCGCGTACGAGATGCTCGGCTCGGCGGCCGATGCCGAGGACGTGCTGCAGGAGACCTGGCTGCGCTGGTCCGGGGTCGACCAGAGCACCGTGCGCGACCCGCGCGCCTACCTGGTCCGGGTCGCGACGAGGCAGGCGCTGACCCGGCTGCGCACCCTGCACCGGCGCAAGGAGGACTACGTCGGCCCCTGGCTGCCCGAGCCGCTGCTCACGGCGCCCGACGTCGCCGACGACGTGGAACTCGCCGACAGCGTCTCGATGGCGATGCTGCTGGTCCTCGAGACCCTCACCCCCACCGAGCGGGCCGTGTTCGTGCTGCGCGACGTGTTCGCGCTCGAGTACGACGAGATCGCCGGCGCCGTCGACAAGACCCCGGCCGCCGTCCGGCAGATCGCCCACCGCGCCCGCGGCCACGTCGCCGCCCGCCGGCCACGCACGGCCGCCTCGCGGGCCGACACCCGCGCGGCGCTCGACGCGTTCCAGCGCGCCATCGACACCGGTGACCTGCAGGGGCTGCTCGACATCCTGGCGCCGGACGTGGTCGCGCTCGGCGACGGCGGCGGCGTCGCGCAGGCGGTCCGCAAGCCCGTCGTCGGGGCGAAGAAGGTCGGCAACCTGCTCCGCGCCGGGCTCACGCGGTTCGGCGCCGGCATGACCGTCGAGCCGGTGCAGGTCAACGGGCACCCGGCGCTGCTGGCCCGGATCGACGGGCGGGTCGACGGGATCCTGACGGTGCGGGTCGACGACGGCCTGGTGAGCGGCCTCTACTACGTGCGCAACCCCGACAAGCTGTCGCGGATCGAACAGGAGACGACGGTCACCCGCTGAGCTCGCCGAGCCGGCCGGGCCGGCGTCACTTGGCGTCGGCGTAGCGGTCGGCGACGGCGACGCTCAGCGGGAACTGCACGGGGAAGTCGCCGAACAGCAGCCGGCCCGCCTCGGCCGCCGCGGCCCGGACCTCGTCGGCGACGGCGTCGGCGAGCGCCGCCGGGGTGTGCACGACCACCTCGTCGTGCAGGAAGAGGACGAGGTGCGGCCGCCCGGCGAACGGGGCCGGGACGCGCCCGGCCGCACCGCTGACGCCGTCGTCGATACCCAGCGCCCACAACCGCCGCCGGATCGACGCCAGCCAGCACATCGCCCACTCGGCGGCCGTGCCCTGGACGACGAAGTTGCGGGTGAACCGGCCCCACCCGCGCGAGTACGACCGGGCCTTCGCGACGTCGTCCTCGCCGGCGTCGTCCTGGTAGGCGCCGGCCTGCAGCTCGTGCCACGTGGCGCCCGGCGGCGGCGAGCTGCGCCCGAGGTGCGTCGTGACGATCTCTCCCCGCTCCCCCGCCCGCGCCGCCTCGTCGACGAACGCCAGCGACCGCGGGAACGCCTTGGCGAGCCGCGGTAGCACCTGGCCGCTGGACCCGGTGGTGCCGCCGTACATCGCGCCGAGCATGCCGACCTTCGCCAGCTCGCGCGTCGCCACCGCGCCGGACGCGACGATGCCGGCGTACATGTCCGCGCCCCGGCCGTCGGGCCCGATGCCGGCCGCCGCCATGACCTCGTCGGCGGCCATGCCGGCGAGCACCCGCGGCTCCAGCTGCGCGGCGTCGGCGACGACGAAGGTCCAGCCGGGGTCGGCGACGACCGCGCCGCGCACGTTCTTCGGCAGCTGCAGCGCCCCGCCGCCGCTGGACGCCCACCGGCCGGTGACGACGCCGCCGACGACGTACTCGCTGCGGAACCGCCCGTCGCGCACCCACGCGTCGAGCCAGGTCCAGCCGTTGGCGGTGAGCAGCCGGTACAGCGACTTGTACTCCAGCAGCGGCTCGACGACGGGGTGGTCGATGTTCTCGAGCTCCCACTTGCGCAGCGTCCGCGCGCCGACCCCCGCGCGCTCCATGGCCTTGAGCAGGTCGCGGTGCGAGTCGGGGTTGAGGCTGGCCGGGGCGTCGATGGCGGCGCGGATGCGGCCGGCCAGCTCCTCGAGCTTCGCGGGCCGCTCGCCCAGCCGCGGCCGCGGCCCGAGCGCCTCGGTGAGGATCGCGTCGTGGACGTCGGCCAGCCAGGGCAGCCCGGTGTGGAACAGCTCGACCGCGATCAGCGCGCCCGCCGACTCCGCCGCCAGCAGCAGCCGCAGCCGCCCGCTCGCGGCCGACGCGGCGACGACCTCGTTCTGTAGCCGGAGCTCGGCGACGGGGTCCGGCTCGGCCGCGGTCTCCTTCCGCTCGCCCGGGCCGCCGAACAACATGGCCGGCGCGTCGGCGGCGGCGATCAGCGTCGTCGGGTTCATGAGGTCCCACGGGCCGGGCGCCGCTGTTTCGTCGTCGCCCGACGGCCAGTCGGTGAGCGCCGACTGCCGCAGGATCCGGTGCGAGAGCCGCAGGTCGTGGGCCCGCTCGACCCGCACCCCCGCGGCGAGCAGCCCCGGGTACCACCGGTTGGTGTCGTCCCAGGTCCAGCGCGCCTCCGCGGCTGTCTCGCGGACGACGGCGGGCAGCTCGCCCGCCGCGACCCGCCGCTCGCCGACACGGACGGTGCCATCGGGCTCGGGGACGACGACGGGCTGCACCCGCTCATCTTCCCGCCCGGCACCGACAGGTCGCGCCGTGACATCCTGCAGCGCGTGACCGATCTCGTCCCGCTGCCGTTGACCCACGACCCTCGACCCGGCGTGTTCGCCGCTGGACCCGGCCTGGTCATCGGTGCCGACGGCGACGCCCAGCCGGCCGCACGGTTGCTGCACGACGCGGTGCGCGGCGCGGGGGTCGTCCCTGCCGACGACCCCGCCGCCTCCGTCGTCCTGCGGCTGACCGAACCCGTTCTCGGCAGCCCCGAGGGCTACCGGCTCACCGTCGCGCCCGACCGGGTGTTGATCGAGGGCGGCACCCCCGCGGCGCTGGCCCGCGCCGTCCAGACGTTCCGCCAGCTGCTGCTGTCTTCACCCGCACCCGGAAATGCTGTCGGCTGCTGCCTCGTCGAGGACGCGCCCCGCTTCCGCTGGCGCGGCGTCCATCTGGACGTCGCGCGGCACTTCATGCCGGTGTCGTTCGTGCTGAAGCTGATCGACGTCGCGGCGCTGCACCGGCTCAACGTGCTGCACCTGCACCTGACCGACGACCAGGGCTGGCGCCTCGAGGTGCCGTCGCGGCCGCGGCTCACCGAGGTCGGCGCCTGGCGAGCCGAGACCGTCGTCGGCAAGAACACCGGCGAGTACGACGGCACCCCGCACGGCGGCTTCTACACCGTCGACGACCTGCGCGAGATCGTCGCCTACGCCGCCCGGCGGCACGTCACCGTCGTCCCCGAGATCGACCTGCCCGGCCATGTCCAGGCGGCGCTGGCCGCGTACCCGGAGCTCGGCAACACCGGCGAGCCGGTCGAGGTGCGCCGCACCTGGGGCATCTCCGACCACGTGCTGGCGCCCACCGACGAGGCGCTCGGCTTCGCCCGCGAGGTGCTGCGGGCCGTCCTCGACGTCTTCCCGAGCCCGTGGATCCACCTCGGCGGCGACGAGGTCCCGCGCACCGAGTGGCGCGCCAGCCCAGCCGCCGCCGCCCGTGCCGCCGAGCTGGGGCTGGGCTCGGTCGACGAGCTGCAGAGCTGGTTCCTGCGCGCACTCCACGACGACGTGACCGCGGCCGGCCGGCGGGTGGTCGGCTGGGACGAGGTCGTCGACGACGGCGGCATGCCCGCGGACACCGTCGTCATGGCCTGGCGGAACCTCGCGAAGGGCGGCGAGGCGCTCGCGGCCGGCCACGAGGTCGTGCTGGCCCCGTGCGAGGTGACCTACCTCGACTACTACCAGGCCGCCGGCCCGGACGAGCCGCTCGCCGCCGGCCCCGTCGTCACCGTCGACGACGTCGCGGCCTGGGACCCGGTGGCCGGCCTCGACCCCGCACTGCTCGGGCGGGTGCTCGGGGTGCAGGGCCAGCTCTGGACCGAGTACATGCCCACCCCCGACGCCGTCGAGTACCAGGCCTTCCCGCGGCTCGCCGCCCTGGCCGAGGTGGGGTGGACGGCGGCCGCTCGCCGCGACCCCGCGGACCTGCTGCGCCGGCTGCGCGCCCACGAGCGGCGCCTCGACGCCCTCGACGTCCACTACCGGCCGCTCGACGGGCCGCGCGCCTAGGGTGTGAGCCATGGCGGATCCCCTCTTCTCGGTCGCGGACAAGGTCGTCGCCGTCTCCGGCGGGCTCGGGCAGATCGGCGCGGAGTTCGTGCGCGCGTTCCACGAGCGCGACGCCAGGGTGGCGGTCCTCTCCCGCGATGTCGACCCCGAGCGGGCCCGGTCCGTGCTCGGCGACCTCGCGGGCAGTGACCGGCTCGCGCTGGTCCCCGTCGACGTCACTGAGAAGGAGGCCGTCGAGGCGGCGCTGGCGAGCATCGAGGAGCTCTGGGACGTCCCCGACGCGCTGATCAACAATGCCGGTCTCGACACCCAGCCGAGCGCGCCGGCGCAGGCGTCCGGTCCGTTCGAGGACTTCCCCGAGGAGCTCTTCCGGGAGGTCGTCGACGTCGACCTGGTCGGCACGTTCCTCATGACGCAGGCCTTCGGCGCCGCGATGCGCCGGGTCGGCAAGTCCGGTTCCATCGTCAACGTCGGCTCGATCTACGGCCTGGTCTCGCCGGTCCAGGAGATCTACGCCCATCTCGGGGCCGAGACCGGCGTCCCGTTCGTCAAGCCGGTTGCCGCCAGCGCCGCGAAGGCCGGCATCTACAACCTCACCCGCTACTGCGCCACCTACTGGGCGCAGCACGGCATCCGCGTCAACACCCTCACCCCGGCCGGCGTCGCCCGCGACACCCAGGACGCGCAGTTCCAGGCCAACTACACCGCGCGCATCCCCATCGGGCGCATGGCCGAGGCCGACGAGTACAACGGCGCCGCGATCTTCCTGGTCGCCGACGCGTCGCGCTACATGACCGGCGCCAACCTCGTCGTCGACGGCGGCTGGACGGCCTGGTAGCGCCGCTACGCGGCGGGAGCCCGCGCTGCCTGCAGGCTGCGCGTGTACAGCAGGACGGCGACGACGAACAGCAGCAGCCCGATCGGCCCGAAGGGCGGCGGGTGCGCCGAGATCAGGAACGCGCTCACGATGAGCAGGACCGGAACCGAGACCGGCACGGACACGCCGGGCTGTCCTCGCAGCGCGATCCCGGCCGCGACCATCGTCGTGAGCAGCGCGAGGTTCCCGACGGCGACGAAGACGCCGAAGTCGCGGACCAGGATGCTCTCGGTGAAGTCGTTGACGATCTCCTCCCCCGTGGCGCGCTCGTCGGCGGGGAGATCCTCGACGTCCTTCACGAGGATGCCCGTGCCGATGCCCAGCAGCACCTCCCACGCGACGTAGAACAGCGCGAAGACCGGCGCCGCGATCCGGCAGACGGTGGCCGCCCTGCTCTCGATCCCGCGGACGAGCAGGAGGATCGCTCCGGCCATCAGCGGGATGAAGAGCATCATCCCGATGTGGACGACGAGCCAGCGGTCGGCGTGGCCCTGCACGCCGGCGTAGTACTCGTCCTCACCGCCGACGGGGTGGAAGAGCAGGAGCACCGCCCAGGCGAGCGGCACCCCGATCAGGTAGCCGAATTCACCGCGAGAGAACCGGGTCGAGTCCATGACGACCCCCTTGCCTTGACGAGAAGCCGCGACCCTACGGCCGACGCGAGTGCGGGTCACCGGGTCGAAGGTCCCGAGATAGTCCGGCCCATCGTCGGCTGCGGCCGCCGGCGCACTCGTATGCTCCTCGCATGGTCGTCCTGGCCACGAAGCTGCACGTCCCGGCGCCGCGCCGGGCGCTCGTGCCGCGGCCGCGCCTGACGTCGCGGCTCGAGGCGACGGGGCGGGCCGACGGGGCGGGGCGGGCCCGGCTGACGCTGGTCGCGGCGCCGGCGGGCTTCGGGAAGACGACGCTGCTGGGCCAGTGGCTCGCGGCCGCCGGGCCGCGGCTGCGGGTCGCCTGGGTCTCGCTCGACGACGGCGACAACGACCCCGCCCGGTTCCTCGCCCATGTGACGGCGGCGCTCGGCTCGCCGGTCGCGCCCGGACCCGCGGGCACGATCCCCACGGACGCGGTGCTGACCGGTCTGGTCAACGAGATCGACGGGCTGGACGGCGAGACCGTGCTGGTGCTCGACGACTATCACGTGATCGAGGCGGCGGCCGTCCACGACGCGACGGCGTTCCTGGTCGAGCACGCGCCGCCGCGGCTGGGGGTCGCGATCGCGACCCGCGCGGACCCGCCGCTGCCGCTGGCCCGGCTCCGCGTCCGGGACGAGCTCGTCGAGGTGCGCGCGGCCGACCTGCGCTTCACCCCCGACGAGGCCGAGGCGTTCCTCACCGAGGTGATGGCGCTGGACCTGAGCCCGGTCCACGTCACCGCCCTCGGCGAGCGGACGGAGGGCTGGGCCGCCGGGCTGCAGCTGGCCGGGCTCTCGCTGCGCGGCCGGTCCGACGCGGGCGCGTTCGTCGACGCGTTCACCGGCAGCCACCGGTTCGTCCTCGACTACCTCGTCGAGGAGGTCCTGCGCCGCCAGCCCGAAGAGGTCCGGCGGTTCCTCCTCGACACCGCGGTGCTGCGCGGCCTGACGGGGTCGCTGTGCGACGCGCTGACCGGCGGATCCGGCGGGCACCAGATGCTCGAGACGCTCGAGCGGGCCGGTCTGTTCGTCGTCCCGCTCGACGAGCGGCGCGAGTGGTATCGCTACCACCAGCTGTTCGCCGACGCCCTCAGGGCGCGGCTGACCGCCGCGGATCCGGAGCGGGTCGCCGTCCTGCACCGCGCCGCCGGCGCGTGGTGCGCCGAACACGGGCTCCTCGACGACGCCGTGCGGCACGCCCTGGCCGGCGCCGACCCCTCGCGGGCCGCCGACCTGGTCGAGCGAGCCCTGCCCGAGGTCCGCCGGCGACGGCAGGACTGGATGCTGCGCCGCTGGCTCACCGCGATCCCCGACGACGTGGTCAGGCGGCGGCCGGTCCTGAGCGTGAGCGTCGCGTGGACCCGGCTGGTCGACGGCGACCTCGACGGCGTCGAGGCGCGGCTGCTCGACGCCGAGCGGGCACTGGAGACGGGCGGCACGGCCGAGCCGGGCGAGCCGCCCGGCGACCCCGAGGAGCTGCGGACCCTCCCCGCCTCCATCGAGGTCTACCGGGCGTCGGCGGCCCAGGCCCGGGGCGACATCGCGGGCAGCGTGGAGCACGCGCGCCGCGCCCTCGCGCTGGCCGCCCCGGACGACCACGTCGCCCGGGGCGGCGCCGCGGGCTTCCTCGGCCTCGCCGCCTGGGCGAGCGGCGATCTCGTCGACGCCGTCGACACCTTCACGACGGCGGTACACAGCCTGCGTGCGGCCGGCAACCTGACCGACGCCCTCGGCGGGACCGTCGTCCTGGCCGGCCTGCAGGTCGCCCGCGGGCAACCGGGCGAGGCCCGCCGGCTCTACGAACAGGCGCTCGCGACGGCGTCGACGATGGCCGGCCCGGCACCGACGACCATCGGCGACCTGCAGGTCGGGCTCGCCGACGTGCTGCGCGAGCAGGGTGAGCTGACGGCGGCCGAGGAGCACCTGCGGGCGGCCGAGGAGCTCGGCGAGGCCGGCACGCTCATCGAGAACCGGCACCGGTGGTTCCTCGCACTGGCCGGGGTGCGGCGGGCGCAGGGCGACCTCACCGGAGCGGCCGAGCTGATCGACCGGGCGGAGGCCCTCTACCTGCGCGGCTTCGGTCCGCCGGTGCGGCCCATCGCGGCGCAGCGAGCCCGCGTGTGGATCGCCCAGGGCCGGCTCGCCGACGCGCGGGCGTG
This sequence comes from Jiangella mangrovi, assembly GCF_014204975.1. Taxonomy (NCBI): domain Bacteria; kingdom Bacillati; phylum Actinomycetota; class Actinomycetes; order Jiangellales; family Jiangellaceae; genus Jiangella; species Jiangella mangrovi. The sequence goes on from NZ_JACHMM010000001.1 coordinate 5,160,304, forward strand.
GGCGCGCGAGCACGAGGTCACGCAGGGCGACGCCGTCACGTACCTGGCCGAGTTCGGGCTGCTCACGCTCGCCCGGCTGCTGCTCGCCGAGGGCCGGACCCACGAGGCCGCCGCCCTGCTCGACCGCGTCCTCGCCCACGCCGAGCCGCGCGGACACGACGAGACGGTGGCCGAGGTGCTCGTGCTGCAGGCCCTGGCCCAGCAGGCTCCCGACCGTCCCGGCGAGGCGCAGGAACGGCTCGCGCTCGCGCTGGCCCGCGCCGTTCCGGCCGGGTACGTGCGGCTGTTCCTCGACGAGGGGCCGCCCATGGTGGAGCTGCTCCGGGCTGCCGCACTCCGGCCGGACTCAGCCGATCACGCGCGGCGGCTGCTCGCCACCGCTCAGGACGACCCAGGCCCCGTCGGCGATCAGGACAGCGACGGCCTGAGCCGGCGGGAGCTCGAGGTCCTCCGTCTGCTCGCCACGAACCTGACCGGGCCCGAAGCACATCTTCACCAAGCTCGGCGTCAACACCCGGCGGGCGGCGGTCGGCCGCGCCGCCGACCTCGGGCTGCTCTGAGCCGGATCACCACGCACCTCACCACATCTGGTGATGTGCGCTCACCACGTCCGTTCCTAGCGTCGAGGGGTCCGCCGGCACCGGCCGGCGAAGGAGCCGAGGAGCACCGTCATGACCGTCACCCCAGCCGCCCTCACCAGGACCGCCGGCCTCTGCGCCGCCGCCTCCGGCCTGATCTACGGCCTCATCCAGTTCATCCACCCCGACGAGACGCTCGAGGTCGTCGGGACCGGCGCCTGGGCGTTCACCTCGTTCCTGACGATGGTGATGGCCGTCCTGGGGCTGGCCGGCCTGACCGGCCTCTACCTCCGGCAGGTGCGCGCGGCCGGCGTCCTCGGCCTCGTCGGGTACCTGTTCCTGGGCGGCTTCTACCTGACGGTGGTCTCCTTCTCGCTCATCGAGGTCCTCGTCCTCCCCGAGCTCACCGACGACGCCCCGCGCTTCGTGACCAGCTTCCTCGGCATCTTCGCCGGCGAGGACACCGGAGACCTGGGCGCCGTGACGGTGGCCAACCCCGTCGCCGCGGTCCTCTACCTCGCCGGCGGCGTCTGCTTCGGCATCGCGTCGTTCCGCGCCCGGATCCTGTCGCGCTGGGCCTCGGTCCTGCTGGCGGCGGGCACGACGGCGGCCCTCGCCGTCCCGCTCCTCCCGCACGCCGCCGCCCGCATGGCCGCTATCCCCGTCGGCGTAGCGCTGATCGGGCTCGGCATCGCGCTGTGGCGGGACCCGCGCCCGGCGGGTGGTGCCGCTGACGCCGTCGCCGCCCGGCCCGATACGCTCGGCGTTCGATGAGCATCTACGAGTTCCGGGTCGACGGCCACGTCGACGAGCACTGGGCCACGCAGCTCGGCGGCCTGCGCCCCGACCACCACGGCGACGGCTCCACGACGCTGACCGGCCCGGTCGCCGACCAGGCCGAGCTGCACGGCCTGCTGGCACGGCTGCGCGACCTCGGCACCACGCTGCTGTCGGTCCGGGCGGTCCCCGAACCGGCGGCGGCGCTGCGGAAGCTCGACTGGCCGGCCCGGACCGAGCGGCTCGTCCTGCGTCCCGGGACGGCGGACGACGCCGACGCCGTCTTCGCCTACCGGCGGCTCGAGCAGGTGGCCCGGTGGATCACCGAGCTCCCCGTCGACGAGGACGTCTTCCGGACCCGGTTCGCCACACCCCAACGGCTGGCCGACACGCTGATCGTCGAGCACGACGGTCGGGTCATCGGCGACCTCATGCTCCGGGTCGAGGACGCCTGGGCCCAGGCCGAGGTCGCCGACGGCGGCCGCGGCGTCCAGGCCGAGCTGGGCTGGGTCTTCGACCCGGCCCAGCAGGGCCACGGCTACGCCACCGAGGCGGTGCGCGAGCTGCTGCGGATCTGCTTCGACGGGCTCGGCCTGCGTCGCGTCAGCGCCCTCTGCTTCGCCGACAACGAGCCGTCGTGGCGGCTCATGGAGCGCGTCGGCATGCGCCGCGAGGAGCACAACGTCCGCGAGTCCCTGCACCGCTCCGGCGAGTGGCTCGACGGCTTCGGCTACGCCCTGCTCGCCGACGAGTGGAAGGCGGCGGCGGGAGTGCAAGACTCAGGCGCATGAGATACATGCTGCTGATCTGCGACGACGAGACCCGGATGCCGAGCCAGGCCGAGATGGCCGCCGATCCCGTCCACCAGGCGTGGGAGGCCGACCTGCAGCGACGCGACGCCGAGCGCCTCGGTGTGCGGCTGCGGCCGGTCGCCGACGCCACGACGGTCCGGGTCCGCGACGGCGAGACGCTCGTCGCCGACGGGCCGTTCGCCGAGACGAAGGACTTCGTCGGCGGCGTCGTCCTGATCGAGTGCGCCGACCTCGACGAGGCCATCGCCATCGCGTCGGGGCACCCGTACGCGCAGTGGGGCAGCGTCGAGATCCGCCCCGTCTGGGAATGACCACGGCCGGCGACACGGCCGACGCCGTCCGGGCCGCCGTCCGGGCCGCCGTCGACGCGGCCTACCGGGACGAGTGGGGCCAAGTGGTCGCGACGATCATCGGCCTGACCCGCGACTGGGACCTGGCCGAGGACTGCGCGCAGGACGCGTTCGCGGCCGCGCTGTCGACCTGGTCCCGGGACGGTGTCCCGAGCCGGCCGGGCGCCTGGCTCACCACGACGGCGCGGAACCGGGCGACCGATCGGCTGCGCCGCGACGCCGCCGGGCGGACGAAGCTGCGCGAGATCGCCGTCCTGGCGCCGGAGCCGGCCGATCCGGCCGCGTCCGCCGTATCGGCCGCCGAGGACATCCCGGACGAGCGGCTGCGGCTGATCTTCACCTGCTGCCACCCGGCGCTGCCGTTCGACGCCAGGGTCGCCCTGACGCTGCGGACGTTGTGCGGCCTGACGACGGCCGAGATCGCCCGCGCGTTCCTCACCGCCGAGACCACCATGGCGCAGCGCCTGGTCCGCGCCAAGCGCAAGATCGCCGAGGCCGGCATCCCGTACCGCGTCCCGCCCGCCGACCTGCTGCCGCGACGGCTGGCCTCCGTCCTCGCCGTCCTGTACCTGATCTTCAACCAGGGCTACGACGAGCAGGACGGGCGCCGGGCGCTCACCGCCGAGGCCATCCACCTCGCCCGCGTCCTCGTCCGGCTGCTCCCCCGCGAGCCGGAGCCGCGCGGCCTGCTGGCGCTGATGCTGCTGACCGAGGCCCGGCGGGCGGCACGCACCGACGACGGCGTCCTCGTCACCCTGGAGCACCAGGACCGCTCCCGGTGGGACCGCGCCCTCATCGACGAGGGCGTCGCCGTCCTCGACGACGCGCTGGCGCTGCGACAGCGCGGGCCCTACCAGCTGCAGGCCGCCATCGCCGCCTGTCACGCCGGCGCCGCCGACGCCGCGAGCACCGACTGGCCGCAGATCGCCGCCCTCTACGCCGAACTGGGCCGGCTCGCGCCGTCTCCGGTGGTCGAGCTGAACCGGGCCGTCGCCGTCGCCATGACCGACGGCATCGCGGCCGGCCTCGCGGTGGTCGACGACCTGGCGGCCGCGGGCGACCTCGACGGCTACCACCTGCTGCCCGCCACCCGCGCCGACCTCCTGCGCCGCGACGGCCGCGTGGCCGAGGCCCGGGCGGCATACGAAGAGGCGCTCCGGCTGGCGCCGTCCGAGGCCGAGCGCCGCTACCTCGCCGGTCGCCTCGACGCCCTCTGACCCGCGGCGGCGGCCCGGCCGCCCGCCCAGCCCGGCGTCGATCATGGAGAAACGGGGCTTCCGAGGGCCCGAGAACCCGACTTTCTCCATGATCGACTTTGTGTCTGGACTGGGGCGACGCAGATCTCTCGAAGTATTTTCGGGCGATGTCGATGTGAGCGGCCTTTCTTCGTCGGTTGGACGACAACCAGCCGAACGAAGGAACGACGATGTCGAACCTCGAGACCCTGCCCCGCACCCCCTCCCCCACCCGTACCGAAGCCACCCGCACCGAGGCCACCACCAGACCCGGGCTCGTCCTGGGGCTGGCCTGCGCCGCCGAGTTGATGGTCGGCATCGATGTCGCCATCGTGAACGTGGCGCTGCCGTCGATCCAGGCCGACCTGGGCGCCGGCCAGAGCGTCCTGCAGTGGGTCGTCGTCGCGTACGGCCTGCTGCTCGGCGGCTTCCTGCTGGTCGGCGGACGCCTGTCCGACCAGCGCGGACGGCGGCGCATCTTCATCACCGGCCTCGCCATCTTCACGGTCGCGTCGCTCATCGCCGGGGCGGCGCAGGACCCCGCCCTGCTGATCGCGGCCCGCGGTCTGCAGGGCTTCGGCGCGGCGCTCATCACCCCCGCCGGGCTGTCGCTGATCGCCGTCACGTTCGCCGAGGGACGGCCCCGTGACCGCGCGCTCGGCCTCTTCGGCGCCGTGGGCGGGGTCGCGGGGTCGGTGGGGGTGGTCGCCAGCGGGCTGCTGACCGCCGGTCCGGGCTGGCGCTGGGCGTTCCTCGTCAACGTCCCCGCGGGCGTGACGATCGTCGTGCTCGCCGCGCTGTTCCTCTCCCCCGACCGGAGCCTCGAGCGCCGCACGCCGCTGGACCTTCCCGGCGCGACCACGGTGACCGGCGGCCTGCTGCTGTTCGTCTACGCCCTGCACCACGGCGCCGGCCACGGCTGGGCCACCGCGCCGACCCTCGGGCTGTTCGCCGCGGCCGCCGCGCTCCTGGTCGCGTTCGTCCGGATCGAGGCCCGCTCGGCCCGCCCGCTGGTGCCGCCGTCGACGGTGCGCAACCGCAACCTCGTCGTCGCCAATGTCACGGGGTTCCTCGCGTTCGGCGCGCTCCTCGCGTTCATCTTCATCGGCTCGCTGCTCATGCAGCAGGTGCTGGGCTACTCGCCGATCGAGACCGGCCTGGCCTGGCTGGCGACGACGGTCACCATCGTCGGGGCCGCCATCGTCGGCGCCAGGCTCGTCGCCCGGGCCGGGGTGCGCTGGGTGCTGGTCGCCGGTCTCGCGCTGCTCGCGGTCGGCGCCCTGTGGCTGACCCGGGTGCCCGCGGCCGCCGACTACGTCACGGACGTGCTGCCGGCCTTCCTGCTGGCCGGACTCGGGTTCGGGCTCTGCGGCCCGGCCCTGCAGATCGGCGCTCTGTCCGGCGTCTCGCGGTCCGAGGCGGGGCTGGCGTCCGGGCTCGTCGAGACCATGCGCGAGGTGGGCGGCGCCGCCGGTGTCGCCGCCGTGTCGACGGTGCTCGTGGCCGGCTCCGGTCTCGACGGCTTCCGCGCCGCGTTCGCCTGCATCGCCGTCCTCACCATCGTCGGCGTCGTCACCGCCGCCGCCGGCTTCACCCGCACCCCCAAGTGAAAGGAGCACGTCATGAACACCCCGCACACCGCACGGCCCGTGGTCGCCGACCGCGCCACCTTCGAGGCCGAGATCGACCAGCTCAGGGTCCGCGAGAAGGAGCACACCCGCGCGGGCGACGCGATCGCCGCCGCCCGGCGCCGGCTCCCCATGGTCGAGGTCGACGCCGGCCTCGAGCTGACCGGCCCCGACGGCCCGGTCACCCTGCTCGAGGCGTTCGAGGGCCGCAGCCAGCTCGTCGCGTACTACTTCATGTGGTACCCCGGCGATCCCGCCTCCGGGCAGTGCGAGGGCTGCACCTGGTGCGCCGGCCACGTCCTCGAGCTGTCCTACCTGCACTCGCGCGACATCACCTTCGCCGTCGTGGCGCAGGGCCCGTACGCCGAGAGCCGCCGCTACCACGACTTCATGGACTGGCCGATGCCGTGGTACGCGGCGGAGGGCGCCACGCTCGACACCCTGCTGGTCGGCCGGCACGTCGGCATGATGCACCTCGTCTGCTATCTGCGCGACGGCGACCGCGTCTTCGAGACGTACTGGACGACCCAGCGCGGCGTCGAGGTCATGGACAACAGCTACTCGCTCATGGACCTGACGGTGTACGGGCGCCAGGAGCGGCACGAGGACTCGCCGGACGGATGGCCGCAGTCCTGGCCGCTCGGCGACGCCCTCCTGAGCACCGGCGGGCGCCCCACCTCCCACTGGTCGCGGCTGCGGGCCGGGCGCTCCGACGACCTCGGGACGTAGGCGCTTCTGCAACAGAATGTTTGCACAAGGGATTCGTTGCGGATAGTGTCATCTCCGTGACGCAGACCCTCGACGCCGACGGCGACCTCGACGCCGTCTTCGCCGCCCTGGGCGACCGGACTCGCATGGCGATCATCAGCCGGCTCGCCCAGGGCGAGGCGACCGTCGGCGAGCTCGCCGAACCGTTCGCCCTCACCCACCAGGCGGTCTCCCGCCACGTCGGCATCCTCCGGCGGTGCGGCCTCATCCACCAGCGGGTCGACGGCCAGCGGCGGCCCTGCCGGCTCGACGCCGAGCGGATGGGCGAGCTGGCCGGCTGGATCGGTGAGCAGCAGCGCCAGTGGGAGTCGCGCCTCGACGCCCTCGAGACGCACCTCGCCTCGGTGAGGGCGGACCGGCAGCGATGACGGGGCACGTGCGACTCGACGGCGACCAGCTGATCGCGACCCGCCACCTCGACGCCGAGCCGGCCCTGGTGTGGGAGATGTTCACCACGCCCGCGCACCTGGCCGCGTTCTGGGGCGGTGCCCACGCCACCGTCGCGCCGGACTCCGTCGCCGTCGACCTCCGCGTCGGCGGGACGTTCTCGCTGCAGACTTGGGGGCCCGACGGCGGCAGCCGGCAGCTGAGCTTCCGGTACGAGGTCGTGGACCCGCCGGCACGCCTGGTGCTCGCCGAGCCGTACACCGGGATCACCACCGACATCCGGCTCGAGCCCACCGGCGACGGCACCACGCTCGTCGTCCACCAGCGGCGGCTGCCGCCCGAGCTGCGGACCGAACAGGCCCGCACCGGCCTGGCCGGCATCCTCGACCGGCTCGAGGCCGTCCTCACCGCGCGCACCAGCACCCCACGGAAAGGCACTCCATGAGCACCCGAGAGCAGACCGTCCACCGGTACATGGACGGCTTCCGGCAGAGCGACCACGCCGCGATCCTCGCCTGCCTCACCGACGACGTCGTCTGGCACATCCACGGCGTGCGCAGCACGCAGGGCAAGGCCGAGTTCGACGACGAGATCGAGAACCCGGCCTTCGAGGGCAGTCCCGAGCTGACCGTCGAGCGGACCGTCGGCGCCGGTGACGTCGTCGTCGTGACGGGCACCGGCGCCGGGCGGCACCGCGAGCACGGGCCGTTCCGGTTCGCCTACAGCGACCTGTTCACGTTCCGCGGCGACCTGATCGCCCAGGTCGACTCCTACGTCGTCCCCGTGGCCTGACTGCCGTCTGCGGTCGCCAGCCACTCGGCGAAGGACGGACCGGCGACGACGGCGTCAGGGCCCGGCAGGATCCGGCCCGCCTCGTAGAGCAGGCCGTCCGGGTCGTCGGCGGAGGCGCTGACGGCCTCGACGCGGGCCGGGTCGCCGGTTCGGGCGACCAGCGTGGCCGCCAGGTCGGCGGCGTCCTCGACCCGCGGCCCGGCCACCTCCAGCCGGTCCGGCGCGTCGACGGCGGTCGCGTAGGCGGCGAGGGTCTCGGCCACCGCCCGCGCCGCGACCGGCCGGCGCCGGCTGGACTGGACGTAGACGACGTCGCCCTGACGGCCCCACTCCATGACCGGCGGGACGAACTCGTGGAAGAGGTCGGCGCGCAGGATGCGGACCGGCAGCGGACCGTCCAGCCAGGCCTTCTCCTGGTCGAGCTTGGCGGCGCCGTAGCTGGTGGTGAGCTTGTCCACGCCGATGATCGACACCACCACCGCCCGCGGCACCCCGGCCTGCTCGGCCGCACGCTGCAGGTTCGCCGCCGACGCCGTGAAGAACGCCGCCGCCTCGTCCCTGACCGGCGACGGCCCGGTGGCGGCGTCGATCAGGCAGTCCGCTCCCGCCAGCGCCTCGGCGAGCCCTTCGCCCGTGACGACGTCGACGCCGGTCGTCCGCGACATGGGCACCGCCTCGTGACCCGCCTCCGTCAGGACGTCCACCACGTGCCGGCCCAGGCGGCCGGTTCCCCCGGCTACCGCGATCCTCATGCTTCCTCCTGTCGATCGGTTCCTCCCCTCTGACGAACGACGGCGGCGGAGTGTGAGGTCGCGCAGCGTCCTAGGCTGGGTCCTCGTGCGCTCCTCCGACCAGGTCGTCCTCGTCACCGGCGGCTTCGTCGCCGACGGCAGCGGGCGCGAGCCGTACCGCGCGGACGTCGTCGTGCGGTCCGGCCGGATCGCCGCCGTCGTCGCCCCTGGGGCCGCCGGGGACACGACCGACGCCGAGGTGGTCGACTGCACCGGCCGGCTGGTCCTCCCCGGCTTCGTCGACGTCCACTCGCACGCCGACGGCGCCGTGTTCGCGCCGGACGTCCAGTTCGCGCTCCTGCGCCAGGGCGTCACCACCGTCGTCGCCGGTCAGGACGGCGTCTCCTACGCACCCGGCGACGGCGCCTACGCCACGGAGTACTTCGGCGGGCTGCTCGGCCGGCACCCGCACTACCGAGGCGGTGGGGTCGGCGCGCTGCTGGCCGGCTACGACGGGCGGGTCCCGGTCCGCGTCGCCTCCCTCGTGCCGCACGGCACCGTCCGCGCCGAGGTGCTCGGCCGCGCCGACCGAGCCCCGACCCCGGCCGAGCTCGCGGCCATGGCCGACCTGGTCGCCACCGGCCTGGCCGAGGGCGCCTGCGGCCTGTCCAGCGGACTGGACTACGTCCCCGGCCGGTTCGCCGGCACCGAGGAGCTGGCGGCGCTGTGCCGCCCGGTCGCCGCGGCCGGCCGGTTGTACGTGACGCACATGCGCGGCGGCTACGAGGACAACGCGGCCGCCGGCGTGGCGGAGGTACGCGAGATCTGCCTGGCCAGCGGCGTGCGCGGGCACATCTCGCACTACCACGGGCCCGGGGCGGCGCTGGTCGCGCTGCTCGACGAGGCCCGGGCCGCCGGGGCGGACCTCACCTTCGACGCCTACCCCTACCGGGCCGGCTGCACGCTGCTGAGCATGCCCGTGCTCCCGCCGGACCTGCTCGACCGGCCGGTGCCGGACATCCTGGCCGTGCTGGGCGACGACGGCGTCCGCGCCCGGCTGCTCGCGAGCCCGGTGAGCCGCGACTGGGCCAGGCGCACCACCGTCGCCCATGCCGGGACCGGCGAGTACGCCTGGGCCGAAGGGCTCACGCTGACCGCGGCGGCCGACCGGCACGGCGGCGACGTGCAGGCGTTCGTCCTGGACCTGCTGATCGGGTCCCGGCTCGAGGCCACCGTCGTCATGCACCTGCCGCCGGGCCGGAGCGTCGACGAGCTCGCGCTGCTGGTCCGCGACGAACGGCACACCGTCGGCAGCGACGGCGTCTACGTCGGCACCCACCCGCACCCGCGCGGCTGGGGCTCGTTCGCCCGGGTCCTCGCCCGGCACGTACGCGACCGCGGCGACCTCACCTGGGGCCAGGCAGCCGTGCACCTGGCCGCCCGCCCCGCGCAACGCTTCGGCCTCGCGACGGTGGGACGGATCGCGCCCGGGCGCCACGCCGACCTCGTCGTGCTCGACCCGGACCGCCTCGACGACCCCGCCGACTACGCGACGCCGCGGACCCCGGCCAGGGGGATCGACGACGTCCTCGTGGCCGGGGTCGGGGTACTGGCCGGCGGCGCGCTGACCGGAGCGTTCCCCGGCGGCGGCCTGCGCGCCGGGGCGAGCTGACCCCGTCGGGCCGCCGGAAGGATCAGGCGTCCTGGAGGGTCTGGCGTTGGTGGCCGAGGCCGTCGATCTCGAGGTCGATGGTGTCGCCGGCGCGCAGGTAGGGCTGGCCGGGCATGCCCATGGCGACCCCGGCGGGGGTGCCGGTGTTGATGAGGTCGCCGGGTTCGAGGACCATGAACTGGCTCAGGTACCAGATGACGTGGTCGATGCCGAAGATGAGGTCGGCGGTGGTGCCGTCCTGGCGTGGTTCGCCGTTCACCCACAACCTGAGGCCGAGTTTGGCGGGGTCGGTGATCTCGTCGGCGGGGACCAGCCAGGGGCCGAGCGGGTTGAACGTCTCGCAGGACTTGCCCTTGTCCCACTGCCCGCCGCGTTCGAGCTGGAACTCCCGCTCGGACACGTCGTGGCTGATCGCGTAGCCGGCGATCACGCCGGCGGCGTCGTCGGGGCTGTCGAGGTAGCGGGCCTGCGCGCCGATGATCACGCCGAGCTCGACCTCCCAGTCGGTCTTCACGCTGCCGCGGGGGACGAGGACGGTGTCGTCGGGGCCGATGACGGTGTTCGGGGCCTTCATGAACACGATCGGCTCGGCCGGGATGGCCGCGCCGGTCTCGGCGGCGTGGTCGCGGTAGTTCAGCCCGATGCACACGACCTTCCCGGGCCGCGCGATCGGCGCGCCTACCCGCACGCCGTCGCCGTCGGGCAGGGCCGGGAGCTCGCCGGCCGCCAGCGCCGCCCGCGCCCGGTTCACGCCGTCGCCGGCCAGGAACGCCCCGTCGATGTCGCTCGTGACCGGGGACAGGTCGTAGAGCACGCCGTCGTCCCCGCGGACGGCCGGGCGCTCCGCACCCCGCTCACCGATGCGCATCAGTTGCATGTCGTGTCTCCTCGAAGGTGTTGGTGCTGGTCAGGAAAACTGGGTCACGCGAGCTCGACCAGCAGGTCGCCGCCGTCGACGCGCTGGACCGGGCCGACGGCGAGCCGCCGGACGGTGCCGCCCTGCGAGGCGGTGATGGCCGCCTCCATCTTCATCGCCTCGATGGTGGCGACAGTGCCGCCGGCCTCGACGGTGTCGCCCTCGGCGACCGTGAGGGTGACGACGCCGGCGAAGGGCGCCGCGACGTGGCGCGGGTTGGCCGGGTCGGCCTTCTCGGCGGGTGCGTGGTCCGAGGCGATCGACCGGTCGCGGATCTGCAGTGGGCGGAGCTGGCCGTTGAGGGTGGCCATGACGGTGCGCACGCCGCGCTCGTCGGCTTCGCCGATGGCCTGCAGCTCGATGAGCAGCCGCACGCCGGGCTCGAGGTCGACGGGGTACTCCTGGTTGGACCGCAGCCCGTAGAAGAACTCGCGGGTCGACAGCACGCTGGTGTCGCCGTAGGCCTCGCGGTGCGCCTGGTGCTCGCGCGCGGGGCCGGGGAACAGCAGCCGGTTCAGCGTGCCGCGGCGGTCGCCGTCCAGGCCGGCGCGGTCGTCGTCGGACAGCTCGGCGGCGGCCGGGGTGTACGGGCGGCCGGCCAGTGCCTTGGTGCGCAACGGCTCGGGCCAGCCGCCGGGCGGGTCGCCGAGCTCGCCGTGCAGGAACCGGACGACCGAGTCGGGGATGTCGTAGGCGTCGGGCGAGGCGGCGAAGTCCTCGGGCGACACCCCGGCGCCGACCAGGTGCAGCGCGAGGTCGCCCACCACCTTCGACGACGGCGTCACCTTGACCAGGCGCCCGAGCAGGCGGTCGGCGGCGGCGTACAGGTCCTCGATCTCCTCGAACCGGTCGCCCAGTCCGAGGGCCACGGCCTGGGTGCGCAGGTTGGACAGCTGCCCGCCGGGGATCTCGTGGTGGTAGACGCGGCCCGTGGGCGAGCTGAGGCCGGCCTCGAACGGCGCGTACAGCCCGCGCACACCCTGCCAGTACGGCTCGAGGTCGCCGACGGCGCGCAGGTCCAGCTCCGTCGGGTGCTCCGACGCCTCCGCGGCCGCGACGATGGCCGACAGCGAGGGCTGCGACGTCGTGCCGGCCATGGACGCGACGGCGCCGTCGACGGCGTCGACCCCGGCCTCGGCGGCGGCGAGGTACGTGGCCAGCTGCCCGCCGGCGGTGTCGTGGGTGTGCAGGTGCACCGGCAGCTCGAACTCGCGGCGCAGCGCCGTCACCAGGCGGGCCGCGGCGGGCGGGCGCAGCAGCCCGGCCATGTCCTTGACGGCCAGCACGTGCGCGCCGGCGGCGACGATCTGCTCAGCCAGCCGCAGGTAGTAGTCCAGCGTGTACAGCGTCTCGCCCGGGTCGGACAGGTCGGCGGTGTAGCACATGGCGACCTCGGCGAGCGCCGTCCCGGTCTCGCGGACGGCGTCGATGGCCGGGCGCATCGGCTCGACGTTGTTGAGCGCGTCGAAGATGCGGAAGACGTCAACACCTGTGGCGGCGGCCTCCTGCACGAAGGCCGTCGTCACCTCGACCGGGTACGGCGTGTAGCCGACGGTGTTGCGCCCGCGCAGCAGCATCTGCAGGCAGACGTTCGGGACCGCCGTGCGCAGAGCGGCCAGCCGCTCCCACGGGTCCTCGGCCAGGAACCGCAGCGCGACGTCGTAGGTGGCGCCGCCCCAGCACTCCAGCGAGAGCAGCTGCGGCAGCGTGTGCGCCACCACCGGCGCGGCCGCGACCAGGTCCTTCGTGCGCACCCGGGTGGCCAGCAGCGACTGGTGCGCGTCGCGGAAGGTCGTGTCGGTGACGTGCAGCGACGGCGACGCGCGCAGCCAGGCGGCGAACCCGTCGGGCCCCAGCTCGTCGAGGCGCTGCTTCGAGCCGGCGGGCGGCGCTCCGCTCGGGACGGCGGGCAGCTTGAGCCGCGGGTCGGGCACCCGGGGCGGCTCGCCGTGCGGGCGGTTCACGGTGATGTCGGCGAGGTAGCTGAGCAGCCGGGTGCCGCGGTCGGCCGACGCCCGGCCCGCGAGCAGGTGCGGGTGCTCGTCGATGAACGACGTCGTGACCCCGCCGGCGCGGAAGTCGGGATCGTCGAGCACGGCCTGCAGGAACGGGATGTTCGTGCGCACGCCGCGGATGCGGAACTCGGCCAGCGCGCGGCGGGCGCGGGCCACGGCGGCGTCGAAGTCGCGACCGCGGCAGGTCAGCTTCACCAGCATGGAGTCGAAGTGCGGGCTGATCTCGCTGCCGGCGTGGGTGGTGCCGCCGTCGAGCCGGATGCCGGAGCCGCCGGGCGAGCGGTAGGCGCTGATGGTGCCGGTGTCGGGGCGGAACCCGTCGGCTGGGTCCTCGGTGGTGATGCGGCATTGCAGCGCCGCGCCGCGCACGGTGACGGTGTCCTGTGCGAGGCCGAGATCGGTCAGGCTCTCCCCCGCCGCGATGCGGAACTGCGACTGCACGAGGTCGACGTCGGTGACCTCCTCGGTCACCGTGTGCTCGACCTGGATGCGCGGGTTCATCTCGATGAAGACGTGCCGGCCCTGGGGGTCGAGCAGGAACTCGACGGTGCCGGCGTTGCGGTAGCCGATGTGCCGGGCGAACCGGACGGCGTCGGCGCAGATCTGGTCCCGCACGGCCGGGTCGAGGTTGGGCGCCGGCGCCAGCTCGACCACCTTCTGGTGCCGGCGCTGCACCGAGCAGTCGCGCTCGAACAGGTGGATGACGTCGCCCCGCCCGTCGGCGAGGATCTGCACCTCGATGTGCCGCGGGCTCACCACGGCCTGCTCGAGGAAGAGCGTGCGGTCGCCGAAGGCCGCCTCGGCCTCGCGCGCCGCGGTGTCGAGCGCCTCGGGCAGCTGCGTGGCGTCGGCCACCTGGCGCATGCCCCGGCCGCCGCCGCCGGCGACGGCCTTGACGAACACCGGGAAGCCGATGTCCCGGGCGGCGGCCAGCAGCTCCTCGGGGTCGGCCGACGGCGCCGACGAGCGCAGCACCGGCACGCCGGCCTCGCGCGCCGCGGCGACGGCGTGCGCCTTGTTGCCCGTCAGCCTCAGGATGTCCGCGGGCGGGCCGATGAACGTGATGCCGGCCTCGGCGCAGGCCTCGGCCAGGCCGGCGTTCTCAGACAGGAACCCGTAGCCGGGGTAGACCGCGTCGGCACCGGACTCCGTCGCCGCCCGGACGATCTCGCCCACCGACAGGTAGGCCCGCACGGGGTGACCCGGCTCGCCGATCTCATACGCCTCGTCGGCCTTGAGCCGGTGCAGCGAGTTGCGATCCTCGTGCGGGAACACCGCCACGGTGCGCACACCGAGCTCATAGGCGGCGCGGAACGCGCGGATCGCGATCTCACCACGATTGGCGACCAGGACTTTCCGGATCATGGTGCCGCTCCTTCAAATTATTGGAAGAGCAATCAAAGAAACGGAACGATGGGCAGCAGTATAGCGACGCTCACTCGAGGACCGTGTCGCCGGTGTGCCGCCCGAACACCTCGCCGTACGCGGCGGCGATCCGGCCCATGGTGAGTTCCTCGCGCGGCACGCCGAACACCGTGCCGGGGAAATCCAGCGCCTTCAGCTTGGGCCAGTACTCGTCGTGGGCGCTCGGCGGGAACAGCTCCGCCGGGTCGCCGACCGCGATCCACCCGATCGGCACCGTCGCGCCGGCCGGCACCCGGGTGTTCACGTGCACGACGGCGTTGATGCGCACCTCCGCGCCGCTCTCGATCCTGGCCCCGGGAAAGACCGACACCCCGGTGGCGAGGAACACGTCATCGTCGACGGTGGCGCCGTTGAGGTGCGAGTGCGGGCCCACCAGCACGTTCTCTCCCAGGGTGAGAGGATGCCCGGCCCGGCCGCGCAGCACCGCGTTCTCCATGACGACGCAGTTGGCGGCCAGGCGCACCGGTCCCCCGTCGGCCGTCAGCACCGCACCGAACAGGATCCGGCACCCCGGGCCTATGTGAACGTCGCCGGACAGGACGGCCATCGGCGCGACGTACGCGGACGGGTCCACCTCCGGCCGGATGCCGTCGTGCTCGATCAACATGGGCGGGCGCCTCCCGGTGTCGACGACTCCACACGCTAAGTGCTCGCGCCCGGCCACGCCAAGGCGCGGAGTTGCTCTTGTGGGTGCCGCGTCCTCGATGGCAGCGACCCGTCGACAGTCCACGATGTGGGATTTGCTGGCGCTCTGGGCCGCCCACCACGATTACCCGAGCCTCAACACGCCTGCAATCGTGTCGAGGCTCGGGTAATCGTGGTGATGTAGCGGATCGTTGATGATCATCGCGGTCCACAGCCCACCAAAGCGGGGCGAAACGGGCACGGGAGGGGCGAGGCGAGCCTCACCCGGCGTTGACATGGAACGTCGTTTTACGCATCGTTCGAGCATGGTCCGCATCGGGTCGCGAGTGCACGTGCCGGCGTTCTCGGGGCGGGCCGGGGTCGCCCGCCGCGACATCACGCCGCCGCCCGGGATCCGCACCCGCAACTGGGGCCCGGCGGAGACCGACATCGCCGACGGGGTGCACCGGCCGCTGACGCTGACGGCCCTCGCGGTGTCGGCCGACCCGGGCGACGACGGCGACGCACCCCTCGTCCTCATCGCGGTCGACGGGACCTGGTGGCGGCGGGTCGAGGACGAACGCCGGGTGCGCACCACCGTGCTCGACGGGCTCGAGCTGACAGAGGAAAGACTGCTGATCGCGCTCTCGCACACGCACGCCGGCCCGGTGCTGTGCGCGGGCGACGCCGACCTCGACGGCGGCGCGCTCGTCCCCGCCTACCTGGACCGGCTCGCGGCCGCGGCGGTCGAGGCGGGCCGCGAGGCGATCGGAGCCCTGGCGCCCGCCGTCCTGGAGTGGACGACAGGCCGCTGCGCCCTCGCCGCGGACCGGGAGCTCGACCTCGGCGGCCGCGCCGTCGTGGGGGCCAACCCCGCGGCGGCCGCCGATGACACCGTCGTCGTCGGACGGCTGACCGCGTCGCCATCGGGCCGCATGCTGGCCACCGTCGTCAACTATGCCTGCCATCCGACGACGCTGGCCTGGCAGAACACGCTGGTCTCACCCGACTACGCGGGCGCCATACGCGAGCTGGTCGAGGGCGCCACCGCGGCGCCGTGCCTGTTCCTGCAGGGCGCGTCCGGCGAGCTCGCGCCGGCCGAGCAATACACCGGCGACCCCGCGGTCGCCGACCGGCACGGCCGGGCGCTGGGGCACGCGGTGCTGGGCGCGCTGGCCGGCCTGCCGCCCCCGGGCACCGAGCTGGCGCTGACCGAAACGGTGGAGTCCGGCGCGTCCCTGGCGGTCTGGCGCCCGGCCGCGCGTCCAGAGACGACCACCACCCTCGTCGCCCGCCACTCCGTCACCGACCTGCCGGTCCGGCCGCTGCCCACCCTGGCCGAGCTGGAGCGGCAGTGGGCCGGCATCGACCCGCGCAGCCGGGACGAGCGGCTGCGCCGGGCCCGGCACCTGCGCGACGGCTACCTCGACGGCGGCACCACCGTCGGGCATCCGGTCTGAGCCTGGCGGATCGGCGACGCACTGCTGGCGGCGCACCCCGGCGAGGCGTACTCGGCGTTCCAGCGCTCGCTGCGGATGCGGTTCCCCGGCCGGGCCGTGCTGGCGCTGAACCTCACCAACGGCCGGGCTTCGTGTATCTGCCGACGGCGGACGCGTACGACCGCGGCGCCTACCAGGCCTGGCAGACGCCGCTGGCGGCCGGGGCGCTGGAGCGGCTGACGGCACACGCGGGAGACCTGCTGGAGGAGCTGGGATGAGCCGGAGCGTCGTGGTCACCGGGTCGGGACGGGGCATCGGCCGGGCAATTGCCGAGCGGCTGGCCGCCGACGGCTGGACCGTCGTCGGCGTCGAGGTCGCCCCGGACGACGACGGCACCGGGCCGTGCGCCGCCGTCGTCGAGGGCAACGCCGCCGACCACGCGACGCACGCGGAGGCGGCCCGGCGGGCGCGCGAGCTGGCGCCGTTGCGCGGCTGGGTGAACAACGCGGGGATCACGAGGCTGACGCCGCTGCACGCCCTGGACCAGGCGACGGTCCGCGAGGTCGTCGAGGTCAACGGCCTGGGCTACGTGTGGGGCTGCGCGGCCGCCGTCGAAACGTTCACCGCCCAGGGCGGTCCGGGCGCGATCGTCAACGTCGGGTCGATCCACGGCCGGGCCAGCCACCGCGACCACGCCGCCTACGAGTTCACCAAGGGCGGCGTCGACGCCCTCACCCGCAGCGTCGCCGTCACCTACGGCCCGGCCGGCATCCGTGCCAACGCCGTCGCCCCGGGCGGAGTCCGGACGCCGAGCCTCGAGGCGCACCTCGCCGCCGCCCCCGACCCCGCGGCCGCCGAGCGCGAACTGGCCGACGGCCCGCCGCTGCGCCGGATCGCCGACCCGGCCGAGATCGCCGCCGTGGTCGCCTTCCTGCTCTCCCCCGACGCCTCCTACATCAGCGGCCAGTCCCTCGGCGTCGACGGCGGCTGGAGCGCGGCCTTCGGCGCTCCCTCCCCGTGATGAGTTTCACTGAAGCAGAACGCGTCTGCCCTCGTTGCCCAGGCCGCGGCGGGCGAGACGATACAGGTCACCGATCGCGGGCGGCCCGTCGCTCAGTTGTCTGCCATCCCGTCCTCGTCGCTGCAACGACTGCTCGCTGCCGGACGCGCCCGTCCCCCGCGACGCCGGCTCAGCGATCTGCCCGCGCCCGCGGGTGGACCGAGCCTGTCCGACGAGCTCGCGGCCATGAGAGACGAGCGGCTCTGAGGTGGCCCACTACCTCGACACCTCCGCACTCGTGAAGCTCGTCGTCGCCGAGGCGGAGACAGCAGCTTTAGCGCGCCTGGCTCCAAGACCGCGTCGTACAAGCCCGGGTCGTGCTCGACTCCATCACCCTGATCCAGCTCGCCACCTCCACGTTCGAGGAAGCAGGACGGCTGGACCCGACGCTTCTGCGCCCTCTCGACGCCATCCATCTGGCTGCCGCCCTCGAACTCGGCGACGATCTGGAGACGATCGTGACTTACGACGAGCGCCTGGCGGACGCCGCCCAGAACAACGGAGTCCCGGTCACCGCTCCGAGCTGACGGCACTCAGCCTGCAACGCGCCGGTCGATCAGGACCGCGAACCCGTCGAGGAGGCGTTCCAGGCCGAACTCGAAGGCCGACTCGCCCCAGAACCGGCCGTTCCTCTCGGCTTGGACGGCGAGGCCGACGCGCGCGGCGACCGGGAACTCGCTCGGGTCGGCGATGTTCTCGAGCAGCGGCATGACCACGCGCCACCACTGGTCGTCGGTGAGGCCGCTGCCGGCCCGCTCGCGCCGCAGCGCCGTCTCGATGCGCGTGGTGCCGGAGACGTGCAGCAGGAGCTGCGTGATCACCTGGTCCCGCTCGCCGTCGCTCAGCGCCGTGTCCTCGAGCGGGAGCAGCTCGCGGTCGCGCTTGGCGAGCTCGTGCGGGCCCATGAGCGAGCGCACCGACTGCAGCTCGGGCAGCCACGGATGGGCCAGCTCGAGCGCGCGGTTGGCCCGGGCGACGTCGGTCAGCCCGTCGCGCCAGCCGGTGGTCCGCGGCCCGGTCCCGGCGGGGTACGCCTCGGCGTACACCCGGTCGACCACCAGCGCGACGAGGTCCTGCTTCTTGCCGATGCCGTAGGCGGCCATGGTCCGCACGCCGAGCCGCTCGGCGACCGCTCGCATGGACAGCCCTTCGGTCCCGGCCTCGTCCAGCAGCGCCGTGGCGGCCGCGACGTAGTCGGCGATGGTCAGGCCGGACCGCCCGATGGGCCGGGAGTCGTCGCCCCACAGCACCGCCACCGTCTGGTCGAACCGCACGCGTTGACGATACCGGACCATTCTCTCTATTGTATCGATACAGCGTATCGATACGAATTATCGAAGGTGGTTCCGATCATGACAGCTCGCAAGGACGCACACCGGCTCGCCGAGGAAGGCCGGGTCGACCCGGCCGCCCCGGCCCACGCCACCGGCGGCATCGACGTCGCCGCATCCCCGGAGGAGGTCTGGGACGCGCTCGCGACCGTGGCGAACTGGCCCCGCTTCCGCGCCGACGTCACCGACGCCGAGACCGAGGGCCCGGCGGACGCCCCGGCCGACGCCGGGCGGGCGTTCCGGTGGCGGGCCGGCGGGCACCCCGTCGAGTCGCGGTTCGCGATCACCGACCGGCCGTCCCGGCTCAGCTGGTCCAACGCCGCTCCGGGCCTGACGGCGTCGTGCGTGTACGAGTTCGACCGCACGCCGTCGGGGCACACCCGGATCCGCGCCGCGGAGTCGATGGACGCGTCCGCCGTCGCGCCGCATCTCGACCACGCGGCCCTCGCCGAGGGCATCCGCACCTGGCTCGAGGGGATCAAGGCCTTCGTCGAAGAACGCGCCCACGGGTGATGTCGATCCGCGCCGCGCCCGTTCGACCTGAGGAGGACAACGGTGACCGCTCGGTGCGGCACCATGCATCGCAACGACAGGAGACCCACGATGGCCAAGTACATGATGATCTTCCGGCCGACGGACACAGCCTTCGCCACCGGCGAGGGCTTCGACTTCGGCGAGGTGCTCGAGACGATCGGGCGGTTCAACCAGGAGCTGATCAGCGCCGGCGTGCTGCTCGCCGCCGAGGGCCTCGACCCGAGTCCCGAGGCGAGCGTCGTCGTCGACTTCACCGGCGAGACGCCCGTCGTCTCCGACGGGCCGTACGGCGAGACCAAGGAGCTGTTCACCGGCTTCTACCTCCTCGACGTCGCGTC
The DNA here is from genome assembly GCF_014204975.1 of Jiangella mangrovi. Classification (NCBI taxonomy): domain Bacteria; kingdom Bacillati; phylum Actinomycetota; class Actinomycetes; order Jiangellales; family Jiangellaceae; genus Jiangella; species Jiangella mangrovi. The sequence continues at coordinate 5,179,716 of NZ_JACHMM010000001.1, forward strand.
CAAGCAGGAGGCGACGGAGTGGGCCAAGCGCATTCCCTACTCGGACGGCACCAAGGTCGAGATCCGTAGAGTGACCAGCATCGACGAACTGCCGCAGGACAACGAGTGGGTCCAGAAGGAGCGCGCCTGGCGTGAGGTCACCGGTCAACTCTGAGGGGAACGCACCTCAGGTGAGTGAGACGCGACGTGCGGTCGAGGCCGTGTGGCGTTCGGAGTCAGCGCGCATCGTCGGCGCGCTGACCCGCTACACCCGCGACTTCGCCCTCGCCGAGGACGTCGCCCAGGAGGCGCTGGCCGAGGCGCTCGTCAGCTGGAGCACGGACGGCGTCCCGGACAAGCCGGCCAACTGGCTGACGGCGGTCGGCCGGCGCCGGGCGATCGACGCGTTCCGGCGCCGGGCCGGCGCCGACGAGCGCTACGCCGCGATGGCCCGCCAGCTCGACGAGTCCTCTTCCGGCGCCGACCAGCTCTTCGACCCCGACGCGATCGACGACGACCGGCTCGCGCTCGTCTTCACCGCCTGCCACCCGGTGCTGTCGAAGGAGGCCCGCCTGACGCTGACCCTCAAGGTCGTCGGCGGGCTCACGACCGACGAGATCGCCCGGTCGCTGCTGGTGCCCGTCGCCACCGTCCAGGCGCGCATCACCCGCGCCAAGAAGACCATCGCCGCCGCGGGGGTGCCGTTCGAGGTGCCGGCGCCGGCCGAGCGGCCGGCCCGGCTCGGCTCTGTGCTCAACGTCGTGTACCTCATCTTCACCGAGGGGTCCTCCGCCACGTCCGGCAGCAGCTGGATCCGGACCGACCTGGCGCAGGAGGCGCTGCGGCTGGCCCGCGTGCTGGCCGCGCTGGCGCCCGAGCGTGAGGTCCTCGGCCTGCTCGCACTGCTGGAGCTGACGGCGGCGCGGTTCCCGGCCCGCATCGACGCCCAGGGCCGGCCGGTGCTCCTCGAGGACCAGGACCGCGGCCTCTGGGACGCCGCCGCCATCCGCCGCGGCCGGGCGGCACTGGCCGCCTCCGCGCGTGCCGACGGCGGCAGCCGAGGGCTGGGGGCGTACGGCCTGCAGGCCTCCATCGCCGAGTGCCACGCGATGGCGCCGTCGGTCGCCGAGACCGACTGGGGCCGCATCGTCATGCTCTACGGCGCCCTCGGCCGGTTGGCGCCGTCGCCCGTCGTCGACCTCAACCGCGCTGCCGCCGTCGCCATGGCCGACGGACCCGCCGCGGGACTTGCGCTGGTCGATCGGCTCGCCGGGGCGCCGGCGTTCGAGCGCTCGCACCTGCTGCCCGCCGTCCGCGCCGGGCTGCTCTCGCGCCTGGACCGCCGCGAGGAGGCGCGCGAGCAGTACCTGCGCGCCGTCGAGCTGTGCGAGAACGACGCCGAGCGTGCCGTGCTGCGGGCGAAGGCGGACGAGCTCGCGCCGTGACGGTGTCGATCCGCGGCCGCGCCGTTCGACCTACGGGCGAAGAGCGGCCCGCCGGGCCGCCGCCCCAGGAAGGCACGACCATGACCGCCACCACCATCACCGCCCCCGCGACCGACGTCCGCACCCTCGGCACCACCCGCCGGCTGCTCGGCGCCCTCGCACTCTCCGGCCCGCTGTGGGCCGTCGTCTCCCTCTCCCAGGTCGTGGCGCACGACGGCTTCGACCTGACGAAGTACCCGCTCAGCATGCTCGCCGTCGGGCCGGCGGGCTGGATCCAGATCACCAACTTCATCGTCGCCGGGCTGCTCGTGATCGCCGGTGCGGCCGGCCTGAGGCGGGCACTGCCGAGCCGGTGGGTGCCACGGCTCACCGCCGTCTACGGCGCCGGCTACGTGCTGGCCGGGGTGTTCGTCATGGATCCCGGCGGCGGCTGGCCCGTCGGCTTCGACGAGACGCCCGACACCCTGAGCTGGCACGCCGTCGCGCACCTGCTGGCCGGCACCGTCGCGTTCATCGCCCTCACCGCCGCCCACCTCGTCCTCGCCCGCCACTTCTCCCGGCGCGGCGAGAAGGGCTGGGCCTGGGTGGCCCGCGTCGGCGCCGTGGGCGTCATCGTCGGCGATGCGGCCTCGATGGCGCAGCTGGGCTCGGAGATCATGGCCGGCGGCGTCATGCTCTCGATGCTGCTGCTCTCGCTGATCGCGGCGAAGCTGCTCCGGCAGCGGATGGAATGACCGCTCCCCCGTGTGGGTTGTGTAGGTGACGGCTTCCGACCGTCACGAAGGGAACCCTCCACATGAGCACCACGACCTTGACCAGCCAGACGTTCGCCCAGACCGTCGAGGACAACGACATCGTCCTGGTCGACTTCTGGGCCGAGTGGTGCGGCCCGTGTCGCCAGTTCGCGCCCGTGTACGAGCAGGCGGCCGAGAAGCACCCCGAGATCGTCTTCGGCAAGGTGGACACCGAGGCCGAGCAGCATCTGGCCGGCTGGGCGCAGATCACCTCGATCCCGACCCTCATGGCCTTCAAGAAGGGCCACCTGGTCTTCTCCCAGCCCGGCGCGCTTCCCGCCGCCGCGCTGCAGCAGGTCATCGACGCCGTCGTCGACCTCGACGTCGACGCCGCCATCGCGGCCGCGGACGCAGCCGAGCAGAAGCAGTAACGGGCCGCTCCCGGCCCCGGTCGTGAATGGCGGGTGGTTCGGTGGTGCCCTGGCACCACCGAACCACCCGCCATCGATACCTTGGCACCGGCATCCGCAGGAGACCCGTCAGAACACCGTCGTCCAGTCGGAGCGGACGCTGATCACCGTCCATCCCTTCCGGTGCGCTCGGTCGAGCAGCTCGTCGGCTCGCTGCGTGTAGGCGGCCTCGCGTTCCTCGTCGTCGTGCAGGACCGCGAGCCGCAGGGCGGGCAGCCGGGGACCGCCCGTGAACTCGAGCATCTGGATGTCGCCGTTGGCGTTGCCCACCGCCAGGATGGGCCGCCGGCCGATCCGGCTCCAGATGCGCACCGCCTTGACCGGCCCGTCGTCGAACACGTCGGGCTGAGCCTGGTAGACGACGGACGCGCCGTCGCCGTCCTCCTGGTAGGCGAGCGCGTTCGACGTGCCGATGACGCGCTCCGACGGGATGCCGTAGATCTCGTCGCTGACGGAACGGATGAAGTCGCGGTCCCCGCCCGAGGCGATGTAGACGGTGAACCCGTGGGCCTCGAGGTAGCGCAGCAGCTCGACCATCGGCGCGAACGTGCACTCGCGGAAGCCCCGGCCCAGCGTCGGGTGCGTGCCGCCGCGCAGGTACTCCCCTGACGCCGCGAGGTAGTCCTCGGCCGACATCCCGGCGAAGGCCTGGAGGAACCCGCCCAGCAGCACGTGCAGGTCAGAGTCGTCGCCGGCGTAGTGCCGCGTGACGGCGCCGCCGAGCCAGCCGTGGTCGCGCTCCACCGCCGCCTTCCACGGCTGCACGCCGCGCAAGTCCGGGTCGCGCTCGGCCGCCGCCGCGAGCCGCCGCATGATGAAGCCGAGCTCGATCGGCATCGGCTTCTCGGTCCAGAGCGTGCCGTCGTTGTCGACGACGGCGACCCGCTCGGCCGGCGCCACGTACCCGTCGCCGCCGCTGGTGGTGACGCGCTGGACGAACGCGGTGATGGCGGCCCTCGCCGGGCCGTCCGCCCACGATGCCAGTTCCTCGGGCACGGGCCCCTCCTCGCCGGTCGCGGTCCCACCGTGCCGGTGCGGCGCGCCGCGCGGCTCACCCCGCCCGGGTGAGGAGGACCGAGCGGACGCCGTCGTCGCTCAGCTGGAGGCGTCGTAGTGGGCGACGATGGCAGCGGCGCGGTCGCGCAGCGAGGTCCGCAACGACGACGGCGACAGCGCCTCCGCGTCCGTGCCGAGCCGCCAGAGCGCCCATTCCGCGTGCTCCGCGTCCTGGAAGGTCACCTCGACCCGCAGCCATCCGTCGCCGCCCGCCTCCGAGGAGCGGACGGCGAGGGCCGTCCGCTCCAGGTCCTCCCGCCGCGCCGGGTCCACCCGCAGCAGCACGGTGACCTGGTCGCCGCCGGTCCGGAACCGGGTGCTCCGCTCCTGCCAGATGCGGTCCAGGTCGACCCGGGCCGGGCGCTCCGCCGGCTCGGGCAGCTCCTCAGCGGCGAGGATGCGCGACAGCCGGTAGGTGCGGTCGGCGCCGGATCGCGTGGCCAGCAGGTATCCCTGGTCGCGGATGGTGACCAGGCCGATCGGGTCGACGGTGCGCCACGCCGGCGCGCGGCCCGCCGCCGCGTACTGCAGACGCAGCCGGTGTCCGGCCAGCACCGCGCGCCGGACCTCGGCCATGGTCGCGGCGGGCACCTCCTCGGCGCCCACCCGTCGTGACAGGAGGTCCGTCTCGGGGTCGACGAGCAGTCGCGCGGCCGCGCCGGTCGCGGTGTCGCGATGGTTCTCGGGGAGCGCGTCGACCACCTTGCGCATGGCCGAGGCGAGCGCCGATCCGAGGCCGAACGCCTGCTCGCCGCGCCGCGAGCCGGCGACCAGCAGGGCGAGGGCCTCGTCGTGGTTCAGTCCGGTCAGCTCGGTCCGGAACCCGGGCAGCAACGCGAACCCGCCGCGCCGGCCGCGTTCGGCGTAGACGGGGACGCCGGCCGCGGACAGCGCCTCGATGTCGCGCAGGACGGTGCGCGTCGACACCTCGAGCTCGCGGGCCAGGGTGGTCGCGGACACCCGGCCGCGTTGGCGCAGCAGGAGGATCAGCGAGACCAGCCGGTCGGCGCGCATGCGAGAACTCTACGGAATACACGACATGAGATGTCGTGATTCGCTGCGAGGCTGGATCGCATGACACACGAGACGGCCACCGAGCCGAATGACCTGGGCCGCTACTTCATCGAGCGCGGCAACGCGGGCGACGTCGACGGACTGGTGGCGTTGTACGAGCCGGACGCCGTGCTGGCGTTCCCGCCGGGCAGCATCGCGACCGGGCACGCCGAGATCCGCAAGGTGTACGAGCAGTTCGTCGCGGCCGCGCCTGTACTCTCGCCCGGTATGCGGCATCCCGCACTGGTGAGCGGTGACCTCGCCCTGACGGTGGCCACGCTCACCACCGGCGAGCTGGCTGTCGAGGTCGCCCGCCGGCAGCCGGACGGGTCGTGGCTCTGGGCCGTCGACCAGCCGTTCCTCGTGCCACGACAGGGCGACGGCGGGCCGGCGTGACCCAGCCCGCCATCGCGACGATCGGCGTCTACGGCTTCACCGAGGCGACGTTCCTCGAGACGCTCGGCGGCGCCGGAGTGAGGCTGCTGCTCGACCTCCGCCAGCGCCGCGGCGTCCGGGGACCCGAGTACGCCTGGGCGAACTCGGCGCGGCTGCAGGAGACGCTCGCCGCGGCGGGCGTCGGCTACCGGCACGTGACGGAGCTGACGCCGACCACCGAGATGCGCCGGGCGCAGTACCGCGAGGACGACCGCCAGGGCGTGGGCAAGCGCAACCGCGTCGTCCTCGCGACCGAGTACGCCGAGCGCTACACGCGGGACATCCTCGACCCGTTCGACATGGACGCGCTGGTGGCCGAGCTGGCGGCGGCGCTCCCGGCGGGTTCCACCGCCGCCCTGTTCTGCGTCGAACGCGACCCGGAGGCCTGCCACCGCTCGCTCGTGGCCGCGCGCCTGCACACCCGGCACGGCCTGTCGGTCACGGACCTCCGTCCGGACTGACCCGTCCCCCGAGCAGGGGCACCCCCCCGAGCGGGGCGCCCCCGCGCCGGGGTCGGAACGGGGGGCCACACCCGGCGCGGGGACTTGGCCGCCTCTCAGCAGGGGCTGGGCGCGAGGCGGCCCACCTCGTTCGATAGCCCTCCGGCCGCTCGGCGCCTAGAGCCGAACGTCCCGTCCGTGCCGACGCCGGCTGTCCGGTACCGATGGGTGGTGAGACGGCGATTGAATTGCCCGAACGCACCCAACCTCGTCACAGCGGTTAAGATCGCTCGGACACGGGCACGAGCCGAACCTTCGACTCGGGAGACGATGTCATGAGCACGGTCAAGGCCAACCCGGAGACACTCAACGACGTCGGCAACCGCATGCTCACCTCGTCGCGCGACCTCACCGAGTCCGGCGCCGCCGTGGCCGAGCAGGGCACGTTCGACCGCGGGTCCCTCGGGCAGGCGACCGTCGGGGTGATGATCCACGAGAGCTACACCACCGCCGTCTACTCCACCGCCCGGCTGGTCGAGAACATCAGCGCCGTCCTCGAGTCCGACGGCGAGAACATCCAGCGCGCCTCCCGCGACATCGACGAGGTCCTGAACCGCAGGAAGCCGTGACGCGTCGAAGGGACGGCGGCCATGCGAGGACGAGAGGACCGGCGATGCGTCTGCGACGAGCGCTCGTGGCGGTGGTCGCCGTGAGCGTCCTCGCCGGCTGCGACGGAGGCGACCCCGGCAACGACGGCGACGGCGACGACACGCCGTCGCCGCCCGTGGAGCTCGACGTCGTCCTCGACGCGCGGCTCGGTGCCGGCGCGCCCACCGGGCCCGAGTACCCGCCGGGCACGTCCGGCCTGGTCGCCGACTACACCGTCACCAACAACGCCGACGTCGCCGTGCTCGTGGTCGAGCGGCGGCCCGCGGACATCACGCCGTCCGTCGACGTCCCGCTGCCCGACACCGCCGAGTCCAGCTGGGTCTACGCCGACGACTCCGGGAGCATCCTCGTCACCAAAGAGGTGTTCTCCACCACCGGCGGCGACACCGGCACGGCGTACCGCGCGCCCGCGGTGCGCCTCGAGCCCGGCCAGAGCCTCACCGGCCGCGCCTTCGCGCTGACCCCGTTGCGGCGCATCGCGCCCGACGCCGGGACCTTCGAGGTGCCCGGCCCCGACACCCTGCCGGCCGACGCCACGTCGTGGTCGTTCTGCGTCCAGGTCGCCCCCGACCCCGGCGAGACCGGCGGCAGCGGCGCCCCGACCATGGCCGACCACACCCCCGGCCGCAGGCTCGTCTGCTCGCCGGCCGCCGATCTCCCGCCGGACGCCGTCGGCGCCGGGTCATGACCACCGGAGGCGAACGATGACCGTCACGCTCCCCGACGTCTGGGACCTGCAGGCCGACACCGGCTACCTCGACACCGCCCAGAACGCCTGGCGGACCCTGGCGACCGACTTCGGCACCGAGGCGACCAACCAGCGCAACCGCGAGGCGGAGCTCCGCCTCAACTGGGAGTGCGCCATGGCCGACAGCTACTTCGCCCACGCCGAAGGGGTCGCCACCGCACTCGGCAGCGCGTCGGACACCTACGGGCTCATCGCCGACCTGCTCGGCCAGCTCAAGACCGACGTGCGCGACGCCCAGGAGGACCTCGACGCCAGCTTCGCCCGGGCCGCGGCCGGCACGAAGTCCGCCGAACGCGTCGACGGCATGGTCACGTTCACGCCGTGGAACGACGATGACGACCTGAGCCACGTCCACACGGAGTTCGAGACCGCCGAGGGCATCGTCAACGACGCGATCGCCCTGGTGCGGACCCGGGACGCGACCCTCCTCGAACTGGGCCGCGACGTCTACGCGCTGGCCGAGTCGTGGTCCGACGCTGCCGAGGGCACCGACCCCGGCTGGGACGTCCCGACCGGCACCACCTACGGCGTCCAGACCACCTCGCTCGACGGCACCACCGTCGTCACCACGGGCGACGGCGACGACCGCGTCGAGGTGACCATCGACCCCGACACCGGCGAGACGGTGGTCAGCATCACCGACGCGTCCGGCAACGTCACGACCGAGCGCATCGCGGCGGGTGAAGAGGTCGTCATCAACACCGGCCGCGGCAGCGACGAGATCCTGGTGCCCCGCGGCACGGCCGTCCACGTGCGGTTCGCCACCGGCGCGGGCGACGACACCGTCGAGGCCCAGGGCTCCGAGGGCGACGTCGAGGTGTTCGGCGGCGACGGCATCGACACCATCGAGACCGGCACCGGCGACGACTACGTCAGCAGCGGCCGCGGCGACGACTACGTCGACGGCGGCGCCGGGAACGACGTGCTCGCCGGCCGGCTCGGCGACGACGTCATCTACGGCATGGACGGCGACGACGTCGTCATCGGCGGCGACGGACGCGACTACCTCGAGGGCGCGACCGGCGACGACCGCGTCTTCGGCGGCGATCACCACGACACCATCTCCGGCGGCTACGGCGACGACCGCATCTTCGGCGGCACCGGCAACGACACCGTCTACGCCGGCGGCGGCAAGGACACCATCGACGGCGAGCTCGGGTCCGACACGGTCTACGCCGAAGAGGGCGACAGCGCGCCCGGCGACGAGCACGTCGTCATCGTCGAGATCCCGTCCGAGGAGGAGTACCTGCGCTGGCTCGAGATCGAGGTCGGGGGCTCACCGGAGTTCCGGGACCGCGTGCTGGCCGACCTGCACATGATGGCGTCCGGCCCGACGGGCCAGAAGATGCTCGAACGCATGGGCGAGCACTACGACGACTCCGGCTTCCTCGGGTTCGGCAAGGACAAGGTCACCATCGGCGAGCACCCCGGCGGCAACAACAGCGCCTCCTACTCCGGCGACGACTTCCGCGTCGAGCTCGACGTCAACCACACCTCCCCCGGCTACGACATGGGCTACACCGAGGACTACGACATCACGCCGCCGTCGGTCTTCTTCTTCCACGAGCTGGGCCACATCAACCAGTACCGCAGCGGCTCGAGCGACGAGTTCGGCGACGACGAGGAATACTCCGACGGCACGCCGTTGATCGAGCGGCAGAACGTCGGCCTGCCCTTCGACCACGACGACGACGGCGAGACCGACGAAGAGATCGACCCCGACTACGACTTCGACTACACCGAGAACGCCTTCCGCGACGAGCTCGGCCTGCCCAACCGCAACAAGTACTGACCCGGGCACCGCCGTGAGAGAACATGATCATCGGAACGACTGTCATCGGCGGACGTCCTCACTCGCGTGGGGAGCATGAGGTTGTCGGGCCGAAGGCCGCGACACGAGGCGGCCACGGGGGTGTCCGTCAGGCACCCTCAGGGCCACGCCGCGCCAACGGCTGTTGTTGATCATGGAGAAGGTCGGGTCTGGCGCGCCTCTGGAGCCGACCTTCTCCATGATCAACCGGGATCCGGGGCCGCGGGCCCATTGATCCGTCGAACGCGCCTTGATCCGCCAGACACGCCCTAGCGGGAACGAGTCCCTCCAGCCCGGGTCACCCGCCGACCCCTGCGCGGCGGGTGACCCCGGACGGAGGCCGGACGACTACGAGGCGAACGCGCCCACGCGGTCGTCCGTGGCCGCGAGCCGGCCCGCGGACAGCAGGTCGCCGATCGCGACCGCGATCCGCTCGGCCGCGCGCCCGTCCCCGAACGGACTCGGCGCCGACGCCATCCGCTGGTGGAGGAGCTCGTCGGCGAGCAGCTCCTCCAGCGTCGTGGCGATGCGGTCGCGGTCGGTCCCGACGAGCACGGCCGCGCCCGCGTGGACCGCCTCCGGCCGTTCCGTCGTCTCCCGGGTGACGATCACCGGGACGTTCAGGGTCGGCGCCTCCTCCTGGACACCGCCGGAGTCCGTGACGACGACAGCCGAGCCGGCGAGCAACCGGCAGAAGGGCGCATAGGCCATCGGCGCGGCGAGGTGGACGTTCGGCACCGGGTCGAGCAGCGGTCGCAGCTCCGCGCGGACGACGGGGTTGGGATGCATCGGGAGGACGACGAGCACCTCGGGATGCCGCCGGGCGACGCGAGCCACCGCGTCGGCGACCGCGCGGATGCCGCCGTCCCACGACTCACGCCGGTGCAGGGTGACGGTGACGATCCGCCGTCCCGCGGCGATCGCGGCGTCGACGAATGGATCCTCGGTCACCCGCTGGCGCTCGACCGCCCACATGAGCGCGTCGATCACCGTGTTCCCCGTGACGATGATCCGCTCCGCGGGCACGTTCTCCGCCAGTAGGTTGGCCGCCGCGGCCCGGGTCGGGGCACAGTGCAGGTCCGCCACGACGCCGATGAACCGGCGGTTCCCCTCCTCCGGGAACGGCGAGTACAGGTGTTGCGTGCGTAGCCCGGCCTCGACGTGCACGACCGGGAGTTGGCGGTGGTAGGCCGCGAGAGCGCCCGCGAACGCGGTGCTCGTGTCGCCCTGGACGACGACGGCGTCCACCGGCCGCTCGTCCAGGTAGTCGCCGAACCCGCGCAGCGCGCCGGCCATCACGCCGTCGAGTGTCTGCCCCGGCCGCAGCAGGTCCAGGTCGCGGTCGGGGACGATGCCGAACAGGTCGTTGACCTGGTCCAGGATCTCCCGATGCTGCCCCGAGGTGACGACGACGGGCATCAACCCCGCAGTTCGCCGCACCGCCGCCACGACCGGCGCCATCTTGATCGCCTCGGGCCTGGTTCCGTAGAGGAACGCCACCCGCTTGCGTCCGTCGGTCAGTCTCATCACCATTGCTCCCCCGATCACACAGCACGTCCTGTCGCACGACGGGGTGCCCGGCGACCCGCACCACCGGGCACCCCGTCTCCTGGGTGGGTGGAACCAGGTCAGTGCGACGCGGCCTCGCGGCGGCGGCGCAGACCGAGGTACCCGATGCCGAGCACGCCGGCTGCCGCGGCCATGAGCGGGGTGACGAGCGGGAACTTCCCGTTCTCGTCGGTCACGATGACCGTCACGGTGGCAACCGAGGTGTTTCCCGCACCGTCGGTGATCGTGTAGGTGAACGAGTCGGGGCCGAGGAAGCCCCGGTTGGCCGTGTACGTGAAGGTTCCGTCGCCGTTGTACGCGACCGAGCCGTTCGCCGGGCCTGACGTCGGTCCGGTGACCGTGGGCGTCACCCCGGACGGGACGGTGTCGTTGCCGAGCACGTCGATCTCCTTCGGGGTGTAGCGGATGGTGGTCGCCTCGTCGTCGATCGCCGACAGCGGGCAGTCGTCCGCCGTGTCGGCGTACGCCTCGAGGGTGACGGTCGCCGACGACTCCGGCGAGCCGGTGCCGGCGCCGTTGAGCGTGCCCGTGTTGGTCGACGTGGTCTCCGGCAGCGAGACCGGGGCGTCGCAGGACGCAGCCACCGGCGCGTCAGAGGTGAACGCGAACTGGATGTACCCCTCGCCGCGCGTCGTGTCGGAAAGGTCCAGCGGCAGCACGTCGCTCTGGTTCGGGTTGAGGGCCAGATCGCCTTGCGAACCGGCCGACGTCGTGCAGTTGGGGGTGGTGCCGGCCGTGTTCGACACGTTCGTGCCAGCGGACCAGTTGCCGTTCGGTGTCGGCACCAGGCTGGTGATCCGGTCGGTCGTGTCCTCGGTCGAGTTCCACTGACACTGAGTGAGATTGAGGTACCGGCCGCTGGTCAGATCCAGTGGCAACACCGTGCTCTGGTTGGGGTTGAGTGTCAGAGCCGACGTCGGAGTGTTGCAGTTGGCGGTGGTGTCAGCCGTGTTCGACACGTTTGAAATGGCGGACCAGTTACCGTTCGGCGTCGGGAGCCAGTTGGTGATCCGGTCGATGCTGTTGTCCGGGTCGTACCACTGGCACTGAGTGAGATTGAAGTACCGAGTGCCGAGCAGGTCGAAGGCCAGCACGGTGCTCTGGTTCGTGTTGAGCGTGAAACCGGCAGACACCGTCGTGCAGTCGGGGGTGGTCTGAGCGGTGTTCGACACGTTCGTGTGGGCCGAGAAGTTGCCGTTCGGTGTGGGCACGGCGCTCGAGATCCGGTCGATCGAGTTGTCCGTCGCGAACCACTGGCATTGGTTGAAGTTGAGGTAGCGCTTGAGGCCCATGCGGAGCAGGCCGGTCTGCGAGTCGTTCGGCTCACCGTAGAAGCCGGCCGACGGCGAGACCTGCAGGTCGCCGCCCGACCACACCGAGTCGTCGATGGTCGCGATCTTGGTCTCGGTCCCGGCGATCCCGGCCGCCAAGTCGCCCGACGGGGCGAGCACGTTGCGAGTGCTGCCCGGCACGTAGGTGAACCCGTCCGGGATCTGGGTCGTCAGCGACGCGTCCGTGACATTCGTGGCTTTCGTCGTGTTGTAGAACAGTCGCGCGGTGACCACATCACCACGTTGCGCGGTCAGCGTGTCCGAGAACGCCGAGCCGTTGACCGAGTAGAGCAGGTTCGCCTGTGTGCCGGTGCCCGTCGCGGGCTCGGCGGTTGCGACGGCAGAGCCCGAGAACGCGAGTCCCGCGCACAACCCGGCTGTCGCGAGCACCCGCGATGCCCTGTGCAGTGTCTTCCTCATTGTGCTCTCTTCCTGTCGAGCCGAGAGCCCTTCGCTCTCGACGGTTTCCACTCACCGGCGCCGTCGACGCCCGCTTGTGTCGATAGGACCGGTGCGACTGCGGCAGCCGCACCCGTCGCTGCAGGCGACGGCTGTCCTCCGGTCTCCCGGATCCTCGAGGTCTTGTCCCACGACGTCTGCCCGCGCAGGATCCGGAACAGTGCACGCCAGACGCAGGCGAAGGAGAGGTAGTTCGTGACGATGACCGCATTGCCCATCGCCAGGCTCTTGAGCAGTCCCCATCGCCGGTCTCGTCGGTGATAGATCAACCCGGTGGCGAGCGCGGGCGCGAAGGCCAGCAGGTAGAAGGCGGCCGCGATGATCACCGTCGCGGTGCCGTCACCACTGCTGAGGATCGACAGATCGTTCCACCGCAGCACGAGCATGATCAGGCAGTAGTGGAAGAGGATCGACCACGGCAGGTCGAGCAGCCACGGGACCAGGCAGTACGAGGTGAGCTCGAGGGCCCTCCCGTGGCTCAGCTCACGTGATCGCCAGATCTCCGGCAGCCGGAGGATGGCCATCATGTGCCCCTGGTACCAGCGCGTGCGCTGACGGACGAGCGGCCCGAGTCTCTCCACGGCTTGCTGGTCGACGGAGGCGTGCGGCGTGCTCTGGAGCTCCCAGCCTTGGAGCGCAAGGGTGATCGCGAGGTCGAGGTCCTCCGTGAGCGAGGCCGACCAGGGCTTCTCGCCGGCCATGTTCAGGGCCGACAATCGCGCGAACTGGCCGTTGCCGCCGAGGCTCACCGTCCCCGTCGCCTGCCGCCCGAACTGCGTGACCGCGGCGATCGCCCAGAACTGGTAGTCCTGGAACCGGGTCAGGAACGAGCCGCGGTTGCGAATCCGCACCTGGAGCTGTACTCCCCCGACCTTCTCGTCGGCGAAGAGTGGCAGGACATGATCCAACGCACCGTCGGAGAGACGACCGTCGGCATCCATCACGCAGACGATCACCTGCTCCGGGTCCTGGCCCAGCTCGGCGACCCGGCGACGAACCCAGGCGACACCGGCGTTGAGTGCCTCGCCCTTGCCGCGCCGGGCCTCCGGCAGGTCCCGGCGCAGCACCTCGACGCCGAAACCGCCGGCCTGCTCCGCGCACCGGGCCGTGTGGTCGTCGGAGCCGTCGTCGATCACGACGGTCGTGGTCCCGGCCAGCTTCGTGAGGCCCGCGACGGTCTGCCCGATCACGGCCTCCTCATTGAGGCAGGGCACCAGGAAGTAGACGGGCGTCTCGACCGGGGTCGCGACGACCGCCGAGCCGTACGTCGCCGTGCCCTGCACCGCGAGGCGCGCGCGGGCACGGCGGAGCTGGACGAGGCCGGCGCCCATCAGCATCAGGAGATAGACCATCGACAAGCAGATGACGACGCTGGCGGCAGTCTCAATGGCGTACATGCCGCGCCCCGCTCACAGGTGCCCGGCGACGTCGATCCCGGCGGCCGAAGAAGCCGAGCTTGAAGAAGACGATGAGCGCGACCGCGAAACCAGCGGCCATCGCCGCCGAGCCCACCGTGTCGTGGACCCAGCCGAACATCGATGAGCCACCCTGGAGCAGGGCGAACACCAGCGCCTCGATGCGTACCAGGTTGATGAGCTCGAGGAGAGCACCGGCGGCGACGATCCCGACCAGGAGCGTGGTGACCGTCGACCGGCCCGACGCGAGCACGAAGGCCCCGATGAAGGTCAGAGGGATCAGGAAGTACAACGCGCTGCACTGCGGTGTGAGTGTGAACGCGAACCAGGTGGTGTCGTCCCCGACGACCCGCTGGATGACGAAGACCGGCTCGGCCGTCATCGTATGGACGTCCCGGCCGAAGACCACCGCGGTGACCAGACCGGCGAGACGGCTCTCGAGGAGCCGGAACGACGCGGCGTTCATCACGAGATGGACGCCGAGCAGCACGAGGCCGGCGGCCAGGGCGAGGCGGACGACCCGGGACGGCGACAACAACGGCGCGGACAGCGCGCGGGCCTCCACAGCGGACACGGGTCAGTCCTGCGTCGTCGCCGCGCGGCGCATTCGCGAGGTGCGCAGGAGCAGCAGGCCGCCCAGGAGCAGCGTCACACCGGCGGCCACATACGCGAACGTCGTGGCTCCCGTCATGGCGAGCGCCCCGGCTCCGGCGGCGCCTCCGCCGATCCCGGTCGTGATCCCTGGGGTGTGATACATCGTCTGCTCCCTCCAGCAACGCGGCACAGCCACGTCGGCGGCCGATCAACCAATGGCTCTATCGATGTCCGATGTGCGCTCGTTTATCGCTCGAAGCGCCGGGGAAACATCTATCGCGAAAATGTCGCGAATCAGAAGGGTTATCGCATTAAATAGCCCTTGCACCGGAATGACTAGCCCCCCTTTAGCCCGTCCGAATTGCGGGGTCCCACGGTCGCCATCCTGCGGATATCACGGATCACTCGATTCGGACATAACGGTGGAAAAGTTCAGACATACCGCTCATATCCGGATATTCACCTCATGCGAGCGGCCGAACAGGCGGTTCAGCGGGGTCCGCGGACGACGGCGGTGTGACGGCGAACACACCGGCGATCAGGTATAGGCTCCGCTGCCGAGGGGATACGGGGGTGGGCAGCGACATGATCGAAGACGAGCTCCGGGCGGCGATCGACAGAGGTGACGCCCCTGCTGCCGCACGCATTCTCGACCGTGACTGGCCCCTGGTGGTCCGCACGAACGGAGAGCTCCTGCTGCAGGCGGCCGCCATCATCACGCCCGAGATCGCCGACGAGCATCCGATCTACGTCCTCGGGTCGGAGGCGATCCGGAAATTCACCCCGAGCGACCAGCTCCGCGGCGATCGCCACCTCGACCCATTGCTCAGATCCGTCCACCTCATCGACGACCCCGATCTGCGCATGAGTGCCTTGGCGGCATTGCTGGTGGCATTGCGTCGACGGAATAGATTCGACGAACTGGTCGACCTCGCCGATCGGATCGAGTCCCTCGACGATGCCGGCGCGCACCATCGCGATGGGGTCTATTTCCAATTGGGTGTCGGCCTGTTGTTCGCCGGTGAGCTGCTCCGCGCCGCGGAGTTCCTCGAGATCACCAACTCGATGGCCGGACCTCGCCGGATCCCTGCCGCCGCGCATCTCGCATTGATCTTCGCGTTGCGCGGCGAAGCGCCCGTCGCCTCGCACTGGGTGGAGAGAGCCGCCGGCCTCGACGACGAGACCAACACCTGGATCTACCACCCGCTGGATCGGTCCATGCTGGCGGCGGCACGCGCGTTGCTCGCCCTCGACCGCCTCGACTGGGCCGAGTATCACCAGCGCAACGCGGTCTCCCGGACATTCCTGCCCGACAACTTCGGCGGCGCCTGCCTGCTCCACATCCGGGCCAAGGCCGCACTCCTGCTCGGCACTCAGCGGGTGGCGATTGATGAGATCCACCGGCATCGGAGCGCGCAACTCCGCTTCCGGGGCGCCCCGGCCAGGCTGATGCACATCCTGCTCGACACCGCGGAGGCGGAACTCTGGCTGAGCCTGGGCGACACCGATCACGCCGAACAGCTGATCCGGACCATGGGTTCCTCCCCCATCGAGATCGTCACCAAGGCCAGGTTCAACGAGGTGCTCCGCCGCGAGACGATGGTCCGCACGCTCAGCCGGCCCGACGACTGGCCGGCCGCCACGTCGATGCGAGACAGGATCACCCTGCTCCTGATCCATGCGGGCAGCACCATCCGCTCCGGATCGACGGACGAGGACCGGGCCGGCGTGATCCGTCGAGCCGCCATCGAAATGCTCGAGTCACCGGATCAGTGGCTCTTCACTCTCGCCCTCACCGATCAACGGGTTCGCGACGAGCTGGCGGCCTCGGACGCCCCAGGCGCAGGCGCGATGTTCGGCCAGCTCGCCGGACTTCCCGCGACGCCATTCCGCTTCGCCAGGCCGCCCTCCAGCATCAGCGAGCGCGAACGGGAAGTGCTGGAGCTGCTCGTCGTCAACACGACGATTCCCGCCATCGCGGCCGCGCTCCACCTCTCGCCCGACACCGTCCGCAACCATCGCAAGAACATCTACCGGAAGCTGCGGGTGAACAACCGCGAGGAAGCCGTCGAAGCAGCCCGGAACAAGGGCCTGCTGCCACCGCGCACGGGGCTCTGACCAGTACTACAGCGGGTGCGTCCACCCACGCATCAGATACCGTCTGATGGCCACGAAGCCGGCCACCGCGGGGATCGAGCTGATGACGCAGGCCGCCATCAGCTGGTTCCACTGGACCGACGGGGCCGACAGATAGGACTGCAGCCCCACGGCCACCGTCCTGGTGTCCTGGGTGGTCAGGACGGACGCCATCATCACCTCGCCCCAGGCCAGCGCGAACGACAGCACCGCGACCGCCGCCAGCGCCGGCCGCGCGATCGGCAGCACCACCCGCAGGAGGGTCCCGACCCGGCCCAGTCCGTCCATGGCCGCGGCGTCCTCGAGGTCGCGGCGGACGTCGGCGAACACACCGGTCAGCACCCAGATGCAGACCGGCAGGGAGAAAGCGAGGTAGGTCAGGATCAGGCCGCCGTGCGACCCGATCAGGCCGATGCCCCACCACCGGTCGAAGGCCGCGTAGACGACGAACAGCGGCAGGAACACGACCATCGCTGGCATCACCTGGGTGCTCAGCACGAGGAGGCCGAAGGCGCGCCGGCCGGCGAAGTCGAACCTCGCGATGGCATACGCGGCGAACACGGCGACGACGACGGACGCAGCGGTCGCCGCGGCCGCGACGACCACACTGTTCACCAGAGAGCGGCCGAGTCCGGTGGTCGCCCAGGTGTCGAGGTACGGCGCGAGGGTGACGCTCCTCGGGATCCAGTGGAACGGTCCGCGCACGTCGGCCGGCGGCACGATCGACGACGACACGATCACCCAGAGCGGAGCGGCCGTGAACAGCGCGACCACCGTCAACGCGACCCTGCGGAACCACCGGAACCCCGCCCCCTCACGCACGGCCACTCCCGCGGGGCATCGCGGTGCGCGCATAGGTGAGGACGCCGGCCACCAACAAGGTGGCGACCAGCAGATTCATCGCAGCACCGACCCCGAACTCGGCGTTGGCGAAGGAGTTGCCGTAGACGAGCCCCGCGAGGAGCGTCGCCGACTCCGGCGGACGAGGGCCGAAGAGCACGAACGGGATCCCGAACTCGTTGAACGCCCCCAGCGACAGGACGAGGATCACGACGGCGTCGACCGGCCGGCAGATCGGCCGGCTGATGCTCCAGAGTTGCCGCCAGCGCGAGGCACCGTCGAGCACGCTCGCGTCGTGGACGTCGGCCGGGATCGCCGACATCGCCGCGGACGACATGAGGTAGGCGAGCGGCCAGGCGTTCCAGATCCAGACGATCGCCACCACCCAGAAGGCGTGGTCACCGATCAACCAGAACGGCCGGTCGGACAGAACCCCCAGATCGTCGACGAGCAACCGGTTGACGGCGCCGTGGTCCCGGCCGAACATGAACGACCACCCGATGGCCGCCGCGAATCCCGGCACCGCGAACGGCACCAGGAAGAGCACCCGCAGGAGGCCTCGGCCGCGGAACGGCGTCGCCATGAGCCACGCGACCACCACACCGATCGACCATGCGACAGGCACCACGATGATCGTGAACAACGCCGTCCGGGCCAGCGTCGCCCAGAAAGCGGCACCGATCGGGCCCACCGGGTCCAGTCCGGTGCGGAAGTTCTGCAGACCGACGAAGGGCGCTCCGGTCCAGTCGCCGATCGTCGCCCGGTCCAGCCCGGTGAAGGCGAACCAGATGCCGAGCAGGACCGGTACGACGTGCACCACGAGCTCGACGACGAGCGCCGCCCCGATCAGCGCGTAGGGCAGCCACCGTTTCGCACCACGGCTCAACGAGACGCCGTCAGCTGGGCGTCCGCCTCGGCGAGAGCCGCCCGTACGTCGTCCTCGGTCACCGGGCCGGTGGCGGCCTGGGCGATGAGGTCGGTGATGGCCCCACCCACCAGGGTCTCCATCTGGGCGTGGTCGGGCACCTGCGGCATCGCCTCGGCATGGTCCCGCAGGACGGAGGCGAAGACGCGGGTGGCCTCGGCCAGGTCGTCGCCCTCGTCGTAGGCCGCGGTCACCACCGGGAGCGTGTCGATCTGCGCGGTCCAGTCCGCCTGAACGCCGGGCCTGGTGAGGAACTCCACCAGGGAGAGGGCAGCATCCCGGTGGCCGGTGTCGGCGAACACCGCGATGTTGCTGCCACCCACGAAGCTCCGGACGTCGCGGCCGCCCGCCGGCAGCGGATCCAGGACAGGCAGCGGCGCGACCGCGTAGTCCTCGAAGCCAATGTCGGCGAGAACGCTCTCGTGCACCGACTGTCCGAAGAACATGGCCGCCCCGCCGGAGACGAGTTGGTCGATGGCCTCGACGGCCGACGTGTACTCGGCGTTGCCGGGCGCGACCACATGCTCGGTGGCCATCAGATCGACGTAGCGCTGGACCGCGGCCACCTGTGCATCGCTGTCGAACTGAGGATCGCCGTCGTCGTCGAACAGGGAGCCTCCCTGCTGGCGGCCGAGGATGAACGCCTGGTGTGCGGCCGTGATGCCACTGCCACCGACGATCGTCACGCCCCATTGGTCGGGTTCGCCGTCACCATCCGTGTCGACGGTGAGCCGCTTCGCGTCGTCGACGAACTCCTGCCAGGTGTCCGGGGCGGTCGCGATGCCGGCTGCCTCGAAGAGCGTCGTGTTGTAGAACAACGCGTAGGCGGTGGTGTACAGCGGAACGGCAGCGGGCGGCTCGCCGGGCACACCGACGGACTCGAGCGTCGCCGGCACGAACTTGTCCGCTCCCCCGATCTCGTCCATCACCTCGTCGGTGAACGGCAGCAGCGCACCGGTGGCTTGCAACGACGCGGTCCACGCCTTGCCGATGGTGACGACGTCGGGGCCTCGGCCACTGCTGACGGCGGTCATGATCCGGTCCCACAGGCTGCTCCACGGCACCACCTCGACGTCGACCTCGATGCCGGTCGAGCGGGTGAACTCCTCCAGGAACGGCTCGAGGACGGCCTCGTCCTGCTCCAGCGAGCTCGTCATCGGCGCGACCCAGTAGGTCAACGTCGTCGAGGTGGTCGTCGGGTCGTCCGCCCCGCAACCAGCCGTGATGATCGCCGACCCCGTGAGCGCGGCAAGTAACGCAAGCGTGCGGCGCACCATGATTCCCCCGTCTTCCGAAGCGCCCACCCCGGCGCCTCCCTGTGCCTTCGGCAGGACCCCACGTGAAGGACGAGTGGCCGGGCAGCGGCAACAGCACGCGAACGACAGTGTGATCTGGACCACACGGCCTGATTGGTCCGGTGTCGCGGGCCCGGATTGGAACTTCCGGCCGTCACCGCGGCGCGGCCACGATGGTGACCATGAGCGACACAGAGCACCAGGACGACAGCGGCGGCTTCACCGTCCGCCGCCGGTTCCACGCCACCGCCGCCCGGCTCTACGCGGCGTTCGTCGAGCCGAGCAAGCTCGAGCAGTGGTTCGTCGTGCCCGGCTACCGCACCCCCGCCGACCGGATGCGGGTCGACGCCCGGCCGGGCGGGCGGATGGAGGCCGTCATGATCTCCGACGCGGACCGGAGCGAGATCCCCTTCGGGTTCGGGTACGCCGAGGCCGACCCGCCGCGCCGCGTCGCCCTGCGGTTCGAGTCGCCGAGCGAGCTCGTGACGGTCACCTTCGACGACGCCCCGGACGGGACGGCCGAGCTCACCTACGAGTTCGTCGGCTGGCCCGGCCCGGCCGACGTCGACGCCTCGCGCCGCGGGGTCGAGGGCATGCTCGACCTCATCGACGCGGGCGTCGAGCGAGGCACCATCTAGGCGACCCGCATCGCCCTCGGCTCGCGTCGGGAGGGAGTTCTTCCCCGCTATGGCGGGAACAAGTCCCTCACGACGCAACCGGGCCGGCGTGGACCGCGTTCTACGGCCGCAGCTCGTCGCGAGCCCGGGCCGCGGCGACCAGCACCGCCTGCCGGTCCTGGCGGGTGAGGCGACCGGCCCGCATCCAGTCGGCCGAGACCTGCTCGACCTGCCGGACGAACGCCCCGTGGTCGCTGAACGACCCCTTGCCCAGACGCGGTCGAGGAAGGTCATCCCCTACCGGCGGCCACACTGTCGGCGCCGTCAAGTACTGAAGAGCCGCCGGGACTACGCTCCCGCCATGGACATGAAACTGGAGCTGGTGGCCGTGCCCGTGACCGATGTCGACCGGGCCAAGGAGTTCTACGTACGGGCGGGCTTCAACGCCGACCACGACCACGCGGTCAGCGACACGGTCCGGTTCGTCCAACTCACGCCGCCCGGATCGGCCTGTTCGATCGCGATCGGCCAGGGGCTGACCGGCATGGCGGCCGGGTCGCTGGACAACCTGCAGATGGTGGTGGCCGACGCCGACGCCGCCCGGGCCGACCTGCTGGCGCGCGGCATCGAGGTCAGCGACGTCGACGACCAGCCGTGGGGCCGGTTCGTCTACTTCTCCGACCCGGACGGCAACGGGTGGGCGCTGCAGCAGCTGCCCGACTGGTCCGCGGGGGCCCAGACCGGCTGACGCCGGCCGGCCCGCTCCGGCGAGCTCACTCCTGGGGTTGCGATGGTGCCGTCCGGGGCATCAGGGCGACGACCGGGAGACAGAGGGCGGTGACGGCCAGTACGACGACGAGGCCGATCTTCATGGCGTGGTCCAAGCCGGAGGTCGCGGCGTGGAAGAAGATCGAGGCGACCACGGCCGAGCCGATGGCTGACGCGAGTTGCTGGATCGAGCTGAGCGAACCGCTGGCGCTGCCGGCCTCGTCGGGTTTCGCGTCGCCGAGAGCGACGGCGGGGATCGTGGCGAAGCAGAGGCCGGTGCCGATGCCGATGACGAAGAACGCCGGGGCCAGCGCCCAGAGGCCGAGGCTCGTCCCGGAGTGGTCGACGAGGGCCAGCACCCAGCCGCACCCGACGAGGTCGACGGCGAGGCCGATGACCACGAGCCTGCGGCCGAGCGTGGCGACCAGGCCGGCCATGGCGGCGAACGCGGCGACGATGAGCCCCAGGGTGAGCGGCACCATGCCGAGCGCTGCGTCCCGCGGGCCGGCATGCAGCCCTACCTGCAGGAACAGCGACAGCACGAAGAGCAGGCCGCTGCCGGCGGCGAAGACGGCCAGGCCCACGACCATTCCGGAGGTGAAGCCCCGGTTCTTCAGGAGCGAGGGCGTGATGAGTGGGTGGGTGGCCGTGCGCTGACGCCGGGCGAAGACGGCGATGAAGGCGACGCCGACGGTGATCGAGCCGACGGCGAGGGCGCCCCAGCCGTGGGTCGAGCCCTCGATCAGGCCGTACAGCAGCCCGATCATGGTGACTCCCAGCAAGCCCGAGCCCCAGCCGTCGACGACGGTGGAGCGGTCGCCGTCGTCGCGCGGCAGGATCCTGGCCGCCAGGACCAGCCCGACGACGCCGAGGACGATGTTCGCGAGGAAGATCGGGCGCCAGGACAGACCGAACAGGTCGGCGCTGATGATGAACCCGGCCAGGACCGGGCCGCCGACGCTGGAGAGACCGAGAACCGGGCCGAACAGCCCGAACGCCTTGGCGAGCAGCTCGCGGCTGAACGCCTTCGTCATGATCGCCATGCCCTGCGGGATGAGCAGCGCGCCGAACGCTCCCTGGGCCACCCGGGCGACGATGAGCAGGGCCGGGTCGGGCGAGAACCCGGCGACCGCCGAGGCCAGGGTGAACCCACCCATGCCGATCAGGAAGAGCCTGCGCTGGCCGAACTTGTCGCCCAGCCGTCCGCCGAGCACGAGCAGCACGCCCATGGCGAGCATGTACGCCGGTCCCAGCCAGGTGATCAGACCCGCACCGCCACCGAGCTCGCCGGCGATGGTGGGCGCCGCGATGTTCGTGACCGTCGCATCGATCACGTCGAGCGCGTCGGCCAGCAGCACCAGCCCCAGGATCGCCCACATCCGGCGGCCGGCGCCGGGTGTCACGACCGTCCTCGGCTCCGTCATGGTGGTCATGAGGAACGTCCTTCCGTTACCCCGGGCGCCCCTCCTGGGCGGCCGTCCACCTCCTCTACGAAGGACTCCGGCCCGTTTCGACACCGCGACGGACGAAAGCGCCCCCCACCTGCGTTCCCGCAGGTGAGGGGCGCCTCCTTGGACCTCGGCAGCGTCCGGACCGTTGGCTCACGGCCTCCGAGAGGACCCGTTCAGAGCGTGGGCCGGTTCACGTGCGGCACCGACCACTCGCGGACCCGCTGCGGCTTCAGGACCGGTGTGCCGAGCGCCCGCGACGACAGGCAGTACGTGCCGTGCCGCGTGCCCAGCCAGATGAGGTTGCGGTCCCACTCGATGAACACGGTCTCCGAGGTGCCCCGCCGCCAGGTCGTGTAGTCGTTGAGGTCCTCGCCGATCCGGGCGGGAACGAAGTACGCGACCTCCTTCGGATCGGTGGTGTCGCTGATGTCGTAGAGGCGGAGCCCGGCGGAGAAGTAGGTCAGGGCGACGATCTCCGGCCGCATCGGCCCCGGCGCGACCCACCCCTGGCAGTTGTGCGCGCTGAACCGGCCGCGGGACTGGCTGAAGTCGTCATAGGGCGCGTCGCGAGGCGGCAGCGGACGGGGGAAGATGCCGTCGAGCTTGGGGTTCCTGGGGTTCTTGACGTCCAGCACGTAGCTCGTGTGCCAGGGCTCGCGGCCGTCCGGCTCGAGGCCCTCGTAGACGCCGATGACCTTGTTCCGCAGGCGCGGGTTGGCCCCCGGCGGGACGACCGTCGGATAGATGGTGTGGTAGGGAATGCCGCCCGCGTTCTCGAGCGGGTGCTCGAACTTGCCGTAGACCTTCGGGTTCCTGATGTCCGACAGGTCGTGGACGTACATCCCGAACCGTCCCCAGCCGCCGTAGCCGACCTTGCCGCCGTCCTCGACCCTCTTGGGAACCGTCATGGCGCCGTGGTTGCCCGTCCACGAGGTCTGGTCGCCGGCGAAGGGGTACTTGTTGTACTCCTCCTCCTCATCGAATCGCTGGCCGGGGACCCACCAGCGCGACACCTCCTCGACCTTCGTGGGGTCGGACATGTCGACGATCATGACGCCGTTGCTGAGGACCCGCTCGCTGCTCTCCATGCGGAGGGTGTCGTCGAAGCCACAGTCGAGATAGGCGTACCTGCCGCCGTCGTAGAAGTTGTGGTGGGTGCCGCTCCCGCTCGCCCCCGTGCTGAACTCGGAGAGCAGCGTGACGTTCTCGGGGTCCGACGCGTCGTAGACGCGAATGCCCTTGAAGCCGTTGTCGTCCCACGCCGTCTGCGCGTACTCCGGGTGGTACTTGCCGCGGGGGTACTGCGGGTTCGGCGCCGTCAGGGCCCGCTGGTGGCTGGTGACCACGAGCCACTTGTCGATCTCGTCGGAGTAGACCACGATCTTCTGGCCCGGGATCCGGCCCTGGCCGACGGCGACCGGATTCTTGGGGTCGGTGACGTCCAGGAAGCCGCTGCCGCCCGCGATGAGCCGCCGTGAACCCTCGGCCCACATGGTCATCAGCGGCTCGCCCCCGCTGATCTGGATGCCGGGGACGAACGAGACGATCTCCATGTTGTGGAGGTACTCGTTCGGGTCCAGGAAGTCGAGCAGTCCGGCGGGGGCCCGGTAGGGAACCGTGCCACCTCCGGTCCCCTCGATGATGCCCACCCGATCCCACCCGGGGACCGGAACGCCCGGCTCGGTCGCAGCCGCCGCGCCCTCGGCTGCGGACTCGCCGGCGTGAGCGGCGGAGGGAAGCCCGGCGAGGCCGGCGCCCACCGCGACGGCACCACCGCCCCTGATCAAGTTCCGCCGGCTCAGTCGCTGGCTCTGCGTGGCGTCGTCTCTGGATTGCTGGTCGGTCATCGAACCCTCCTTCGACGTGACTGTTGATGGGTTACCTGGCGTCCCCTGAACGGACCTTCGGCCGGGCCGCCAGGGAGAGCACCGCCGAAACGATCGAGAAGGCGCTGAGCTGGATGAGCGCCGCTTCCGTCCAGCCCAGGTGGTCGGACAGGGTTCCCAGCAGGTATCCGGCGAACGCCGCCGGGAGGTACAGCGCGGTGACGAACAGGCCGGAGCCCCGGCTCGCCAGCGAGCGCTTCATCGACTTGATGATCCCGGCCGAGAGGTTCGCGTAGACCATGCCCGAGATCGCGCCACCGAAGACGAAGGACAACGCGGCGTGTGCTGCCAGCGAGGAGATCTCGGTGAACAGCAGATAGCCCGATACCGCCGAGACCACCAGGGACACGGCGAGGACGATCCGGAAGTCGTAGCGGTCGCCGAGCCATCCTCCGACGAGTGAGAGCACCGCGCCCAGGCCGTAGAGGCTGACGGCGAAGCCGGCGTCCTCGGGACTGAACCCGAGCTGCTCGCGCAGATAGGTCGGGTAGAGACCCAGGTATCCGTAGATCGCCAGGCCCGCGAAGGCGGTGGCGACCGCGAGCAGCACGGGGCCTCGGTCGAGCAGGCTCGATGCGCCCGGCTCGGCCGCATGGGTGACCGGATCGACCGGGACGTCGGCGGGCCGCACCGCCGCGCGGCCACCGTCGTCCGCCGCGTCGTACTCCGTGAACCACGAGCGGACCAGGGCGACGATGAGGATGAAGACCGGGATGCCGGCCAGGCCGAACGAGACGAGCGGCACCTTCCATCCATGAGCGCTCAGGATCACCGCCCCCAGGTTGGGTCCGATGATCGCGCCGATCCCGAAGGTGAAGTTCAGCGACGACGCCGCGATCCCGCGATGGTTGAGGAAGTAGGTCGTCCCGATGGCCAGCAGCGCCGTGAGCTGCATCGACTCGCCGATGCCGAGGACGAACCGGTACACGAGGAGGTCGGCCAGACCCTGCGCGAAGGCGGTCAGGACGATCGCGGCCGAGAAGATCACCAGGCCGACCAGGACGACCGAACGGCGCTTCAGCCGTGCCAGCAGGAACCCCGTCGGCAGCGCGGCGAGCCCCATGCCCAGGGTGAAGATCGTGGTGGCGAGCCCGATCTCGGGCACCGTCAGGCCCAGCTCGTCGCGTGCGTCCGGCGCCAGGATCGAGAAGAGCTGCCGGTCCATGGCGTTGAGCACGTAGGACAGCAGCAGGACCGCGAACATGCCGAGAGCGAGCTTGTTCCTGGCGCCCGAGTAGGGGCCGATCCGGTCCCAGAAGGACGTGCCGTGCGTCGTGGTGGTCATCGTCTACGCTCCCTTCGCGCCGGCGCCGGGCAGCCACGCGCCGCCGCGCCGGTCGTGGGCGGTACCGGACTCTGCAACGGTCTGACCGCGAAGGACGGTGCGAACGACCCGTCCGGTGAAGGTTCGGCCCGCGTAAGGGGACCAACCTGCTTTGGAGACCACGTCCTCGTTGCCGAGGCGCCATGTGCCGGCCGGGTCGACCAGGGCCAGGTCGGCGTCGAAGCCCACCCGGATCGCGCCCTTGCGCGGCCACAGGCCGTAGCGGCGCGCGGGCATCTCCGCGTAGACGCGCGCGACGTCCTCCCACGCGAGTTGCTGGCGCGCGACGGCGTCGATCAACGCGGGGAACGTGGTGTCGATGCCGGGAAGCCCGAAGTGGACGTCCCAGATGCTGCCGCAGCCCTTCTGCTGCAGCGTCGACGGGGCGTGGTCGGACGACACGTGGGTCAGGGCGCCGTCGCGGAGGAGCTCCCACATCCGGTCCTCGTCGTGACGATGACGGGCCCGGGCCGGCGGGGTGAACTTGCGCAGCGCCCCGTGGTCGTGCACCTCGTCCTCACGCAGCAGGAAGTACTGAGGACATGCCTCCGCCGCCAGGTCGGCGCCGCGCTCCCGTTCGGCCGCGATGTAGTCGAGCACCTCCGGATGACTGACGTGCGCGATGGTCGCCGCCGCCCGGCTGCGCCGCACCAGGGTCGCCGCCACCGCCGTGGCGATGATCTCCGCGCTCCGGTTGCGCCACTCCGGGAGGATCCCGAAGTCCTCGCGGCCCTCGCCCCGGAGCACGGACTGCGCGTCCTCGGTCAGTGACTCGTCCTCGCAGTGGATGAGGCTCGGTGCGCCGGCGTCCGACGTCGCGCTCAGGTGCCGGCTCAGGTCGGCGGGGGTGTGGCCCGGAACGCCGTGCGTGGTGCAGGTGAACACCTTGAAGAACGCGATGCCGGCGCGCCATAGGGGGTCGACGTGCTCGCCGTAGCCCGGCCAGGCATGGGCCGCCAGTGCGTAGTCGACGTTGGAGCGGCCGTCGAGGTACTCGCGTTTCTCCGTCAGGTCCTTCACCGTCCGGACCGGCCCGGCGTGCGTGTGCTCGATGATCGTCGTCACGCCCGCCCGGGCCGCCGCGGCCGTGCCGGTCGGGAAGTCCTCGCGATCGGTGGACGACGGATCCATGAGATGCACGTGGCTGTCCACCCCGCCGGGCAGGACGACCAGTCCATCCGCGTCGATCGTGGTCCGGCTCTCCGGTACCTCGGGCCCGACGTATCCGATCACGCCGCCGGTGATGCCGACGTTGAGCCTGGCCCGGCCCTGGGAGTTGATCAGTGTGCCGCCAACGACGCTCGTCTCGTAGGTCACAATCACACTCCTTGGGAGGGATCGTATATCTTACCTGAGATAAGATAGCGGCGGCCGGATCCGCAGGCAAGGACGAGAAAGTCGGTGATCGAACGGTGGACCTCAACGCCAGTTCGCTAAGGGTGTCGGTGGGGGCACTCGGGGGCACCATCACGATGGAGGCGGTCGCCGGACGCGGCGGCGTCGTCCCCACGCTCAGCGCGGAGTCGCTGGTGGCGAGCATTCCTGAGCTCGCCCTCGTCGCCCGGATCTCGACGACGACGTTGTCGAAGCTTCCGGGCGCCTCCCTCTCAGCACAGGACGTGCTCGCAGCGGTCGACTGGGCCATGGCCGAGGTCGACGGCGGTGCCGCCGGCGTCGTCGTCGCTCAGGGCACCGACACGCTGGAGGAGACCGCCTACCTGGCCGACCTGTACTGGAACCGGCCCGAGCCGCTGGTCTTCACCGGCGCCATGCGCCCACCCGGGCAGCCGTCGGCCGACGGCCCCGCGAACCTGGTCGCCGCATGCCGGGTGGCGGCCTGCGAGCCGGGTCGCGACGCTGGCGTCCTCGTGGTCCTCAACGACGAGATCCACCGGGCTCGCGCCGTCCGGAAGGATCACAGCACCGCCCTGGGCGCCTTCTCGTCCCCGGTCGCCGGACCGGCCGGATCACTCATCGAGGGACGGGTGACCCTCCACCGGCAGCCGGTCGCCCGGGCGAGGCTGGAACGGCCCACCTCGGATCCGTACGTGCCGATTCTCGAGACCCACATCGGCGACGACGGCGCGACGTTGCGGGCGGTGCGCAAGGCCGGAGCCCGCGGTGTGACGATCGCGGCGTTCGGCGTGGGCCATGTCTCGGCGTCCATGGCGGCGGAGATCGAGAAGACGGCCCGTGACATTCCGGTCGTCGTGGGCTCGCGGACGCGGGCCGGCGGTACGCTTCGTCACACTTACGGATTCGAAGGCTCGGAGATGGACCTGACCAAGCGGGGAGCGATACTCAGCGGGACGCTGGACCACCGGAAGTCCCGGATCCTGCTGTGGGCGCTCCTGGCAAGCGGAATGTCGACGCCCGAGGTCAGAGCCTCCTTCGACGACATCGCCGCGTCCGGTCCACTCCCCTGCGGCACGAACCACGGGGATGGTGGATGACGGATGGACGATCGCCCGGCCCCGGTGCGCGCCAACAGACCGACGACGTCCGAGGAGTTCGCCTACCACGCCTTGCGCACCGACATCCTCACCGGGCGCATCGAGGCCGGGTCTCGTGTCGTCCAGAGCGACGTGGCCGAGCAACTGGGCGTCAGCGTGACCCCCGTCCGCGAGGCCATGCGGCGCCTCCACACCGAGGGACTGGTGGAGCTCGCACCGCACCGCGGCGCCACGGTGGTGCGGCTCGAGCTCGCCAAGGTGCGCGAGATCTACGACCTGCGCATCCTGCTCGAGCCCAGGCTCGTCGAGCGATCGCTGCCGCTCTTCGACACCGGCCGCACCAAGGAGCTCGAGAAGCTGTGCGACGAGATGGACGTCGAGACCGGCGTCTCCCATTTCGCCGAGCTGAACCAGCGGTTCCACGACAGCCTCGTCACGTCCGACGACAGCTGGCTGTCGCGCATCGTCACGATGCTGCGGGTGGCCTCGAGTCCCTACGTCGCGCTCTCGCTCCACGCGGTCCCCTCGCTGATGAAGGTCTCCAACGCCGAGCATCGCCGCATGCTGCGGGCCTTCATCGAGCAGGACCTCGACGCCGCACGCGAACTGACGGTGCATCACCTCAGCTCGACCGTCGTCGCCCTCGAGGACCACTTGTGACGACGACCGTGCCAAGCCGTTGCTGCGGTGGCGCGCCCATCACCTGAGCGCGCCACCACCGCGAGGTCAGCCGGAGGTGGCGGCGCGCCTGGGCAGCACCCAGCCCGGCCGCGGGAAGTGGCAGGTGTACCCGTTCGGGTACTTCACCAGGTAGTCCTGGTGCTCGGGCTCGGCCTCCCAGAACGGACCGGCGGGCTCGATGGTCGTCACCGCCTTGCCGGGCCACAGGCCCGAGGCGTCGACGTCGGCGATCGTGTCGCGGGCGACCTGCTCCTGCTCAGGCGTGAGCGGGAAGATGGTCGACCGGTAGCTCGACCCGAGGTCGTTGCCCTGACGGTTCAGCGTCGACGGGTCGTGGATCTGGAAGAAGAACGCCAGGAGGTCACGATAGGTCGTCCTCGTGGGATCGAAGACGATCTCGACGGCCTCGGCGTGGCCTGGGTGGTTGCGGTAGGTCGCATGGTCGTTCTGACCGCCGGTGTAGCCCACGCGGGTCTCCAGCACGCCGGGCTGGCGGCGGATGAGGTCTTCCATGCCCCAGAAGCACCCGCCGGCCAGCACGGCCGTCTCGGTGCCCGGGGTGCGCGTGATCTGTCCGGTGTCGTTGATCCCGCTGGTCACGATGCGTCCTCCTTCGTGCTGATGGTGTCGGCCGTGTCGAACAGCGCGCGGTACTCGCCGTAGCCCTCGGCCTCGAGGTCGGC
Source organism: Jiangella mangrovi (assembly GCF_014204975.1). Taxonomy (NCBI): domain Bacteria; kingdom Bacillati; phylum Actinomycetota; class Actinomycetes; order Jiangellales; family Jiangellaceae; genus Jiangella; species Jiangella mangrovi. The sequence goes on from NZ_JACHMM010000001.1 coordinate 5,208,982, forward strand.
GACCGGGATGAAGCGCAGCGCGGCCGAGTTCATGCAGTACCGCTGGCCCCCGGCCTCGGCCGGCCCGTCGTCGAACACATGCCCAAGGTGACTGTCGGCTCCGGCCGAGCGCACCTCCGTGCGCGTCATCCAGTGCGACCTGTCCGTCTTGGTGCGAACGGCGTCGGCCGCGATCGGCTTCGTGAAGCTCGGCCATCCCGTGCCGCTGTCGTACTTGTCGGTCGACGAGAACAGCGGCTGGCCGGAGACCACGTCCACGTAGAGGCCGGGCTCGTGGTGGTCCCAGTACTCGTTACGGAACGCCGGCTCGGTCCGGTCCTGCTGGGTGACGCGGTACTGGCTGTCCGTGAGGCGGCTCAGCGCCTCCGGGGTCTTGCTGTAGTCGTGTAGCACGATCCTCCTCTTCGAGCGTCGCTGGCTGCGGCGCCTACTGGAAGAACACCGCGGGGGTGCGTTTTGGTCCCGGGGCCGCCGCGAGACCTCACGGACGGACGCTGATGATCGTCTTCCCCTGGGGTCGCTGGGCAGGATTGAAGGCGGCGACGGCGTCGTCGAGGGACGCGACGGTGCCGATGTTCGTCCGCAGCCGCCCAGCCCGCACCCGCTGGACGATCTCACCCAGCTGCGCGCGATCGGCCTCGACGACGAAGTCGACCGCCAGACCGTCGGCCGGCTGCGCCTCGGGCGGACCGGCGATGGTCACCAGCATGCCGCCGGCCCGGACCAGGCCCGCGGACCGCTTCTGGATGTCGCCACCGATGACGTCGAAGACCAGGTCGACCTTGCCGGCGTCGTCCAGGGCCTCGGTGCCGAGGTCGACGAACTCGTGCGCGCCGAAGTCGAGCGCGGCCTCCCGGTCGGCGGCACGTCCGGTACCGATGACGTAGGCGCCGGCCTCACGGGCCAGCTGCGTCACCATGGAGCCGACTCCGCCGGCCGCGCCGTGCACGAGGACGCTCTGCCCCACCTCGAACCGGCCGTGCACGAACAGGCCCTGCCACGCCGTCAGACCCGAGATCGGCAGGCTCGCACCCACCGTGAAATCGACGTCGCCGGGCAGCGGCGCGAGGTTGCGCGCCTCGACCGCCACGTACTCGGCCAGCGTGCCGTCACGCGTCCAGTCCGTCAGCCCGAACACCCGCTGCCCCACCGACAGCCCCCTGGTGCCGTAACCGAGCGCGCTGACCACGCCGGCGACCTCATGCCCCGGGATCGACGGCGTCCGGTCACGGCCGAGCCGATCGGTCCAGGTCCCGGGCCACGTCAGCTCGCCCGGGGTGAATCCGGAGGCATGCACCCGAACGACGACGTCGTTGCCCGCCGCCTGCGGTTCCGGACGCTCCGCCAGCGTCATCCCGGCCGTTCCCGCAGCCTCGTCCGTCACCACGATCGCCTTCATGAGACGCCTCCTTGCATCGAAATCCTCGCGTGCTTGCACGACATCGTCGTCTCGTTCTCGAACGCTCTCACGGCCGCACGCGGATGACCGTCTTCCCCGTGACCCGCTCGGCCGGGTTGAGGGCCGCGACGGCGTCGTCGAGGGACGCGACCCGGCCGATGTTCGTCCGCAGCCGTCCCTCCCGCACCCGCTGGGCGATCTCGCCCAGCTGCGCGCGATCGGAGACCACGACGAAGTCGACCGCCAGACCCTCGGCGGGCCGCGCCTCGGGCGGACCGGTGACCGTCACCAGCATGCCGCCGGCCCGAACCAGGCCTGCCGAGCGCCGCCCGATGTCGCCGCCGAGGACGTCGAAGACCAGATCGACGCCGCCGACGTCCTCCAGCGCGTCGTTCTCGAGGTCGACGAACTCGTGCGCGCCGAAGTCGAGTGCGGCCGTCCGGCCGGAAGCGCGTCCGGTGCCGATGACGTGGGCGCCGGCCTGGCGGGCCAGCTGGGCCGCCATGGAGCCGACCACACCGGCCGCGCCGTGCACGAGGACGCTCTGCCCTGCCCCGAGGCGGCCGTGCTCGAACAGCCCCTGCCAGGCGGTCAGGCCCGCCATGGTGACGCCCGCGCCGACCGTGAAGTCGATGTCGCCGGGCAGCGGCGCGAGGTTGCGCGCCTCGACGACCGTGTACTCCGCGAGGGTGCCGTCACGAGTCCAGTCCGTCAGACCGAACACCCGCTGCCCCACCGACAGGCCGGTGGTGCCGTAGCCGAGGGCGGTGACCACTCCGGCCAGCTCGTGACCGGGGATCGACGGCGTCCGGTCGCGGCCGAGGCGATCGACCCAGGTCGACGGCCACTCCAGCTCGTTCCCGGTGAATCCCGACGCATGGACCTCGACGACGACGTCACCGTAGCTCGCGCCCTCGAGGCCGGCGAGCCTCTCCGCGTCCGGCTCGGGCCGCTCCACGAGCCTCATCCCGGCCGTTCCGGCGGCCTCGTCCGTCACCACGATCGCTTTCATCAGGCGCCTCCGCACGGCCCGAACCTAGTCTCCGCGGAACTGGTCGGTCAAGTCCACTTACACCTGTCGCGATGGTGCGGTCCGTCCCTGGCGTCGACCGGTAGACACCGATCTACAGGGATCTCGATTGGGACTACTCAGTCCACTATCGAGGCACGGGATCGCTGCGGGCGCGGAGCATCGGCGGACCGGCGTTCGATCGTTCGGGCCGGTAGCCTTGCGTGCGTGACCAGGTCGCAGAGCGCTGAAGAGGTGTCGAGGCTGACGCCGCGCGGCGCGGCGACGAGGCAGCGCATCATCGCGGCCGCGGCCGAGCTCATGTACGTGAAAGGGGTCAGCTCGACCACTCTGGACGAGGTCCGCGCGGCGAGTGGCACGAGCAAGTCCCAGCTCTACCACCACTTCGCCGACAAGGAGCAGCTCGTGCGCGCCGTGGTCGCACTGCGCGCGGAGCAGATCATCGAGCGCGAGCAGGCCGCGCTGCTACGCCTCAGATCGTTCAACGGGCTGCTGCGGTGGAGGGACGCTCTCGTCCAGCGCAACGCTCTGCAGAAGGGCGCGCACGGCTGCATGCTCGGCTCGCTCGCCGTCGAGGTGTCCGACCAGGACGACGTCGCCCGATCGGCCCTGGCAGAGACCTTCGGCGAGTGGGAAGGGCTCATCGAAGCCGGCCTGCGCCGCATGCAGGAGGCCCGGACACTGGCCGCCGACGCCGACCCTCGGAAGCTCGCCACCGGGCTGATGGCAGCGCTGCAGGGCGGCTACCTCCTCGCCCAGGCCGCCCACGATACCACCCCGATGGAAATCGCGCTCGACCTGGCCCTCGACCACATCAGAACCCTCGTGGTGAAGCCGCAATGAAGCCGTGATGAAGTCGCGGCCGGCCACACTCGCAGCACTCGACGAGAGGACGCTGCCGTGGCCATCAGTCACACCCGTCTCCGTGTCGCCTCAGCGCTGGTCCTCGCGGCGACGCTGACCTCGGCGCTGACCTCGGCGCCGGTCGCCGGCGCCGCGGAGGCGGCCGACGGGACCGATCCCCGTCCGCCGGTCGTGATCTTCGACTCGGACATGGACTTCGACGACGCGGCAACGCTCGCCTACCTGGCCCAGGAGGACCGGCTCGGCCGCATCGACCTGCGCGCCGTCACCGTGACCAACAACGGCAACGGCCTGCCGGGCCTGGCCATCCGGCACGCCCGCTGCCTGCTGCAGCGGCTCGGACTGCACGACGTCGCGGTGGCCGACGGATCCGACAGCGCCCCCAACGCCTTCCCCGCCGAGCTTCGCCAGACGTTCGACCGGGTCTTCGAGGACGTCCTCGCCGGCTGCACCGCCGGCGAGGAGCCGTCCCGGATCCGCGCACACGAGCTGATCCGCACGATCGTGACCCGGAACCCGTCCGCCCACGTGATCGCCACCGGCCCGCTGTCCAACATCGCCGCGGCCCGGCTGCCACCTCACCGCGTCACCTCGATGGGCGGTGCGGTGCGGGTCGGCGGCAACCTGTGCTGCGGCACCCCGCCGGAGTTCGACGGAAGCCAGGAGTTCAACTACTGGATCGACCCGCCCGCCTCCCGGGCGGCGCTGCGCAGCCTGGCCCGGCTGGTCCCGCTCGACGCCACCAACGACGTCCCGATCACGCCGCAGTTCGTCCGACGACTCGGCGCCGAAGGCAGCACCCCCGCCGCCGAGATCGTGTTCGGGCTGGTCAGCCACCCCGAGGTCACGCCCCTGATCGACGCCGGAATCATGTCCTGGTGGGACCCGCTCACCGCGATGAGCGTCATCCACCGCGGCATCGTCACCTTCGAGACGGGGCGCCTCGACGTCGTCACCACCGGCCCGCAGGCCGGGCGCACCGTGCTCTCCCCCACCGGCCGGCCGGTCGTGTTCGCGACCGCGGCGGACGCCGTGGACTTCGAGCACCGCTTCCTGACCACCCTCAACGGCGGGCGCTGACCGCCGTCGTCGTGACATGGACGAGCGTGGTGAGGCGACAGGGTGGTCGTCGCCTCACCACGCTCGGGTCCCGGTGTTACGCCTCCTGCCTCATCCGTCGCCGGGCGAGGAGCAGGCCGAGTCCGCCTGCGACGATCAGCCCGCCCACCAGGAGCATGCCCACGAAGCCGGCACCGGTGTCCGGCAGCCACGGGACGTCCGGCTCCGAGGGCTCGTCGGGCTGCGGCTCGTCCGGCGCCGCCGGGCTCATGGCGTGGAACGGGTCGCTGTCGCTGACCGTCCAGGGCCCGCCGGTCTCGGGGTCGGTCGCCAGCACCGGCAGCCCGTCCGGCCCGAGGGCCGGCTGGTCGGTCGGGTTGCCGTCCGCGTCGGGCGCCGGCGGCACGATCACCGCGTCCACCTCGACGTGGTCCTTGTGCTGCTGGTCCGGCGTCAGCGTCAGCTCGCCCTCGCAGAAGAACGACGCGCCGGGCGCGAACAGCACGCCCTCCGGGTTCTGCCAGGTGATCGAGCCGTCGACGACCCCGGCCGTGGTGCCGTCGGGGAACTCGCAGCTGATCGACGACGGGTCGATGCTCGGCCCCAGGTCGGTGACGTCGCTGATGACGACGCTGGTGAGCCACGTCGCGCCGGTGTTGGTGACCACCCACCGCACCTTCTGCGGCCCGGTGCTGGTGCCGTCGTCGTCGAGCGGGTAGTTCACCGCGAGCCCCGGCTCGTTGGCGTCCTGCTCGGCGTCCTCCAGCGGCTTGCCCGGCGTGGTCCAGGCACCGTCGCCGCCGACCTCGGGGTCGGGCCCGTTGCCGTCGTACTTGATGACCTGGATGTCGCCAGAGAAGGCGTTGTACGGGTTGCTGGCGCCGACGTCCTCGCCGCCCGGGGTGACCGCCGAGACGCTGGCGATGTCACGGTGCGGGTCGGACTGGCCGTCGAGCTCCAGCTCCGCCGTGCAGGTGATCTCGTCGCCCGGCTGCCACGTCTCGGTGCCCGGCGCGAAGGTCGCCTCCCAGCGAACCGTCCAGGTCTTGGTCGACTCGTCGTACGTGCCGTCGGCCGAGGTCCCGTCCGGGAAGGCACAGGACATCGCGGTCGGCGCCGAGCCGGCCGTGGTGACGTCGGTCAGCACCACGTTGTGCAGCGCCACCTGGGACGGGTTGGTCGCGACCGTGATGATGGTGCGCGTCTCGCCGTCCGGGTCGTACACCGCTCCGGTCTCGGTGGTGTCGGCGTCGTTGACGATGGTGCCGTCCTGCCCGTCGCCCTTCACGATGTCGACGATGGTGGTCTGCGCGTGGAACGGGTCGTCGTCGCCGACCACGATGTCACTGACGACGGGGTTGCCCTCGTCGTCCGTGGCGTACTCGGGCACACCGTCCTCGTCGACGATGGGCTGGCCCTCGTCGTCGAAGAGCGGCTCGACGACAGTGCCGGTCACTTCGACGGTGTCGGCGTGCTGGGTGTCCTCCGGCAGGGTCAGGTCGCCGGTGCAGAAGAACGACGCACCGGGAGCCAGCGGCCCGGCCCACGGACCGGACTCGGTGAACGAGTAGTCGGCCGGCCCGCTCACGCCGGACAGGTCGCAGGTCCACGCACCGACGGCGGGTCCCGCGTCGGTGACGTCGGCCAGCGTGATCCCGGTCAGCCAGGTGCTGCCGGTGTTGGTGACCACCCAGCGCACGGGCTGCGCCTCGTCGACCGGGTAGTCGACCGCCGTGGCCGAGGTGTTGGCGTCCTGGGCCTCGTCGTCCAGCGGCTTGACCGGGATGACCCAGTCGGCCGGGCCCGAGCCGATCTCCGGGTCGGGCTTGTTCCCGTCGTACTTGATCACCTGGATGTCGCCCGTGTAGGCGTTGTAGGGATCGTCGTCCGACGGACCGTTGGGCACCTCCGGCAGCGGGTTCTCCGGGTCGCCGGGCACCCCCTCGGGCGTCAGGTTCGTCGTCACCGCGACCGTGTCGGAGTGCGGGTCGGCGGAACCGGCCAGCGTCAGCGTGGCGGTGCAGGAGAAGGTCTCCCCCGGCTGCCAGGCCACCGGGTCGTCGACGGCGAACGTGTCGGTCCAGTAGACCGTCCACGTCGTGCCGTCGAGCGTGCCGTCGGTGGGTTCGGTCCGGCCGGGGAAGACACACGACAGGCCGAGCACGGTCGTGTCCCCGGCGGTCAGGGCGTCGGTCACCGTCACGTTGTACAGCGGCACGAACCCGGTGTTCTCGAGGTTGATGACGACGTCACGGGTCTCGCCCGGAGCGTAGGCCTGACCGTCGTCCATGGTGTTCGCGTCGTTCGCGATGGTGTTGGTGGACGCGTCGCCGTCGCCCTTGACGATGCTGATGTCAGGGGTCTGGGCGTGGAACGGGTCGTCGTCGTCCACCACGATCTCGCTGGCGATGGGGCTGCCGTCGTCCTCCGTGGCGTACTCGGGCACGCCGTTCTCGTCGACGATGGGCTGGCCCTCGTCGTCGAAGAGCGGCTCGACGACCGTGCCGGTCACGGCGACGGTGTCGTCGTGCTGGGTGTCGGCCGGCAGCGTCAGCGGACCGGTGCAGAGGAACGAGGCGGACGGCGCCAGCGGCCCGGCCCACGGACCGGACTCGGTGAACGAGTACGACTCGGGGCCGCCGACACCGGACAGGTCACACGTCCAGGCGCCGACGTCCGGGCCCGAACCCGTCGCGTCCGCCAGCGTGATCGCGGTGAGCCAGGTGCCACCGGTGTTGGTGACCACCCAGTCGACCGGCTGCTCCGCGTCGGCCGGGTAGGTGACGGCGGTCTCCCAGGTGTTGGCGTCCTGCGCCTCGTCCTCCAGCGGCTTCGCCGGGACGACCCAGCTCGCCGGGCCGGTGCCGATCTCCGGGTCGGCCTCGTTGCCGTCGTACTTGATCACCTGGATGTCGCCCGTGTAGGCGTTGTAGGGGTTGTCGTCGGACGGACCGTCCGGCGTCTCCGGCAGCGGGTTCTCCGGGTCACCCGGCACCCCCTCCGGCGACAGGTTCGTCGTCACCGTGGCGATGTCCGAGTGCGGGTCGGCGGAACCGTCCAGCGTCAGCGTCGCGGTGCAGGAGAAGGTCTCACCCGGCGCCCAGGCCACCGGGTCGCTGCCCTCGAACGTGGCAGTCCAGTAGACCGTCCACGTCGTCCCGTCGAGCGTGGCCTCGGTGGGTTCGGTCTGGCCCGGGAAGACGCAGACGAGGTTCTCGACGGCGCCGCCGGCGGTGCTCTCGTCGGTGACGGTCACGTTGTACAGCGGCACGGCGCCGGTGTTCTCGAGGTTGACGACGACGTCGCGAGTCTCGCCGGGCGTGTAGGCCTGGCCGTCGGCCATCGTGTCCGCGTCGTTGGCGATCACACCGGCCGACGCGTCGCCGTCGCCCTTGACGAGGCTGACGTCAGGGGTCTGGGCGTGGAACGGGTCGTCGTCGTCCACCACGATGTCGCTGGCGACAGGGTTGCCGTCGCCGTCCGTGGCGTATTCGGGCACCCCGTCGCCGTCGACGATGGGCTCGCCCTCGTCGTCGAAGAGCGGCTGGACCACCGTGCCGGTCACGTCGACGGTGTCGGCGTGCAGGACGTTCGCCGGCAGGGTCAGGTCACCGGTGCAGAAGAACGACGCGGACGGCGCCAGCGGCCCGGCCCACGGACCGGAGTCGGTGAACGAGTACGCCTCGGGGCCGCCCACGCCGGACAGGTCACACGTCCACGCACCGACGGCCGGTCCGGCACCGGTGACGTCGGCCAGCGTGATCGCCGTCAGCCAGGTGCCGCCGGTGTTCGTGACCACCCAACGCACGGGCTGTGCCACGTCGGCCGGGTAGTTGACGGCGGTGTCCGGGGTGTTGGCGTCCTGCGCCTCGTCCTCCAGCGGCTTGACCGGGACGACCCAGTCGGCCGGACCCGAACCGATCTCCGGGTCGGCCTTGGTGCCGTCGTACTTGATCACCTGGATGTCGCCGGTGAAGGCGTGGTACGGGTCCTCGTCGGCCGGGCCGTCCGGGGTCTCCGGCAGCGGGTTCTCCGGGTCGCCGGGCACCCCCTCGGGCGACAGGTTCGTCGTCACGACGGCATTGTCGGCGTGCGGATCCGCCGAGCCGTCCAGCGTCAGCGTCGCGGTGCACGAGAACGACTCGCCCGGCTCCCAGGCGACCCCGTCGTCGACGTCGAAGGTGCCGGTCCAGTAGACCGTCCACGTCGTCCCGTCGAGGGTGCCCTCGGTCGGCTCGCTCTGCCCCGGGAAGACGCAGACGAGGTTCTCGATCACGGCGCCGGCCGTCGACTCGTCGGTGATGGTGACGTTGTACAGCGCGGTCTCACCGGGGTTGGTGAGGCTCAGGACGATGTCGCGAGTCTCGCCGGGCGTGTATGCCTGGCCGTCGTCCATCGTGTCCGCGTCGTTGGCGATCACGCCGGCCGACGCGTCGCCGTCACCCTTGCCCAGGTCGACGCCCGGGACGGTCGTCTGACCGTGGTAGGTGTCGTCGTCGTCAGGGTGCACGTCGCTGAGGACGGGGTTGCCGCCGTCGGTCAGCGGCTGGTCGGTGAAGGGGTTCGAGCCGGGCTCGTCCGGGTCGTAGTCCGGGTTCGGCTCCGGCACGACGACGGTGCTGTCGACGGTGGCCCGGTCGCCGTGGGTCGAGTTCTCGCCCTCGCCGTCCAGTGTCAGCGTGCCCTCGCAGTAGAAGGTCGTCCCCGGCTCCCAGGGCCCTGCCCAGGTGGTGCCGGAGGCCGGTCCGCCGACGGGTGAGAAGTCGCAGCTGATGTCCTGCAGCGCGGGTCCGTCGAGCGTCTCGTCGGTGATCTCGATGTCGCCGAGCCAGGTGGTCCCGGTGTTCGTGACGGCCCACGTCACCGGCTGTGGGCCGGTGTCGGTGCTCGGCGGGGTGACGACGTAGGTCACCGCCGTGTCGTCGGTGTTCGCGTCCCGGTCCGCGCCGTCCAGCAGGGGCTTCTGCGGGATGCCGGCGTCGTCCTGGGTCGGCACGAAGTCGCCGCGGCCGTCGTACTTCACCAGCTGAACGTCACCGGTGAAGGCGTGGTAGTCGTCGCGGTCCGTCAGCGCCTCGCCGGTCTCGACCACGGTGGCGTCGATCGTCGCCGCGTCGGCGTGCGGTGCGGCGTCCCCGTCGAGGGTCAGCGTCGCCGTGCAGGTGAAGGACGCACCGGCTGCCCACGTCGCCGTCGGCGGGTCGGCGTGGGTCGCCGCCCACTCCGCCGTCCAGGTGGAGCCGCTCTGGCTGCCGGCCGTCGGCTCCGAGTCACCCGGGAAGAGACAGGACATCTCTGTCACCGCTCCGCCCGTGATGGTCTCGTCGCTGACGGTCACGTCGGCGAGCTCCATGTTCCCGCTGTTGGTGACCGCGAAGTCGATCGTGCGGCTCTCGCCCGGCTCGTAGGCGATGGCCTCGGCCGGGGTGTCGGCGTCGCCCTCGGTGGCGCCGCCAGTGGTGTCGTACTTCTCGATGTCCAGCTCCGGTGCCCGCATCACGAACCCGAAGTCGATGGTGTGGTCGTTCTCGCCCGCGCCGCCGGTGGTCACCGGGGCCTCGGGATAGGTGCCGCCGTCGGGGATGACGCCGTTCGAGTCGATGGTGTCGTCGTCACCGGCGCCGGACTGCGTCGGGGCGTACTCGTAGAGCGGCCCGTCGACGTCGTAGTCGGCAGGGTTGTCGAGCCGGACGACGTAGTCGGTGTCCTGCAGCAGCCCGCCGTCGACGTTGGAGTCGTCGAACAGGTAGGTGCCGTCGGGGTTGGTCGTGGTCTCGCCGACCAGGTTGCCGTCGGCGTCGTACAGGTGCACGGTCACGCCGGGCGCGGGCGTCTCGCCGGCGTCCTGGATGCCGTCGTCGTCGGAGTCCAGCCAGACCCGGTTTCCGATCTGCAGCGGCGCCTCGTCGCACAGCACCTCGAGGTCGGCCATGCCGCCGCCCTTGCCGAAGTTGTCGACGGTGTTGTCGTCGGTGCGCACGCCCAGGTTGCCGACCGGCAGGGCGCCGTTGCGGTTGACCGCCGAGATGCCCTGCGTCCAGACCTCACCCGTGGAGTCGAAGCCGGAGCTGATCACGTTGGGCTCGACCCGCGACAGCGCCATGCCGCCGTAGAAGGCCTCCTCGTGGTAGCCGGTGCGCCAGTCGCCGGTGTAGTACTCCCGGTAGGTGGTCGGCTGGCTGCCGTTGTTGGTGCTGCCGTCGTTGTTGTCGGTGCACACGCTCCCCGGAGCGAGGGTCTGCGTCCCCGGGTCGAAGTTGGGGTCGAGGGCGAACGTCCCGTCGGAGAGCTTGCAGCCGCGGACGATGTCGCCGCCCGCGCCGGGCTCACCGGCGAACGAGAACACGCCGTTGACGTTCGGCCGCGCGGCCTGGAATCCGACCTGGTCGGCGAACCGGTCGCGGAAGGAGATGATCAGGTCGCCGTTGGTCTCCTCGATGATGTCGTTCAGCATCGGGGTCGGGTAGGCGATCCAGTAGTTGCCGGTCGAGATGCCGCCGATGTTGTCGCAGCCGTTGGCGCGCTGCTCGTTCGGGCCGGCCGGGAACCCGTCGACCCACGAGTACCAGCGACCCACGGTGCCGCCCTCGACGGCGCCGGTGCAGGTGGTGCCGTTGTAGCCGCGGCCGCGGTCGTAGGCCAGGCTCTGCTCGACCACCTGCGCGCCGAAGTCACCGGTGGCCGGGTCGAACTCGTAGACGTGGGCGGTCATCTCGTCCATGTCCTGGGCGCTCTGCCCGGAGCAGACGCCACCCACGTAGCTGGTGTCGAGACCGACCCCGGTCCCCATCGGGCGCCAGTCGTCGCCGCAGCCCGGGTTCGGGATGGGGTACGAGTCCTGGTACGAGTCGTCCTCGAGGTCGTAGACGAACACGGTCTTGTCGAACAGGTTGACGCCGAACAGGTAGCGGCTGTCGTTGGTGACGTCGATGTCACCCAGCGACTCCTTGCCGGGGTTGTCGAAGAACCCGTAGTCCTGGTTGGTCGTCATCGCGTGGTTGTCGGCACCGGGGTTCGGGACCGTCGCGAACTGGCTGGTCGTCCCGGCCAGCGGGAACGTCGTCGAGCTCAGGTCGGTGACGTAGATGGCGCCGGGCCCGCCCGGGCCGTACCCCGACCCGCGCTTGGCGTACGCCGCGGAGAAGATCCGCTGCCGCTCGCGGTCGTAGGCGATGCCGAAGACCGTGCCGGTGTCGGCCTTGGTGGCGATCGGCTGGTCCTGCTGGTTCAGCCGGTAGGGCGCCGAGATCAGCGTGCGCTCGGTGGGCTGGCTGACCGCCTGCGGCGGGGCGTCCCACGGCTGGACCGCGTCGCAGACGGGCGCGTTCTCCTGGCAGTAGTACGCCGGGTACCAGAACGACGTGTTGACGAACGCGTCCTCGTCCTCGGCGACGTTCACGAACTCCGTCGCGGTGGACAGCTTGGCGTTGTTCGGGTTCTGCAGGTCAGCGGCCGTGACGGGGTCGGCCTGCGGGCTCTGCCCGTTGGCGGCGAAGCCCGGGAAGTACGTCCCCGGCCGGGGGTTGGTGACGTCGACCCGGTAGTTGCCGCCGGTCAGCGGCCCCGTCGTCGGGTCGATGACGGCCAGGCCGTCATCGTCGGTGGTGCCGGTCTGGGTGTTGCCGTCGGCGTCGGTCAGCGTGACCGTCACCCCGATCAGCGGCGGCTCCATGATGGTCGAGTCGACCAGGCCGTTGGCGTTGACCTCCTGCACCACCCGGACGGTCACCAGACCGTCCCCGGGATCGGCCTGCGCGGGCAGCAGTCCGCCCGGCAGGACCACGAGCCCCGCACCGACCAGCGTGATGGCCGCTGGAAGCCGCAGGGCCCGACCGAGCCGGCGTCTCCTGCCCGTTGTCGCGTTCGTCTTCATCGAGGTCATCAACGAATCCCCCATGCCCTTCCCCTGCACGCGCCGGAGCAGCGTGCCGTCATGATCAGGTTCGCGTCGGACCTGCCGAGCCGACGTGCCCCCCAGCACGCGTGGCGTTGCACGACAAGTCGACGTCGCCTCAGAGTAAATGAGTGACACAAGGGTGGCGTTCGAAATGGTGGAATGCCGTAGTTACAGCAGTGTTTTCCACATCGACGCCACGGCAGAGCGATGGCTCATTTCGACAAGTCAGCGTCGACGCAAGGTAAACGAGAGGCCCTATGTCACCGTTGGGCGCGCCGGTGGGCCTGGGCGGCGGCGCGCACCTCTCGCGGCGTCACCCCGTAATGTTCCTTGTAGGCGTGGCTGAACCGGGCCTGTGAGCTGAAATGGCAGATCTGGGCGATCTGCGCGAGCATCAGCTCGGAGTGCGCCGGGCTGCGGAGCAGGCGGTCCGCGTGGCGCAGCCGGGCTCGCAGGATCATCACCGTCACGCTGGGCCCGCCGTCGAGGTCGCGGGCCAGCTGACGTGGCGAGATGCGCAGGAACGAGGCCACCGACTGCACGCTCAGCGTCGGATCGAGCAGGTGGCGCTCGATGAACTCCTCGGCGATCTGGCGCCGGCGGTTCGGGTCGACGGGGACGGCGTCCGTCCGGGCGCCGGCGATCGAGCGGATCAGCAGTTCGATGACGCCGGCCGCGTAGCCGTCGATGCCCGCGGGATCGGGCTGTGACCCGTCCTCCCACAGACCCGCGATGGTATGGCCGGCGGCCGTGACGAAGTTCGCCTGCCACCCTTCGCGGCCGGCGTTGCCGGTGACGGCCGCCTCGAGGGTGCGGTCGCTGAGGCGCAGGTCGTCACGGTCGACCCGCACCGTCGCGACCGAGCCGCGCTCCACGAGGCGCTCCTCCAGCACCTGGCCAGCGCACCCCAGCACCAGGACGCCGGGAGCGCACTCCGTGCGCCGGCCGTCGGCGACGATCTCCATGGGCGCGCTGCTGACGCTCGCGCTGACCACGCTGCCGCCATGACGGATGGGCACGATGCGCGCGAGATGCGGGTCGTCGACCGAGGCGGAGCGCACGATGTTGCGGTGCCCGCTCCAGGTCGTCGAGGACGCGACATGGCCGGCGCGCGTCGCCACCCCCGGCTGTATGGCCGCGATGCCGAATTCGGCAGCGGAGCGAGCCAGCCGATAGTGATCGAACTGCACGGGAGCGTCGACCTCGCTCGTGTCGACGACATGTACGCCCGTGGGCCCGCCTCCTTCGACCTGTCACCCTGCCCCTGCCGAGCACTGACAGTGCCGAACTGTACCGCTCGCCTGCGACGCGCATCAGGAGGACGGGAACAGGCTCGGCACCGGCCGGCCCGCTGAGCGCGCGGTCAGGACGGCGACCGCTGCGTCGTCCCTCGCCGCCTCGGCGAGCCGGACCAGGGCGCCGAGATCGCCGGCCGGCAGGAAGGCCAGCGGTGTGTGCAGGCCGTTGGCGGTCATCAGGGCGGCAGCCGCGGCGATGCTCGTCAGGGCCGGCCCGTCGTCACCCGAGCGCACGGCCGCCGCGGCGTGGACCAGCAGCAGGATGCTCTCGGTGCGCGGATCGAGCGGGGCCGGCCGCATCCCCTCGGTGCCGACGGCCGCACCGGCGGGTGCGCCGGTGCACAGGGCCACGAGGGACCGGACGACGGCGACCCCTGGCAGGTGAGCCGGACACCTCGTCAGCAGGACCTCGGCGTCGGCCACCTCGCCCGCGGCCAGGTGCAGCAGTGCCTGGGACGTGTCGAGCAGCGCCTCCGCGGCGGGTGACCGCTCGATCGCGCCGCGGCTCGCCCGGCTCCCCCGCAGCCGGGCGAGCCCTTCGAGGGGCCGGCCACGGGCGGCGTCGACGAACGCCCGGACCGGCGCGAGCGATGCCCGGCACTCATTGCCGGCCACGCTCCGTTCCGCGGCGTCGACGCACCGCTCGGCGGCGAGGAGGTCGAACCGCTCCAGTGCGGCGATCGCCTCGGCCAGCCGGTCGAGGACGCCGGCGCCGCCATGTCGTCGCGCCGGCCAGCCGAGGTCGCGGGCGCGGGCGATCAGCTCGTCGGCGAGTGTCATGGTGCCGCCGACCGCGTGGACCCCCGCCAGCAGCGGAGCGGTGAGCAGCTCGTCGGCCGGGTGGACTCGAGCCGACGCGTGCGCTGCCCGATAGGCCGTCACCGCCTGGCGGAACTGGCCCAGCTGCTCGTGGGTGTGCCCGATCACCACGAGGAGCGACGGGAGCTCACGCCGGAGGTCGTGGCGTTGCGCCGCCGACAGCCGGCCGTACGCGTCCATCGCGCGACCGAGGGCGGCGGTCGCGGCGGAACGCCGGCCGATCATCCGCGCCGACGCGGCCTCGACGACACCCATTACGAGCGTGGTCGTCTCGTCGTAGCGGCCGCCGCGGCGCTTGGAGCCGTTGTAGGCCTGGGCGAACAGGTCCCGGCCGCGGGTGCGGGTGCCCTCGCCGGCGTCGAGAAGCCCGGCCAGGCACGCCACCAGGAAGGGGTGTCGCCTCAGGTTCGCCGGTGGTACCGCGGACAACAGGCTGATCATCGCCTCGCCGTGCTGCCGGCAGATGGACAGGAAGGACGTCCGCAGCGCACGGGTGGCCAGCGACAGGTCACCGAGCTGGATCGCCTCGACGGTCGCCGCGAACGGGTCGTCGTTGCGCAGGCACCAGTCGGCGTACTGCCGGCGCAGGTCGTCGGCGAGGGCCGGGCTCGAGCGGTGCAGGTCGTCACGGAGCGCGGCCCGGACCGCGGGTGCGAGCCTGAACAGCGCGGGAACCCCGGCGTCGCCGCCGGCCAGCCACTCACCGAGGCCGTCGCGCTCGGCCCGGCCGAGGTGAGCGAGCGCGTCGTCGTCGGCGACACCAGCGAGCTGCGCCGCGAAGGCCGCGCTGACCTCGGGTGCCACACAGATCCGGCGCAGGAAGTCGAGATGGGCCGTGCCGGTGAGCCCTGGATCCAAGCGTCGAATTTCCCCCGCGGACACGGTCGTACGTTAGATCGGCCCGAAACACCGTCGCGGCGAATGCCCGGCACGTCTGCCCTATTGACCCCCATTCAGGGGTCACGGAATGACTCGGACAATTCGGCAGAAAGGCAAACACGTGCGGCACACATGGGCCAATTGTCCGCGCGCGAAGCCGGGACGATTGGATATCGTGTTCGCGGCATTTTCTGCACTCGCCTGCCGGTTTGTGACGGCGGCGAGGAACGGTCACGGGGGGATCATGCGGGACGACGCCGGCGAGCACGGATGGGCCGCGCACACGCTCGACGACTCGATGCAACAGGCCATCGCCGGAGGCATCGCCTCGTGGCAGCTGGTCTCGATCGGTGCGGCGCTGGCGTCGGAGATCTCGCTACCCCTGTGGCCCATCGCCCTCAGCCATCTGACGGTATTCGCGATCGCCGTGCCGATCGTCGCGCGCCGAATGCGGGCGTGGCCGTCGCTCGTCGCGCTCTACGCGGCGACACTCGTCGATTTCCGGGCGATCGGCGATCCGAGCAGCACCTTTTCCTATGTGACCGTCTGGGGGGCGATCATCACCACCGCGACACCCATCCTGATGATTCCCCGACGATCCGCCTGCTGGTTATCGGTGCTGTCCTTGGGCGTCATCACGTCCGGTTCCATCCTCTGGCACACCGATGGGGGCACGGAGCGCCTGGCCATCGTCGTCGCGACCGCGGCGGCACTGACGCTCGCCGCCGTCGTCCTCATGAACGGACTGCAGAAGGTGACCCGCGACACCGACCTCCAGGAGGCGGCCGTCGCCCACGAGCGCCGTGAGCTGATGGTCCGGCGCGCGGTGGCGCACACCGCGGCCGAGGACGCCCGGACGCTGCACGACACGATGATCAACACCCTGAGCGCCGTGGCCAGCGGCGGCGGCGCCGTCAGGGACACGGCGCTCGTGCGGGAGCGGTGCGCCCGAGACGTCCGGACGGTCGAGGCACAGCTCGAGGGACGGCTCGACGGACGGCTCGACGACGCCCCCGGCTTCCGGCTGGCGCCGACCGAGGCCGCCCGGCCCCTGGACGTGCACCGACGCGGCCTGACCGACGACCAGCTGGAGCACTACGCCGCCCGGGTGTCCGGGTCCGTGCCGACGGCGGTGCGGGGCGCGGTGCACGAGCTCCTTCGCAACGCCGCCAAGCACTCCGGCGCCGACTACGTACGCCTGGACGTCCACGTCGACGGCTCGGTGCTGATCGTCGGGGTCTCCGACGACGGAGCCGGCTTCGACGGCCGGCCGATCCCCGGCCGGGGGCTGGCCGAGTCGGTCGTCGCCCGTGCCCGGGACGCAGGCATCGACGTGGCCATCCGCACCGCGCCCGGCGCGGGCACCGCCACGACGTTGAGCATCCCCCTGGATCGGGTGTCGCCGGCGGCCGCGGATCCAGAGGCGAACACCACGGACGCGGCGGTGGTCGTGGGACAGATCAAGCGGACCGCCTGCTGGATCTGGGCCGCGGTCCTGACGGCGTTCGGCCTGGCCAGTGTGGTGATCAGCCGGCCCGACTCCGCCCTCGGCCAGTGCCTGATGCTGGCCGTGGTGGGCTCGCTGTCGCTGGCGGCCTGGCGCTCCTGCCGCGACGGGAGCGCACTGCCGGGCTGGCTGACCCTGCTGGTCGTGGCGAGCATCCCGCTGACGTTCGTGGCGAGCCTCGTCGGCGTCGACTTCGGCTCCGCCGAGGTCAACGACTGGGCGACCATCACCATGACCACCCCGCTGATCCTGCTGCTGGTCACCGTGCGGTCCAAGGCACCGCTCGTCGCCGGGAGCGCTCTGCTGATCCTGACGACCATCGCGACCACCTACGCCGTGTGGCACCTCGCGCCGAGTGCCGCGGGCATCGTGCCGGCCGGGGCCGCGGCCTTGCTCGGGCTGTTCGTCTGCTGGCTCTTCTTCTCCCCCGTCATGGACAGCATCGGAGTGAGGCGGGAGCAGAACCAGCGCGAGTCCGCGAACGCCCGGGCCGAGAGTGCGGCTCGTGACACGGTCGCCGCGGCTCGGGCGCGCTGGACCGCGGCCGGTGTGCGGCGGGCGCTGGCGATCCTGCGCCGGATCGCCGAGGGCGACGCGAATCCCGCCGAGCGCCGGGTGCGGATCGAGTGCGCCGAGGCCGAACGCCACCTGCGTCAGGTGCTGCTGCTCAACCCCGAGATCGTCCGGATGAACCGCTGGATCGGGCAGGCCATGGAGGACGCCCGGTCGAGGTCGGTGTCCCTGACGGTGCGGGGGTGCACCGAGGACGCCGCCGACGAGCAGCAGGCCGAGTCCCTCGGACAGGTGATCGTCGCGGCCGTGCGTGCCACGCCCGAGGGCGCCGAGCTGAGCCTCGGGCTCTTTCCGGACCGCCGGGGGCTCCGCCTGATGATCGTCGGCCCGCGCGGGTGCCTCGCCGCGGTCCCCGCACGGGTCGGGCTGCCGGCCGGATCACCTCTGACCCATCGAGGGCTCGGTG
Source organism: Jiangella mangrovi (assembly GCF_014204975.1). Classification (NCBI taxonomy): domain Bacteria; kingdom Bacillati; phylum Actinomycetota; class Actinomycetes; order Jiangellales; family Jiangellaceae; genus Jiangella; species Jiangella mangrovi. Next base: position 5,226,713 of record NZ_JACHMM010000001.1, read on the forward strand.
ACCAGGATCTGCTGGAACTCTGTGTGGCCAGACCCGACGAGACGCCGTCGGTGACGGGCCGCGCGATCTCCGTGGGCGCGGCCGCGTGACCGACGGGCATGACGAGGCCGCACCAGAGCCGGGGTACTGGCGCGTGGCCCTCGTGGAGGACCATCTGCTGCAACGCCGTCGCACCGAGGAGCTCCTCGGCTCGCACGGCGATCTCCGGATCGTGTCCAGCCTCGAGTCGCTTCCCGACTTCCTCGGCTGGCTGGCGACCGCCGACAGGCAGACCCGGCCGCACCTGCTCGTGCTCGACCTGAGCGTGGACCGCGGACCGAGCGCGGACCCGGCCGACGTCGCGGCGATCGTGGCGTCCGGGATCCGCGTGCTGGTGCTCTCCGCGCTGGCCTCGGCACCGCTCATCAGGTCGGTCGTGCAGGCCGGGGTCAGCGGTGTCGTCGGCAAGCGGGACTCCGAAGAGGACATCCTGGCCGCCGTCTGGGTGGTGCTCGGGCGAGGCCAGTGGATGACGCCCGAGCTGGCCGGCATCATCGCCGGCGACTCGGCCCGCCCCAAGCTGAGCGACCAGGAGGAGAGGGCGCTCGTGCTCTACGCCTCCGGCCTGACCCTCGACGCCGTCGCCCACACGCTCGGCGTCAAACGCGACACCGCCAAGCAGTACCTGGACCGGGTCAAGGCCAAGTACACCGCCGCGGGGCGTCCGGTCCGAAGCAAGCTCGACATCGCCCGCGTCGCCCTCGACGACGGGTACCTCGACGATCTCTGAGGCGGTGCTACGGCCCGAGGGGCGACAGCGCGTCGGCGTCGTCGAGTTCCTCGGGGTTGGGCAGGCTGGACAGGAAGCGGAACGACGCGAGCGTGACCAGCGTCGCCGCCCCGCCGGCGATCAGGAACGGGGCACGCAGATCGATCCGGGCCAGTAGCCCGCCCAGCAACGCACCGAGCGGCATGGTGCCCCACAGCAACGTGCGCCAGGTGCCGTGGACCCGGCCCAGCAGCCGGCTCGGGATCGCAGCCTGGCGCAGCGACATGACCAGGATGTTCCACACCGTCGTGCCGCCGGCGGACACGAGGTAGCCGAACGCGACCACGCCGAGCACCGGGACCGCGCCCATCAGGACCAGCGCCGCCAGCGCGACGGTCTGTGCCACGGCCATCACCGGCCCGGCCCGGTACCGCTCCTTCAGCCGGTTGGCGATCGCGGCGGCGCCGAGCGAGCCCACCGCGCCCGCCAGGATGAACCCGCCGTACCACGCCTCCGGCAGGCCGAGCCGGTCCAGCACGTAGAGCACCATCGTCGCCGTCGCCGCCGAGAACAGCAGCCCGACCACCACGCTGATCATCCAGAGCCGGCGCAGCATCGGCTGGCCCATGAGGTAGCGGAACCCGTCGCTGAACTGCCGGTACCAGGCGACGTGCGGTTCGCCGGTCGGGTCGGTGCGGTGCGCGCCGGCGGCCGCGACGGGGAGGAACACGGCGAGGAGGCCGGCGACCGCGTACGTCAGGACGTTGATGCCGAGCGGCACCACCACCGAGACCGCGAACAGCGCCGAGGTCAGCGGGCCGGACAGGAACCGCTCGACGACGATCTCCCCCGCCTCGACCCGCGAGTTCGCCCGCGGCAGGTCCGGCTTGGCGACGATCGACGGCAGCACCGCACGGAGCGCGCCGTCGTACACCGTCTCGAACGCCCCGTAGACGAACACGACGACGTAGAGCCACCAGATCGTCAACGCGTCCGTGGCGAACAGCACCAGCAGGAGCACCGCGAGCAGCGAGCGCACGCCGTTGGCGAGCGTCATGGCGTGCCGCCGGTCGATGCGATCGAGCAGGATCCCGGCCGGGATGGCGAAGATCAGCCACGGCAGCAGCGCCACCGCCGCGATGCCGGAGACGAGCAGTGGATCGTCGGTCAGCCGCACCGCCAGCAACGGAGCCGCGACCTTCGCGATGCCGTCGCCCAGGCTCGAGCTGACGTTCGCCGCCACGACGTTCCTCAATGCCCGCCCGAGCGGCTGCCGCTGGTCCACCGCGCGAGCCTACGGGTCGGAGGCGCGCGTTCCGACAGCGCTCTGCTGCCGGCAGAGGGCCTACAGTGCCGGGCATGACCGAGTTCGGAGCGGACTGGCGGGTGGTCGACGGCGTTGCGACGGCATGGTTCGACGCGCCGTCGCTGATCGAGGGGGCCGCGTTGGCCGGGCGCATCGCGGAGCTGCCGGCCGAGCTCGTGGTAGACGTCCGCGCGACGGGCCTGCGGGTGCGCCTCGACGCGGGCGAGCACGCCGAGGCGGTGTCGGCGGCCGCGCGCGATCTCGGGCTGTCCGCGAACCCTGCCGTGCTGCAGCACCTGAGCGTCGTGATCGAAACCGCGAACCCGGCCGCGGTGAGGCGGTTCTGGCAGCGCGCGCTCGACTACGCGCCCGGCGAGGACGGCGGCCTGGCCGATCCGTTGCGGCGCGACCCCGCCCTGAGGATCCGGCCGTCGGCCGAGCCACAGCCCTTGCGCAACCGCATCCACCTCGACGTGGTGCGGCCGGCCGCGGCGGTCGAACAGGCGGGCCTCGGCGAGGCGTCCGGACCGTTCGGCGTCTGTCACGCCGACCCCGACGGCAACGAGGTCGACCTGGTGCCGGGCGCGGCGCTCGGCGACGGTACCGGGACGTCCGACTGGCAGGCGGTGTTCAGCGCGATGGCGTGCTACCGCGTCACCTCGCCGGCGCAGCAGGGCGACCTGGCCGCCGCGGCAGCGGCGCTGGCCCACGAGGCCGGCTTCCCGCTGCTGGTCGATCTGCGTCCCGGGCTCGTGATCATCGACAGCGGCAAGGACCAGTGGGAGGACGACGCCCACGGCCTCGGGCTCGACTTCACCGACCTCGCCGACGACCTCCAGACCGCTGCCCGCGAGCTCGGGGCCACCGCGGATCCGGGGCTGCCGCGCTTCGCCCAGCTCTTCCTCGACGCCGCCGACGTCGCCGCGGTCCGCGGGTTCTGGGCCGCCGCCCTCGGCTACACCCCCGACCGGCGCGCCGGGGTCAACGACATCCACGATCCGCGGCGGCTGAACCCGGAGCTGGTGTTCCAGGAGATCGACACGTCGGAGACGGAGCGTCGCCGGCAGCGCAACCGCATCCACGTCGAGCTCGCCGTGCCGGCGGACCTCGCGCGGACGCACCTCGCCACGATCGTCGCCGCCGGTGGCCGGCTCCTCGACGAGTCGGAGGAACGCCGGCGGGTCGCCGACCCCGAAGGCAACGAGCTGGTGATCGTCAGCGGGACCTGAGCGGCGAATGGTCATGGGGAGTAGCTGTCGGCCACCGCGGCGAAGGCGGCCTTGGGCTCCCAGGGCAGGTCGGGGTAGGTGGTGCCGTTGCGGCCTTCGAGCACCTTGACGATGCCCAGGCTGGCGAGGTCGAGGTCCTCACGCGCAGGACCGTCCGGGCGGTGCGGGAGGTTGTGCAGGGCGAAGAGGAACACGAAGGCGCTGTCGACGCCCTCGCTGTCGAAGATCTCCAGCAGCTCGCTCAGGTACGCGGCCTGGCCGGTCTCGTCGCGCTCGTGGTCGCCGGTCAGCCGGAGCGGGACCCCGGTGTCCGGATCGTTCTCGATGATCTCCATGCTGCGCGGCGCCACGTCACCGGCGCCGCGCCAGGTCGCGGTGCCGAAGCCGGTGACGGCGACCGGCTTCGGCTGGGCGGCGAGCGAGCGCACGCCGTCGCGGAACCGGTCGGCGACCTCCGCGGAACGGATCAGTTCGAGGGTCACGACGTCGAACAGGTCCCAGTCGACGCCCTCGAACGGGATGGCGGCATAGGTGACCTTCCCGCCGAAGTGCTTGCGGACGGTGGCCACGGCCTCGCGGAGGAACCCGCCCAGCCGGCGCTGGACGCCGGCGAGCCTCTCGGCCCTGCCCTCCGGGTCGCCCAGCAGCCCGGCGACCCGCTCGTCGGTGCTGTCGCCGGCGACGAAGCCCTGGTTCATGAGGCTCAGCTCGACGCCGGTCACGAACACGACGTCCGCACCACTGGCCCGGACTCGTTCGGCCCGCTCGGCGCAGTCGGCGAACAGGGCGAGCATCTCCTCGGTGGTCAGCTCCAGCGGGTAGGGCGAGAACCAGACCTCCAATCCGAGCTCAGCGGCCCAGCGGGCGGCGAGCTCGAGCCGCTCCGAGTCGCCGCCGACGAGCTGGACGGCGGTGCAGTGCAGATCGTCCCTGATGATGGCCAGCTCCCGCCGCACCCGCGCGGGGTCGAAGGTCTCCACGGAGGTGCCGCCGTTGCGGATGAAGCCGGTGTCGTAGGTCATTCCTTTGCAGCGCATGGCAGGACGCTAACACAAACTTGCGTGCACGCAATTTTGCGTGACGGCAACGTCGTGGAATGCTGAGATGGTGACGGCGGACAGTCCCGGCCTGCGCGAGCGGAAGAAGCTGGCCACCAGAGCAGCGCTCAGCCGGTCGGCGCTGCGCCTGGCCCTGGAGCTCGGCCCCGAGAACGTCCGCGTCGACGACATCGCCGAGGCGGCCGGCGTCTCACCGCGGACGTACAACAACTACTTCTCCAGTCGCGAGCAGGCGATCGTCGCCGCGGTCACCGCGGAACGCGGGACCCGGATCGGCGCGGCCATCGCCGCCCGCCCCGCACGGGACCCGCTCGCCCACGCGGTCATCGACGCCGTCGTCGAGCAGTACACCGATCCCGGGGAGCACGCGCGAGACGTGCTGCTGATGATCACGTCCCACCCCGCCCTGCGGGACTCCTACGCCGACACCGCCACCACCATCGAGGGCCCGGTCGCCGACGCCATCCTCGAACGCGCCGGCGACATCGACCGGCTCACCGCCACGGTGCTGGCCGCCGGCGTGAGTGCGGCCGTCAAGGTCGCGCTGCAGGAGTGGCTGCGGTCGACCTCCGCGAACTCACCGATCAGCGGGCTCGTCGTGCCGTCCGGCTCGCTGCCCGACCTCGTCCGGGCCGCGTTGACGCCGCTGGCGCCGGCCCTCGACGCCGCCGGGCCGCCTGAGGGCGCCTGACTAGGCTCGATGAGAAGGCACGTTCCGAGCACTGAAGGGTTCTCCATGGCCACCGCATCGACGCCCGCCCCGCGCCGCAAGGGCGCGCAGAGCGTGCTCACGGTCGAGGACGGCTGGTGGCTGAGTCCCCGGCTGCGCCGCATCGTCGCCGGTGGTCCCGGCTACGCCACGATCGCCGGCAACGACTTCACCGACGCCTACACCAAGCTCTACTTCGCCCACCCGGGCACCGGCCTCACCCCGCCCTACGACTTCTTCGAACTGCGCCGCACCCTCCCGGCCGAGCAGCTGCCCAGCATGCGCACCTACACCATCCGGCGCTTCGACCCGACCAGCGGTCAGCTCACCATCGACTTCGTGGTCCACGGCGACGAGGGCATCGCCGGCCCGTGGGCGGCCGCGGCCGAGAAGGGTGACACCCTGGTGCTCGCCGGCATCGGCGGTGGCTACACCCCCGACCCGGCGGCCGACTGGCACCTGCTGGCCGGCGACGACGCCGCCATCCCGGCCATCGCGAGCGCCCTCGAGGCCATGCCGCCCGACGCCCGCGGTGTCGCCGTCATCGAGGTCGACGGCGACGACGACCACCTCGCGCTGGCCGCGCCACCCGGAATCGGCGTCGAGTGGCTGCACCGCAACGGCGCCCACGCCGGCACCACCACGCTGCTGCACGACGCCGTTCGCGAGATCACCTGGCACAGCGGACACGTGCAGGTCTTCGCACACGGCGAGCGCGGCGCGATGAAGTCCCTGCGGCCCTACCTGATGACCGAGCGAGGCCTGGACCGATCACACCTCTCGCTCTCGGCCTACTGGGCATACGGCCGGGCCGAGGACGCCTTCCAGGCCGAGAAGCGCGAGCCGATCGGCCAGATCTTCGATCAGACCGGCGACGCAGGTCGTTGACGAACTGGTCCCCCGACGCGGCCGGCCCACGTCGCCCTCAGGCGGAGCGCTCGCGCGGAGGGCGGCCGGGCACCGTCGCACGGCCCGGGAACCGACTGTCGACCAGTTCCTTGTACTCGGGATGATCGGCGATGTAGTCCGCCACGAACGGGCAGTAGTTGGTGAGCTTCAGGTCCTGTGCACGCAGGTCGTCCAGGACGTGCCTCACCAGCCCGGTCGCGATTCCCCGCCCGCGATGGTCGGGCTCGACGATCGTGTGGCTGAGCGTCACGCGTCGACCGGTTCCTTGCGCGTGGTAGACGATCATGCCGACGACCTGTCCATCGACGACGGCCTCGTACGCTCCTGTGTTGCTGGTCTTTCGCACATTCATCTCGGGGCTCACTGTGGCTTCTCCTGACACCGCGTCGCTCCAGCTCGTCGGGCGCGAACCTACATGGACTATATAGTCCAGACCATGTTCGCTCGCATTCCGCCGGGTGAGCAGCGTGCCCCTCAGGTGGTGACGAAGGTTCTGACCTGGCCGAGGGCCATGTCGAGCGCAGTCTCCATGGGTGCGATGTCATGAGCAGCCTGGGCCAGCAGGTAGCCGCCCTGCAGCGCTGCCATCAGCCCGGTCGCGAGCTTCCGAGGGTCGGCGTCGGCGGCCAGTGTCCGGGCCTCCTGCATGCGGCGCAGGCCGGCTTCGATGAGCCCTTCCCACTCGCCGAAGGTCTCTGCCAGGGCCGATCGGGCGACGTCGTCCTGGTCGGACACCTCGACGGCGAGCGAGCCGAGCATGCAGCCGTGCGCGCCCTTCTGCAGGGCGTTGCGCTGGACGAGAGCGTCCCTCCACCGCAGCAGCCCGTTGAACGATCTGAGGCGTAGCAGCGCGGCCTGCTCGCGCTGCATGATCTGCTCCGCGCGCAGTGCGACCACGGCGCGCACGAGCTGCTCCTTGTCGGCGAAGTGGTGGTAGAGCTGGGACTTGCTCGTGCCACTCGCGGCGCGGACCTCGTCCAGAGTGGTCGAGCTGACCCCTTTCACGTACATGAGCTCGGCCGCGGCCGCGATGATGCGCTGCCTCGTCGCCGCGCCGCGCGGCGTCAGCCTCGACACCTCTTCAGCGCTCTGCGACCTGGTCACGCACGCAAGGCTACCGGCCCGAACGATCGAACGCCGGTTCCAGTGGTCCTGGACCCGCGCCACGGAAGCCCGCGCGACCCGACGCTGCGGTGCGATGGAACTGGACCATGGAGACCCGCGTGGCCACGCCACGACGTCACCTCGGCTCACTCACCGTGGATTGCGTGCGGCGACGGCGGTGAACAGGGTGGCGACGATGGCGAGTGCGCCGTACCCGGTCGCGATCTGCGGCAACGAGTACGTCTGGGAGAGCTGGCCGGCGAGGAGGCTCGGGAAGGCGGCGGCGCTGTAGCAGATGAGATAGATGGCGCTGAAGATCGGAGCTCGATCGGCGACGGTGCTTCCGTGCAGCAGGCCGCGGGTGGCGGCGCTGATGGCCACGCCTTGGCTGGCGCCGGCGACGATGGTCGCGGCGATGAACAACGCCAGCGCGCCGGTGGCGATCGCGGTGATGATGCCGATCATTCCGGCGAGGAAGGCGAGCATGCCCAGGCGTTGGGCCGCCGCTGGTGTGAACCGGCCGCCGAGAGGAGCGCCCAGCGCGCTCGGGGCCATGTAGGCGGCGAACACCAGTCCCAGGACGAGCGGGCTGCGGGTGTGGAGTCGATCCTCGACCAGCGCTGGCACGAAGGCCTGGTAGAAGGCCCCGGTCGCCCAGGTCGACAGGAACACCGCGGCCGCGACGGGGAGTAGCCGCCGGACGCGGGCCGGAACCCTGACGCTGGGCCGGAGTGATCGCCAGGCACCCGGCGTCGGAGTCACGGTCTCCGGGCTGATGGCGACGAGCGCGGCGGACAGCAGCACGAGGCCGCCGGCCACCAGAAAGACGAGCTCGCGCGGCCAGGGGCCGAACTGGACCAGGGCACCCGAGCCGATGGCGCCGACGGCGAGACCCAGCATGGGCGTCTGGCTGGAGGCGACGGAGGCCAGCCACGCCGGCCTGGTGGGTGCGGCGTCGACGATGTAGGAGGTGACGCTGCTGCTGGCCAGCCCGGCGCCGAGGCCCATGAGCAGCCGGCCGGCCAGCAGGGCGCCGGTGTCGTGCACGTTCAGCAGCAGCAGACAGCCCAGCAGGAGGAGGCCCAGGCTGGCGATCGAGGTGGGCCGTCGACCCAGATGATTGGACAGCTGTCCCAGCACCAGCAGTGCGGCGAGGGTGGGCAGGTCGTAGGCGACGATCGCCAGCGAGATGTCGGCGTTGGTGAACCCGTCCTCGGCCCGGTACGTGTTGAACAGCGGGATCGGCGCGGCCGACGCGGCGAAGACGGCCGCCAACGAGACCACCGCCGACAGGAACGCCAGCCGGAGCGATCTCCTGCGGCCGGTCCGGCTGATCACTGCCACGGCTATGCCAGGTCACGCTCGAACGCCGTGAGCTCCTCGTCGTGGTCGTCTTCCGCGGGCTCACGCTCGGGGTGGGCGCCGGCGCCGGGACGGACCTCGTCGATGAGGTCGGCGTACTCGGGGTGGCGGGCGATGAACACGCCCACGACCGGGCAGATGATGGTGATCGTCTTCCCGCTTTCGCGGATCTCGTCCAGGACACGGGCGACGAGTTCCGTGGCCACGCGGTTGTTGCGGTAGGCGGGGTCGACCCAGGTCGACAGCAGCACGACGCGACCGCCCACGAACCGGTACGGGAGCTCGGCGATCGCTTCGGCGCCGAGCGTGGCGATCCAGCGGCCGTGCTCGGCGTCGTTGAGGACATCGAGCTGCCAGGTGGACTCCACGTCGCTGAGGCTCTTCTGGTCCAGAGCAGCGATGAGCGCGGCGTTGTTCTCTTCACGGGCTGCTGCTTCGGCCTCGAGATCGATCATCATCGTCACACTTTCTGTCGGGGTTCCAGCAGGACCGAGACCTGGCGGGCCAGCTCGGGAACGACCTCGTCCGTGAACCACGGGTTCTTGGCGTGCCAGCCGTAGTTCAACGGGGACGGGTGCACCAGCGGGAACTCGGCGGGGAGGTACTCGCGATAGGAGCGCACGGTCTGGGTGAGGTTCGCCTGGGCCCGCCCCGCGAGGTAGTACCGCTGCGCGTAGGCACCGATGAGCACGCGAAGCGCGATGTCCGGCATCGCGGCGAGGATCCGCGGATGCCACCGCGGGGCGAAGTCCTTACGCGGGGGCAGGTCGCCCGACGTGCCCTTGCCCGGGAAGTAGAAGTCCATCGGCACGACGGCGAACAGCTCGGGGTCGTAGAACTGGTCGTCACTGACACCGAGCCACGAGCGCAGACGTACGCCGCTCGCGTCGTCCCACGGAATGCCGCTCTCCTGGGCGCGCCGGCCCGGCGCCTGGCCGATGATCGCGATCCGCGCTGACGTGGACCCGGCCCACACCGGGCGGTAGCCGAGGTCACGTGCCCAGGCGTTGGACGGGTCGGACGTCAGCTCGTCCACGACAGCGCTCAAGGCGTCGGCCATCAGCACTCCGGGCTCTGTGGTGGGGATGTCGGTCACTTCGGTAGTGCGATGGCGCTCAGCCCGGACAGGCTCAGGTAGACCTTGTCCCCGGCGTCGACGATGGCTGCCAGGACGTGATCACACGACCGGCAGCGTGCGACGAGGCCGGGGGCGTCCGCGTAGACGACGGCCTCCGCGATCGGAGCCACCCGACCGCAGTTCGTGCACCGGGCCCGCAGGTCGGTGGCGTCGGGCACGAACAGGTGGGCGAGTGCGCCCGCGAGGACATTGCCGTCGAGCCGGGTCGTCATCAGAGGCCTCCGAATCGTTCGGTGAGGATGTCGTGTGCCGCGTGCCCGAGCTCCAGCAACCAGGCCACCACCGTCTCCACGAAGCCCGTGGATCCGCACACGAAGATGCGTGGACGCTCATGCGGCGCGAACGTCGTGGACGCCAGCGAGTCCCTGGTGAGACGCCCGGCCGGCTCGTCCCATCCCGGTGGCGCCTGGCGCGTGTAGACGTGGTCGACGGCGAACGACGGCCCCGCGAGCGCGGCGAGCTCGTCGCGGAAGTAGACGTATGCCGGAGTTCGCACGGAGTAGAGGAGACGGAACGGCGACGGGTCCGACGCGGCCGCGTGGGCAGCCGCCATGGCGTAGAGCGGGACCACACCCGATCCGCCGGCGATGAGCTGGACCGGGCGGCCGCTCTGGCCCGGACGCCAGACGAAGTACGAGCCCAGCGGCCCGTGGATCTCGAGCTCGTCGCCGGCCAGTACCTCGCGAACGAGGAACGGGGAGACCTCGCCGTCGGGCAGCTCGTCGATCCCGAGGACGACCCGTCCCGGTTCGGACGTGGCGACCGAGTAGGAGCGGGTCGCCTGATAGCCGTCCGGTGCGGTGAGGCGCACGTCCAGATGAGTGCCCGCCTCGCTGCCGGGCCAGGTGGGGACGTCGAGGACCAGGCGCACGGCGTTCGGAGTCTCCGGCCGGGTCTCGACGACGGTGGCGACGTGCCAGGCCGGGCGTCGATGACGCATACGCGGGAGCGGCGCCGTCCGAGCACTCACGAGTAGCGCTCTTCCTTCCACGGATCACCGTAGAGGTGGTAGCCGTACTGCTCCCAGAAGCCCGAGTCGTTCGTCGGCATCATCGTCAGGCCGCGGATCCACTTCGCGCTCTTCCAGAAGTAGAGGTGCGGGACGAGCAGGCGCGCCGGGCCGCCATGCTCGGGGTCGAGGGGCTCTCCTTCGGCCTCGATCGCGATCCATGCCTGGCCGTCGAGGAGGTCCTCGAGCGGAAGGTTCGTGGTGTAGCCACCGTAGGACCGCGCCATGACGTACGCGTCCTCGGTCTCGACGTTCTCGAAGAGCTTGTCGAGGCTGACGCCACGCCACGACATGTCGAGCTTCGACCAGTGGGTGACGCAGTGGATGTCGACCGTGATGTCCTCGACCCCGAGCGCGAGGAGCTGGTCCCAGCTCCAGTGGTGCTCGGTGCCGCCTTCGTCGCGGATGACGAAGTCCCAGGTGTCCGTGTGCACGTTGGGCGTGGGGCCCGCCGAGAGGACCGGCCACCTCTGGACCAGCGTCTGCCCGGGCGGGAGCCGGTCGTCCGGTTCACGCCGTCGTCCGGAGAAACCACGAGTCGTCAGAGACAACGCTCACTCCCATCATCCGTGCCGCGCCGCTATCCGTGTGGACTATACAGTCCGTCTCGTCCCGCGACCACGGCGGCCAGACCCTGGGCAAGTGCATGCAGTGGACGATCCAGTCCACCAAGGCAGCTACGTGGGGGGTTGATCGTCGGTGAAGATGTCCTCGATCGTCAGGTCGAACAGCCTGGCGATGCGGAACGCGACGGGCAGGCTCGGGTCGAACTTCCCCGTCTCGATCGCATTGATCGACTGTCGCGATATCCCGACACGCTGAGCCAGGTCGGCCTGCGTCCAGGAGTGTTCGGTTCGGAGCTCCGCGATGCGGTTCCTCATCGGTACCTGATCGAGCCGACGACGAAGGCGATCACGTAGACGACGCCCAGAAGCGCCGGAAAGGCCGCGGCGTTGACGTCGTAGGCAACCAGGCCACCGGCATCGGCGACGAAGTAGCTGAAGCCGACGACCCAGCCCACGCCGAGCGTGACCGCCAGGGCGTCCTGCATGATCTTGCGCTGCAGGTCGTCGAGCGCCCGGAGAAAGCGCGCGAAGGCGACGATCCAGGCGATGCCGACGAGAGCGTTGGCTCCGACCGCGGCCCAGCTCGCCACTGATCGCTGCTCGCCCCACAGCTCGGGTCCGAACCTCGCCGCGGCAAGCGACGCCGCCCAGGCCAGTGTCCAGAGCGCGAGCTGAGCGGCGGCCCGGTTCGACTGCCGGTAGCTCGTGGCCTCACTGTGTGCCTGCATGGACCGCTCCCCTCGTTCCTCGTGTCAAGTGTGCTTGACCCGCCCATTGCTGTCAAGCACACTTGACACCAGCCGGCATGCCCCGGCAGCGCACCTGCCGGACTGACAGTGGACAGCGCCGGAGGGGGCGCAGTACTTTGCGACGCGTGCGCGAAGCGATCTCTACCTCGGACGCCCCGGCATCGCCGCTCTTCAGTCAGGCGATCAAGGCCGGCCAGCACATCTACGTGTCAGGGCTGGTGGGCGTCGACGTAGCGACCGGAAAGCCCGCCGGCCCGACCATTCAGGAGCAGACGCGGCAGGCGATCGCCAACTGCGAGGCGGTCCTCCGCGCGGCGGGCGCCACCCTCGACGACGTCGTCGAGGTCGGAATCCTGCTGAGCGATCCGGCGGACTTCCCGGGGATGAACGAGGAGTACGCCAACTGGTTCTCCGACCCGGCGCCGGCGCGCTACGCCGCGAAGCTCGGGGCCGAGATCCCTGGCATCCTCGTCTCGATCCGCATGACGGCGGTCGTCGGCTAGGGCGCGCCTGACGGATCGACGCGTTCTCCTACACGTTCGTGATCAGGTTCCCTCGCGGTCGCTGTGGCGGCGTGAGAAACCCTGATGATCGGAACGGCGACGCAACCCCGGCGGCCCGGAATCGTCTTGATGGATCGTGGCCAGCTGTTGTCGATCATGGAGAAGATCAGCTTCCAGAGCCCTGGAAACCCGCTCTTCTCCATGATCAACCGGGATCCGGGGTCGCGGACCCATTGATCCGTCAGACCGGGGACGTCCTCCCGCACGGCGCGGTGGCGGCGCGAGCGCTCCTGCACGCCGGGGAGCTCGACGAGAGTCCCTGCAGATCATCCCCGTGCTGCTCGGGCAGGGCCGCCGGCTCTTCGACGACATGGCTCCCGAGCACGTCGAGCTCGAGTTGGTACGCACCCTCGAGGGCCCAGACACCACCCAACGGCCGGATGAGCATGTGACAGCCCTGGCGGGTAGAGGCGGGACAGGTGCCGCAACAATGCTTCCGAGCCCGAACACCAGGTGAAGAAGCGCCCGGCTGTTCTGGACGGCGCCGTCGCGGTACGTGGGGAGAGCCGATGGAGATCAGGACGAGACGTGTTTACGAGGGGCAGGGGCCTGCCGACGGGTTGCGGGTCCTGGTTGACAGGTTGTGGCCGCGCGGCCTCTCGAAGGATGCTGCCGCCGTCGACGTATGGGCCAAGGAGGTGGCGCCCAGCTCGATGCTGCGGACCTGGTTCGCTCATCGTGAGGATCGGTTCGCGGAGTTCACAGTGCGCTACCGCGCCGAGCTCGAAGAGAACCCCGCTGTCGACGAGCTCATCACCCAGATGCGCCCGCACACGGTGGTGACGCTGCTGTTCGGCGCACGCGATACTCACCTCAACCAGGCGGTGGTCCTGGCCGACTACCTTCGCGGCATCTCAGCGAACTGGCCCTAATGGTCCAGTTATTGACCAGCAGACGGTACGCTGCACGGAACAGGTTGCGCCCCGGACTGCACCTCTCGAACCTCGACGCCGCAGTTCATTGAGTCCAGCCACGGGGCGCGGCGCGCCTGACCACCTGGCCGGAGGGCCGGACCGGAGGAGAGATGATGGACGAATACGTTCCGGGCCTACTGCCGCCGGAGGAGAGTCTCGATGACGAGGAGCTGGGCGACGACGTCGACGGGCCGGGCTACTCGCCGCCCGATCGCCCCATTGGAAGCCTCGCGTGGGGAGTGACCGCCTATGAGGCCAGCATGCACGAGCCCCTCAGCCTCAGGCTCGCCCACGAGGTTCCCGACGTCGGAGCCGAAGAGTTCGGCGACGGGATCGGTGACGCATCGGACACCGCAGGCGAACTGATCGACGACCAGGTCGGATACACGAGAGCGGGCCGGCTCGTCTGGGCAGACCAGGATCCTGGCGACCCGTCGTCGGACTATCGGGCCGAGGACGTCGGCATCGACGGCGGCGCAGCCTCCGCAGAGGAGGCCGCGATTCACATCATCCCCGACGACCCGTTCGACCCGTAGAGCAGGGGTGGATCGCCTCGGTCGGGCCGATCCTCAGGGCGTGCCCTCGGGCAGTCGAAGCTGCGCCAGTGCCATGTCGATCGCGGCCGCCATGGGCGCGACGTCACGGGACGCCTGCGCCAGCAGGTAGCCACCCTGCACAGCCGCCAGGAGACCCATCGCCAGTCGCGAGACGTCAGATTCTTGCGGGATGACACCGGCCTTCTGGAACCGCCGCAGGAGACCTTCGAAGAGTCCTCGCCACACCGAGAACAGCTCGTCGAGCTTCTTCCGCGCGATCGCGTCGTGATCGGCGACCTCGACGACCAGCGAACCCAACGGGCACCCATACCTGCCTTTTCGCAGCACCCCGTTCTCGACGAGGGCGTCTCGCCACCGCGTCAGTTCCGCGAGCGTCGTCACCGTGCTGAGCCGTCGTCGTTCGACCGCGATGGTGCGGTCCCCCACGTGCTCGATGACCGCCCGCACCAGAGCTCGTTTGTCGTCGAAGTGCCGGTAGAGCTGTGACTTGCTCACGTTGCCGGCGACGACGACATCGTCGAGGGTCGTGCCGCCCACACCTTGCACGCGCATCAGCTCCGCGGCCGTGGCGATGATGCGAGATCTCGTCCTCGCGCCACGCGCCGTCAACCGCGAGGCCGCGGACCGGCTCGAGCTCTCCTCCAAGCGGCTCATGCTCAGGCCCTTCCCTCCCGTCGACGAGGCTCATCACGCAGCGTCGAGCACTGCCACGAGTCTCTGATGGCGGCGGTCAGGACGGTGGCATGCTCAGGCCACGTTCCGCGGTCTCGGGGTGCTCGAGGTCGAACGCGGGCCGCTCGCTGCGGATCCGCGGCAGCGACGTGAAGTTGTGCCGCGGCGGCGGGCAGGACGTGGCCCACTCGAGGGAGTTGCCGAAGCCCCACGGGTCGTCGACCTCGACCTTCGGCGCGAGCCGGGTCTGCCACACGTTCCACAGGAACGGCAGCGTCGACGCGGCCAGCACGAAGGCGAACACCGACGAGAACTGGTTCAGGAAGGTGAAGCCGTCGCCGGGCTCGTAGTCGGAGTACCGGCGCGGGAAGCCCTCCACCCCCAGCCAGTGCTGGACCATGAACGTCCCGTGGAAACCGATGAACAACAGCCAGAAGTGCACCTTGCCCAGGCGCTCGTCGAGCATGCGCCCGGTGAACTTGGGCCACCAGAAGTAGAACCCGGCGAACATCGCGAACACGACCGTGCCGAACACGACGTAGTGCAGATGTGCCACGACGAAGTAGGTGTCGGACACGTGGAAGTCCAGCGGCGGCGACGCCAGGATGATGCCCGTCAAGCCGCCGAACAGGAACGTCACCAGGAAACCGATGGAGAACAGCATCGGTGTCTCGAACGTCAGCGACCCCCGCCACATCGTGCCGATCCAGGTGAAGAACTTGATGCCGGTGGGGACGGCGATGAGCATGGTCATGGCCGCGAAGAACGGCAGGTTCACCGCTCCGGTGACGAACATGTGGTGCGCCCACACCGCCACCGAGAGGGCTGCGATGGCCAAGGTCGCGAACACCATCTCCCTGTAGCCGAAGATCGGTTTGCGGCTGAAGACCGGGATGACCTCGGTGATGATGCCGAAGAACGGCAACGCGATGATGTAGACCTCGGGATGGCCGAAGAACCAGAACAAGTGTTGCCACAACACCGCACCGCCGGACGACGGGTC
Source organism: Jiangella mangrovi (assembly GCF_014204975.1). NCBI lineage: Bacteria > Bacillati > Actinomycetota > Actinomycetes > Jiangellales > Jiangellaceae > Jiangella > Jiangella mangrovi. Next base: position 5,242,309 of record NZ_JACHMM010000001.1, read on the forward strand.
GAAGATCAGCGTGTTGAGGTTCCGGTCCGCGAACAGCGCGAACAGCGCGGCCGCGAACAGCGGGAACGCGATCAGCACCAGGATCGACGTCACCAGGATGTTCCAGGTGAAGATCGGCATCCGGAACATCGTGACGCCGGGTGCGCGCATGCACACGATGGTCGTGATGAAGTTGACGGCGCCGAAGATGGTGCCGAAACCGCCCATCGCCAGGCCCGCTACCCACAGGTCACCACCGACGTTCGGACTGTAGACGGTGTTGTGCAACGGCGCATAGGCGAACCAGCCGAAGTCGGCCGCACCACCCGGGGTGATGAACCCCGCGCACACGATGAGCCCGCCGAACAGGAACAGATAGAAGCTGAACATGTTCAGCCGCGGGAACGCGACGTCGGGCGCGCCGATCTGCAGCGGCACGATGATGTTGCCGAAACCGATGAACAACGGCGTCGCGAACAACAGCAGCATGATCGTGCCGTGCATGGTGAACAGCTGGTTGTACATCTCGTCGCTGACGACCTGACGCCCCGGCGAGAACAGCTCGGCCCGGATGAACAGCGCCAGCACGCCGCCGAACAGGAAGAACCCGAACGACGCGATCAGGTACATGTAGCCGATGATCTTGTGGTCGGTGGACGTCATCCACCGGACGACCACGCTGCCCTTGTCCAGGGGCTGCACGGCCGGCTGAGACCCGGGCAGCGACTGCCGGTTCGCGATCGAGCTCATTCGTTCGCCTCCACGGCACTCACGGGGCGCCCGGACTCCACCCTCAGGCCTCGCGTCCGGTTGCTGCCCACTGTTCCAGGCACCAACGTACCTGGACTAGATAGTCCATAACAAGACCGCCCCTGGCGCACCATCGCCCCATTTCGCCGGTCGGCTATGGGTGTCACCCTGGTGGACTGTAACGTCCATCCCAGTCAGGAACCTCGACACAGGGAAGATCGATCATGGGCTCTGAAGACGACCGTGGTGAGGGTTCATCGATGGGCCGAGATGGCTGCGCCGACGTCGAGGCTGCCGACTCGCCCGGCGATGCCCTGACCTGGGGAGGATCAACACTGCGCGGCCTGGCCTCGATAGAGGATCTGGTGCGTTGGCGCGATGAGGTCGTCGGCGTGCACCGACGCATGATCCTCAACGCATCAGCGGTACACGACGCGACCCACCGCGGGTGCGACGGCGACGGGTCGTCGGCGGCGCGTCCGGTCGCGCTCTCCGCACTCGTGACGTTGTTGACGGCCGGCTTCGACCGGATGCGGGAGAACGGCGAACTGGCCGCCGACACGGATCCGGCCAGACTGGCGACGAGCTTGGCGGCGGCGTTGCAGGGCGGATCGCTGCTGGCGAGAGCCAGCCGGGACATCACCCAGCTGGAGGCAGCGCTCGACCTGGCGCTGAGTTGTGTTCGATCGCGTTCTGCCGGGTAACCGCGGCGATCAGGAGTCCGAGACGAAAGTCCTGACGTGATCGAGCGCCAGGTCGAGCGCAGTCTCCATGGGTGCGATGTCATGAGCAGCCTGGGCGAGGAGGTAGCCGCCCTGCAGCGCTGCCATCAGCCCGGTCGCGAGCTTCCGAGGGTCGGCGTCGGCGGCCAGTGTCCGCGCCTCCTGCATGCGGCGCAGGCCGGCTTCGATGAGCCCTTCCCACTCGCCGAAGGTCTCTGCCAGGGCCGATCGGGCGACGTCGTCCTGGTCGGACACCTCGACGGCGAGCGAGCCGAGCATGCAGCCGTGCGCGCCCTTCTGCAGAGCGTTGCGCTGGACGAGAGCGTCCCTCCACCGCAGCAGCCCGTTGAACGATCTGAGGCGTAGCAGCGCGGCCTGCTCGCGCTCGATGATCTGCTCCGCGCGCAGTGCGACCACGGCGCGCACGAGCTGCTCCTTGTCGGCGAAGTGGTGGTAGAGCTGGGACTTGCTCGTGCCACTCGCCGCGCGGACCTCGTCCAGAGTGGTCGAGCTGACCCCTTTCACGTACATGAGCTCGGCCGCGGCCGCGATGATGCGCTGCCTCGTCGCCGCCCCGCGCGGCGTCAGCCTCGGCTCCCCTTCGACACTCCCTGACCTGGTCACAGGGGTAAGGCTACCGGCCTGGAGGAGCGGCGCCGGTGCACCGATCCTCCATCTGACCAGACGCAAGACTCGATGACGGAGACCTCGGTCGCGACAGATTGGACCTCAGGGACCACTTGGTGTTCGCTCGACGGCTTGACATCGCACATGTGCACGGACGCAGACTGACGACATGATGGCGGAGCAGAGCACCGATCTGGGCGCGACGTGGCCTCGGCTGAAGCTCGCGGACTGGGCAGACACCAGAGATACGCTGCACCTGTGGACCCAGATCGTCGGGAAGATCCGCATGGCCCACGCGCCGATGGCCAACCACTGGTGGCACGTCACCCTGTACGTCAGCGCTCGCGGCCTGACCACCTCGGCCATCCCGTACCGAGGCGGCACCTTCGACATCGAGTTCGACTTCGTCGACCACCAGCTGCACATCCGCACCAGCGACGGTAGGCGTCGAGGCGTGCCGCTCGCACCCAAGCCGGTCGCCGCCTTCTACGCCGAGACGATGGACGCGTTGAGCGAGCTCGGGATCCCGACCCGGATCCACGCCGTGCCGAACGAGGTCGACCCGGCGATCCCATTCGCTCAGGACCACGAGCACAGCTCTTACGACTCGCGCGCCGTGGAGCTGTTCTGGCGCCAGCTCCTCCGAGCCGACCGTGCCCTCACGGAGTTCCGGTCGGGATTCGTCGGCAAGGTCAGCCCCGTGCACTTCTTCTGGGGTGCCATGGACCTGGCGTGCACCCGGTTCTCCGGCCGGTCGGCGCCGCCGCACCCGGGCGGTGCGCCCAACTGCCCGGACTGGGTCATGCGCGAGGGCTACTCGCACGAGCTGGCCAGCTTCGGGTTCTGGCCCGGCGGCGGCGAGGAAGGCGCGTTCTACGCCTACGCGTACCCCGAACCCGACGGATACGCCGACCACCCGATCCGCCCGTCGGACGCGTCCTACGCCAACGGCGAGTACCTGCTGCCGTACGAGGCCGTCGCCACCGCACCCGATCCGGACCGCGCCCTCAACGAGTTCCTCGAGACCACCTACAACGCCGCGGCTGACCTCGGCGGGTGGGACCGGGCGACGCTCGAGCACTCGTGGAACGCCTGAGGCGTGTCAGCCGGAATGGCGCAGGCGTCACCCGAACGTCGGCTGTCCGGCGAGGCTGGGGGCGGCGCCTTCGGCCATCTTGAGCCGGGTCCAGACGTTCATGTTGATGACGATCCCGATGATCTCGAGGATCTCCTCTCGGGAGAAGTGCTGGGCGAGCGCATCGTGCCGGGCACCGAAATCGCCGGCCACAGTCGCATCTGCGACACGAGTGATCGCCTCGGTGTAGGCGAGCGCGGCGCGGGCCGCGTCGTCGTGCAGGTCCGTCTCCCACCAGGCGGTCAAAGTGTCGATCACCGCTCGGGGAATGCCGGCTGCGCGGGCTGCCTCGTGGTGGAGGTCGAGGCAGTAGACGCAGTTGTTGATCTGCGACACCCGCAGGCGTAGGAGCTGGGCGAGCTGACGGTCGATGCGCAGGTGGGCTTGGTAGCCGAAGGCGTCGGCGCCGTGGCGGGCGAGCTTGGTCAGGTCTTCGTTGGCCGAGCTGTCGGCCCGGCGGTGGGTGAAGGTGACATCGGTCATCTCGTTGCTCCTGTCAGGGGGTCGGCGATCTGCAGCGAAGGACGGCGGTCACGCCAGCGTCTGGGTCCAGCCCAGATATACCCCAGAATGTGGACCCGATAGTCCCTGTTGCTGCACGCACCGCGAACCGAGGCCGGACGAGGGCACTCCGGGCATCATCGGCTCCGAGGTCGGAGCGGGTCCAGTCGAAAGGCGACCGAACCGCACGGACAAACAGCCTGCGGCCAGCACATATGACCATAGGATCGTGCCGCTCCCATCGTCGAGGCACACCGCCGGACCACGGAGGGGCACTTCGGACACAGGGGTCGACGCAGGCTCCCAGGCCCGCCTGGATCACACGCTGGAGTGGTTCGGAGTGGACTTGACCGACCAGTTCTGTCGCGTCTACGTTCGGGTCGTCCGGCCGGGCGTGCCGGGGCTAGCAGTGAAGGGACGACTGTCATGAGTGAAGACTTCGAGGGCCGCAAGGTCGTGGTCATCGGCGGCACCAGCGGCATGGGGCTGGCCACGGCCCACCAGGTCGTCGCCGGCGGCGGCAGCGCCGTCGTCACGGGCCGAGACCATGGCAAGGTCGAGGCGACGGTGGGCGAGTTGTCGCAGCACGGAAAGGCATGGGGCATCGCGGCCGAGCTGACCGACCGCGACCAGGTGCCCGAGCTCCGCAAGCAGCTCGCCGCCGACCACGCCGACGCGACCCTGCTGGTCAACGCCGCGGGCTTCTTCATCCCGAAGGCGTTCAGCGAGTACGACGAAGCGTTCTACGACTCCTACAACGAGCTGAACCGCGCGCTGTTCTTCATCACCCAGACCGTCGTCGCGGGCATGGTGGCCGGAGGCCGGGGCGGCGCCATCGTCAACGTCGGCTCGATGTGGGCGCACCAGGGCATCGCGGTGACGCCGCACACGGGCTACTCCGTGCAGAAGGGCGGCCTGCACTCGTTCACCAAGGCGCTCGCGATCGAACTGGCCCCGCACCACATCCGGGTCAACGCGGTCGCGCCCGCCGTCGTGAAGACACCCCTCTACCTGGGCTTCGTCCCCGAGGACGAGCTCGATGCCACCGTCGACGGCTTTGCCGGCTTCCACCCGCTGGGCCGGGTCGGCAGCCCGGAGGACATCGCGAACGCGGTGTCGTTCCTGCTGTCGGACAAGGCGAGCTGGATGACCGGCGCCATCGTCGACGTCGACGGCGGCATCATGGCCGGGCGCAACTGACCACGGTCCCTGGCCCGGCCGACCCGCACATGCTCGCGCTCGAGGAGGTGGCGCTGCGGAGGATCCTGATCATCGGCGGCGGCTACGCCGGCTTCTACACCGCTTGGAAGCTGGAGAAGAAGCTGCGGACCGACGAGGCGTCGGTCCGCTCGTCGACCCGCGGCCCTACATGACCTACCAGCCGTTCCTGCCCGAGGTGGCGGCCGGCTCGATCGAGGCCAGGCACGTCGCGGTGTCACTGCGTCGGCACCTTCCGCACACCCACCTGATCGTCGGCAGCGTCGTCCATATCGATCACGCGCACCGTAGGGCCACAGTGCGGCCTGTCGGCGGCACGGAGCAGGACCTGCAGTACGACACCGTCGTCATCACCGCCGGCGCGGTGACCCGGACCTTCCCCATACCGGGTATCGAGGACGAGGCCGTCGGGCTCAAGTACGTCGAGGAGGCCGTGGCGATCCGCGACCGGCTGCTGACGGCGTTCGAGCAGGCGGCCACGTTGCCGGCCGGCCCGGAGCGGCGCAAGCTGTTGACGGTGACCGTCGTGGGCGGCGGGTTCAGCGGCGTCGAGGCCTTCGGCGAACTGCTCTCGCTGGCCACGGCCCTGTTCGAGCACTACCCCGAGCTGAGCGCCGACGAGCTCGGCTTCCACCTGGTCGAGGTGCGCGACCGGATCCTGCCCGAGGTCAGCGACAAGCCGGCGCGATGGGTGGTCGAGCACCTGGAGAAGCGCGGCGCCCGCGTCCACCTCGACACGAGCCTGGTGTCGGCCGTGAACGACCACATCGTGCTGTCCGACGGCACCGAGTACGACAACCACCTGCTCGTCTGGGCCGCCGGCAACCAGAGCAACTCGGTCGTCGCGCGGCACACCGACCTGCCGGTGGACCGGGCCGGCCATTTCCCGGTTCGGGCCGATCTGCGCATCGGCACGCCGTACGCCGCCATCCCGGATGCCTGGGCGGCCGGCGACAACGCCGCTGTGCCCGATCTCGCCTCGGACATCCCCGGTGGCTCGTTCACGGTGCCGAACGCCCAGAACGCGGTCCGGCAGGGCAAGCGGCTGGCCAGGAACATCGTCGCCGATCTGCGCGGCGGCACGGTGAAGCCGTACAAGCATCACAGCCTCGGCACTGTCGCCACGCTGGGCCTGGGCAAGGGGATCTTCCAGTACCGCCTCATCGTCATCAAGGGCCTGCTGGCCTGGCTCATGCACCGCGGCTACCACGTGCTGGCCGTCCCGACGTGGGAACGCAAGGTCCGGGTGGCCCTGGTCTGGTTCTCGGCGCTGTTCTATGGACGCGACATCGTGTCGCTGCTGTCCGTGCAGCACCCTCGGGCCGAGTTCGTCGCCGCCAGCCTCGGCGCCCGTCAGCGGCGCGACGCCGGCGGGCCGATGGCTGCGGACGCGGCCGCACCGGATGGGACGGTCGCGACGGCATCGCGAGAACGACCGTCGTGAGCGTCCATCGACCACACATCGAGTTCGAGATCTCGGCCATCAAGCAGTACGACGCCTGAGAGGTGACCATCGTGTCCCACGACTACAGCAAGAAGCCGGAGGCGCTGAGCCGCCTCACAGAGGACCAGTACCGCGTCACCCAGCAGGACAGGACCGAGCCTCCGTTCCGTAACGAGTACTGGGACCACCACGAGCCCGGCCTCTACGTGGACGTGGTGTCCGGCCAGCCGCTGTTCTCGTCGACCGACAAGTACGACAGCGGCACGGGATGGCCGAGCTTCACGAAGCCCATCGTTCCCGCCGCCGTTCGCATGAAGACCGACCGGTCGCTGGGGATGACCCGCACGGAGGTGCGCTCCGCGGGCGCCGACAGTCACCTCGGGCACGTCTTCGACGACGGTCCCGCCGATGCCGGGGGCCAGCGATACTGCATGAACTCGGCCGCGCTGCGCTTCGTCCCGGTCGCCGACCTCGAGGCCGAGGGCTACGGCGGGTATCGCGTTCTGTTCGACCCTGATGCGAAAGAGACATCATCATGAGTGAGACTCAGGGCCGGCTCGCTGGGTACGTGCCGCTGCCTAGGAGTCGGGTGTGATCGCGAAGCTCTCAACGTGGTCGATAGCCGCCCGCAGGGCGTCCCTGAGAGGAGATATCTCCCGGGCGATCTGGGCGAGGAGCATGCCTCCCTGGAACGCCGCCAGGAGCAGGTTCGCGAGCTGCTCGGGGTCGGCATCGTTGCTCAGCCGGCCGAGCCTCTGCAAACGGGCGAGCGAGTCGCGAAAGATCAGTCGCCACTGCGTGAACGCCTCAGAGAGCTCATCGTGAACGTCGAGGTCGGTCTTGATGATCTCGCTGGCGAGCGACCCGAGGCTGCAACCTTCATGGAAGGCGCGCTCGTACCCGACGTAGAAGGCTGCCCACTTCCGAAACCCCTCGACGTCCTCGAAGGAGTCGAACTCGTCGCCGCGATGGAGCGAGAGGACATTCTCGGCCTGCCAGGCGATCACCGCCAGCACGAGGCTCTCCTTGGTCGGGAAGTAGTGGTTGAGCTGTGATCCACTGACGCCGGCGGCGCGGCGAACCTGCTCGTTGTTCGTCGCGTGAACGCCGTTGCGGTAGATCAGCGCAGCGGTGTGCTCGAGGATTCGGGCGCGGGTGGCCTGCCCCTTCCCCGTGAGCTGGCGAGGCTCGGGCGCTGCCGTCGTGGACTTCATGTTCCCGACCATATCAAGAATGGGCTTGACAACCCAGTCCCGCATGGTGTTGCCTTTCGGAAGTGGGCTACGAAGCCCAAAACCCCCCGGTTGGATACCTGACCCCACTCCCACATGGACTGGAGCTGATTTCCTTGTCGCGCCTGAGCGTTTTCCCTGCTGATGGGCCTTCCGACGACGTGCGCGGCACGCTCGACCAGATCGGCACGCAGTCGGCTTCGTGCCGAACATGTTCACCACCCTCGCGGCGAACCCGGTCGTCCTCGACATCGTCATGACGCTGCAGGCGAAGGCGAACAGGCTCCTGGACGCGAAGACGCGCCACACCATCGCGCTGGCCGTGTCCGAAGCCAACGGCTGCGACTACTGCCTGGCGTTGCACACCGCCGGTTCGCGGCAGGGGGGAATGTCAGTGGAGGACATCGACCTGGCGCGGGCGGGAAGCTCGATCGATCCCCGCCGGGCGGCCGTCGCGCGTTTCAGCCAGCGGGTGATCGAGACGCGTGGACACGTCAGTGACGCCGACCTCGCGGCCGTCAGGGGTGCCGGGTACACCGATCCACAGGTCCTGGCGATCGTGGCGTTGGCGGTCCGCGCCTTGCTGACGAACTACCTCAACAACGTCAACCAGACCGACGTCGACATCCCCGCTCCGGTGCGGGCATGAGTGCCCGCCGCTCCCGCGAAGACACCAGCCCGGCCGGCCCAGCCCTCGCCACCCTGATCGATCACCCGGGAAAGGAACGAGATGTCCGGCTCCGAGCTCTATGAGAGGTTCATGGCGCTGCACGCCCGCGAGGGTGGCCTCGTCATGCCGAACGCCTGGGACGGCGTGTCGGCGTTGATACTGGCCGATGCGGGCTTCGAGGCGATCGGAACGTCGTCGGCGGCCCTGGCGGCCACGCTCGGCCGCATCGACGGACGTCACAGCGTCACCGGCGAAGAGCATCTCGATCACGCACACCTGCTCGGCCGGCTCACCGGACTGCCCGTCAACGGCGACTTCGAGGACGGCTACGGCGAGACCCCGGGAGACGTCGCCGCGACCGTGGACAGCGCCGTCACGCGAGGACTTGCCGGCATCGGGATCGAGGACACCACCGGGAACCCCGATGGCCCGATCCGCGACTTCGACGACGCGGTCAGCCGCGTCCGCAGCGCCGTCACCGCGGCGAAGCGACGCATCGTGATCACCGCTCGCACCGACAACTTCATCCAGGGACGGCCCGATCTCGACGACACCATCCGAAGGCTGACGGCATTCGCCGAGGTCGGTGCCGACGTGCTCTACGCACCGTTCCCGCCCGACCTCGAGTCCCTGGTCGCGATCGTCGCCGCCGTCGCTCCGACGCCGATCAACGTCCTGATCTCACCGGCCGACCAGGTGCTGACCGTCACCGAACTGCAGAAGGCAGGGGTCAAACGCATCAGCCTGGGCCCAGCGCTCTACACACACGCGATGGGCGCTCTCGAACAAGCAGCCAAGGCGCTGCTGGCCGGCGATACCGCGACCGCAACGACAGGCATCAGCTTCGACCGATTGAGCGAGCTCCTCGCCCGCGAGCCCTAGTTCCGACCGACATCATCCTGCAGCCCGCCAACCCGTTGGCACACGAGAAAGCAGAATGAGATGAATCTCGACGAGCTCATGAGCAAGCACCTGAGCCGGTACTTCGACGGCAGCAAATCGATCCCCGAGGAGACCTTCCAGCAGCTGCTGAGGTTCCTGCGCTCCGCCCCCACGTCGACGAACATCCAGCCCAACCACTTCTACGTTCTCGCCACTCGAGAGGGCAAGGAGCGGCTCGCCGCCAACCTCGGCGAACGGTTCCAGGACAACGCCGAGAAGATCCTCAACGCCTCGCACACGATCATTTTCACCACCCGTGCCGATGTGCCCGAGCACCACCTCGAAGCGGTGTTCGCCAAGGAGCGGGCTGACGGCCGGTTCCCAGATCAGACGAAGCAGGAGCGGTGGGAATCGATGACTCGCGACTTCGTGAACCTGCGCAACTACACCTACAAGGACACCTACCACTGGATGGAGAAGCAGACCTACATGGTGATGGGGCTGACGATGATGGCCGCCGCCGAGCTCGGCGTCGAAGCCATGCCACTCGAGGGCTTCGACCCCGTCACCGTCGACAAGGCCTTCAAGATCCGCGAGTCCGGACACACCACCACCGTGCTGCTGGCGCTCGGCTACCCCGACCTGGAGAAGCAGTACAAGACCCCGGTCTCGCGATTCGAGCCCGACCGGCTGTTCACCTTCGCGTGACCCTCACCGGCCGGGACATACCGTTCGATCGAGGAGGTGATCAGTCATGGACGGGCAAGAGCTGCAGAAGGTTGCGAACGCGTCCGCGCTAGAACTGCCCGACGTCACGTTCGAACACCGTGTCGGCCCGAACTGGGAGGTCTACAAGGTGCACGGCAAGGTCTTCATGCTCATGACCGACATGCCGGGACACCCCGTCGTGATCCTCAAGGCCGACCCGAACGAAGCGGTGTCACTACGAGAGCAGTACGCAGAGATCACGGCCGGCTACCACATGGACAAGAAGCACTGGATCACGGCAGAAGGCGGCACGAGCCTCGACGAGGACCTGGTGAGGCAGCTCGTCACCGACTCCTACCGGCTCGTGGTCGCCAGACTCCCTCGATCCTTGAAGCCAGTCATCCCGGCACATGGCCCGTCGCCTGAAACGCGAAACACGGACTGACATGGTCGATGCAGAAGGAGAAGTCATGATCGGACTCGGTGTTCGCGCCCCCGACGGCGAGCTCGAACTCCTCGAACTTCCGGATCCCCGCCAGCCTGGCGCCGGCGAACTCGTCCTGGAGGTGCTCGCCGCCGGCATCGGACCGTGGGATGCCCTGCTCCACACGGGCGGATGGGACGTCGGCCTCGCACCGCCCGCGGCCCTGGGCGTCGAGGCCATCGGCCGCGTCACCGCGACCGGCCCGGACGAGACGCAGTTCCGCCACGGCGACCTCGTGCTGGTCCACGAGGCTCCCCTCCCCGGCGGTAGCGGCACCTGGGCAGAGCACGTTCTGGTCCGTTCCGGCCACGCCGCACGGCTGCCCGAGAACCTGGCTCCGGCCATGGCCGCGGCACTGCCGGTTGCCGGGCTCACAGCTCAGCAGGCCTTGGACGAGCTCCAGGTCGATGCCGGCACGCGCCTGCTCGTCGTCGGAGCCTCCGGCCCCACAGCGTCACTCGCCGTTCAGCTCGCTCGCCTCCGGGGTGCTGACGTCGTCGCCGGCGCAGGACCCGTCCACGCCGATCAGCTCCGAGCCCTTGGGGTCAGCGAGGTCATCGACACGCATGTCGAAGGCTGGGCGCAGAAGACCGGTCGACGATTCGATGCCGTCCTCATCGCCGCAACAGGGACCGCCGAGGACGCGATGGGGCTCCTCACCGACGGGGGGCGACTGTGCTCCATCACGTCGGACGCTCCCGACCCGGTTCGCGGAATCACCACGTCGGACCTCTATGTACAGCCCGACGGAACCGCACTTGGTGAACTCGCCGCACGCGCCGCCGCCGGCGAACTGAGACTCGACATCAAGACGACCCCGGTGAAGGACGGCGTCACGATCGCCAACCAGGTCGCCAGCGGCCGCTCCGGCGGGATCAAGCACGTCCTCCAGTTCTGACGCCGGATCATCGACGGCGGGCGTGCGACGACGCCCGCGACAGTGCCTGGAATGGACTTGATAGTCCATGATGCGGCCGACTGGTCAGCCGTGATGGACGGCATCCAGCCCGCTTAGGTGCCGAGCAGATCGTCTCGGATCGGCCGGGTACATTTCACAGCGGACCATATCGTCCTTAGAGTAGAGCTCACAGAGTGTTCCGAGTTGGTCGCCAGTGTGACGTGACAGCGGCGGCCCATGCTCTGTCCGATGTCTGGAGAGTCCGATGGACCAATTGCCCTCCGGTGGGGACGTTGCCGATGGCCAGCCCATCGACGCGGCGGACATGATCGCCGCCCTCACCGCCGCACAGTTCGTGTTCGAGGACGGTGCGACGCAGTCGTTCACGGCGGACGGCCGGACGACCTACGTCGAGCGCGGTGCGCCGTCGGCCGGCGAGTGGTCCGTCACCGGTGACGGGACCTTCGCGTCGTTCTGGCCGCCGACCTACCGGGCGACCTACACGGTCCGGTGGATCGTCGAGGACGGAGTGCGAGTGGGCGTCAGCTTCACCGACACCCGCAGCGGAACCCGCTACAACGGCCGATACCAGTAGGTCATACGAGATCTCAGGAGCCCACTATGGCGGACAACGCCGACGACATGGTCACCCTGACCAGCACTGATCAAGACTCAGACGGCCCGGACCAGTCCGGAGCCACCACGTCCGACACCGAAGACATCGTCATCACCGACAACCGAGAGGGCGGCGTCTACGAAGCCACGGTCGGAGGCCGGACAGCCGCAGGGCTCGTCTACAACCAGGTCGGGCATCGGGTCGTCCTGTTGGCGGCCTCGGTGCTTCCCGAGTTCCGGGGGCAGGGAGTGGCCAGCAAGCTCATCGGTGGCGTCCTGGACGAGCTGCGCCGGCAAGGAAAGACCGCCACCGTCTCGTGCCCGTTCACAGCGGCGTTCGTCAACGCTCACCCGGAATATGCCGACGTCCTCGACCCCGAGCTCCCCGGCTCCCACACGACCACGCCCGGACAGGGGCGTGGGCATTGAGCAGGCCCGCCCGCGCCGGATCAACGAAAGGAACGCCATGAGCACGATCGAACTCACCGACGACACCTTCGAGAGCACCATCAGCGGCAACGACATCGTCATGGTCGACTTCTGGGCCTCCTGGTGCGGTCCCTGCCTGCAGTTCGCCCCGGTCTTCGAACGGTCTTCGGAGGCCAATCCCGAGATCGTTCACGCCAAGCTCGACACCGAGGCCCAGCGGCGTATCCCCGCCGCCGTGGGGATCACGGCGATTCCGACCCTGATGGTGTTCCGTGAGGGTGTCCTGGTCTTCAACCAGGCGGGAGCCCTGCCCGCCGCGGCTCTGGCGCAGGTCGTCGATGGTGTCAAGGGCCTCGACATGGATGAGGTCCGCAAGGAGATGGCCGCGCAGAGCAACGAACGCGGCGACGAGACCACGCCGTAGGCTCGATGCCACACGTGACTCCGGCGACCACCCTGGGCCGCGGGGACAGAACGCTCCGGCTGACGTTCGTGTCAGCGGTGGTCTCGATGGTGGCCGTGTTCGCCGCAGTGGGCTCGACGATCCCTCTTTTCAACATCTACCGAGCCGAGGACGGGTTCACCAACTCCGGCATCTCCTTGACCGTCGTCGCCTACTCCGCCGCTACGCTCAGCTCACTGCTGGTGCTGGGACGACTGTCCAATCATGTGGGCCGACGGCCCACCGCGATCGCCAGCCTCGGACTGCTCGTCCTGGGTTGCCTGCTGCTCTTGGACGTTCACGACATCGGCATCCTGATCGCAGGTCGGCTGCTGATGGGTCTCGGCGCCGGGCTGGCCAGCAGCAGCCTCACCGCCTACATCGTCGACGCCGCGCCGGCCAGGCCGACCTGGCTGGCCTCCGTCGCTTCCAGTCAGACAGTCATGCTCGGTCTTGCCGTAGGCGCCATCGGCTCCGGTGCCTTGGTCCAGTTCGGCCCCTGGCCACGTGACCTCGTCTACCTGGTCGTCGTCGGTCTGCTCCTGCTGTCCGCCGCACTCGTCGCCATCAGCTCGGAGACCGTGACTCCGGTGCCGGGCGGATGGCAAGCACTGCGCCCCGACGTTCGCGTACCGGTCCGAGTCAGGCAGCTGCTTCCCGTCGCGGCCGCAGTGCTTCTGGGCACCTGGGCGACCGGGGCCTTCTATCAGGCTTTCGTTCCGGCGCTGGTTCAGGATCAACTTCACACCAGCAGCTCGTTCGTCCTTGGATTGGTGTTCGCCACCTACATGGGTGCCAGCGCTCTGGGCGCTCCCCTTGGCGGCCGGTTCTCACCAGCAGTGGCGCAGCGTATCGGCATGATCGCCTTCCTGACAGGATGGATCGGCATCGTCACGGCGATCGCCTCTGGCACATTGCCGTTGTTCATCGCCGCTACTCTCGTTGCGGGAGCCGCTCAGGGCATCGCCATCAGCGCCGCCACCCGCGGCCTGCTGCTCGGCAGCTCTCTGGCCGACCGCGCACCGATCTTCGCCGTGGTCTATCTCCTCAGTTACAGCGGCGCCACCTTCCCCAGCCTCATCTCCGGCCAGCTTTCCCACACGTTCTCACTCCCGCAGATCGCAGCCGGATACGGCGTCCTTGCCCTGATCACCACCCTGGTCACGGCCATCGCTGCACGTAACCCGACGACCGATATGCCCCGCCCGGGCCGTCTGGGCACCTGAAGCACTCGCGCCCGCGCTACCGCTTTGAGAGGGCGGCGCGCCTTTTCAGACGCCATGGGCGCTGACCTGCGTCAACGCGGCAGGCCCATGATCGCTTTGAAAGACTTGGACACGCATTCGCCATGGGATGCCCGACGACGATCGTCGACCGTCGCAGCTGGCCGCTAAGTGAAGCCTGGAACTGGTCGACCCCCAGTCACCAGCGCCTCCTCGGCGTAACGACCAATCCGAATCTCGCCCACCCGGGCCGGGGTCGAGTCGCTGCAGGTCAGGAGTCCAAGGACGTTGGACTGAACCCGACTGGCCCCGCCTCACGAGCAAGACCGAGGAGCTGCGTGGTTGCCGCCACTGGCCGCAAAGCGATATCATCATCGTGATATCTCAGAAGGTGGTCACCATGGAGCAGATCCTGATCCGCAACCTTCCGGCCGGCACCAAGGCCGCGCTTCGCGCGCGCGCCGCACAGCATCACCGATCGGTCGAGGCGGAGGCCCGCGAGATTCTCGCCCACGGTCTTGAGCGTGAGCCCGTCACGATCGTCGACCTGCTCAGCACGGACGAGGGCGCCGACATCGAGTTCGAGCCCGACCGCCTGGGCCTCGCCGCACGAACGCCTGAGCTATGAGGTTCGTCTTGGACACGAACGTGGTGTCCGCGCTGCGAGTCCGAGGACGCAATCGGTCGGTGGAGGCATGGGCGGCGTCGATCCCCGTGGCCGACCAGTTCGTGACAGCCACGACCATCGCTGAGATCGAGCGCGGAGTCGTCGCCAAGGAGCGGTCCGATCCAGCTCAAGGAGCGATCCTGCGCCGGTGGTTCGACGAGCATGTCCTGCCCACATTCGCAGGCCGCGTGCTGCCCTTCGACCTGGCGGCCGCGCGGATCCTTGCCGCCTACCGGGTTCCCGAGCACGCGCCGTTCGACGACGCCCTCATCGCCGCCATCGCACAGGCTTCCGAGATGACCGTCGCGACACGCAACACCAAGCACTTCGAACCCCTCGGCGTCCAATGCCTCAACCCATGGGACGCGCCCACATCGGACCCGACCTCGACGACAGCGCGCTAGACGCCGACCGTGGGCTCGATCCACATGTGGTGCGTCATTCCGCGACTGGACGCTGTCAGGACGCGACCGGCGTGGCGCCCACCTGCCCTAGACTGGATCGTGCTGGTCGATCACGGGAGGGACGATGGCAACGCGTACGGTCGACGCGAATGCGATCGAGCGGTGGGCCCTCAGGGCCGCTGCTGCCTCTGCACGTCTCGAGCATCGCGAAGTGCCCGAAGGTCACGTCCGCTCCCGTGAGGTCGAGAAGTTCCTCGAATCGACCCAGCCAACAGCACCAAGGGCCTGATGTCCTTCGACCCTGAGTACGGCGAGACGCTCGTCGCCTAGGATGACCTCGAGTCCTGACGGAGCAGGGCGGTGCGGTGGTCGGTGACCCTGTCCGCAAAGCCGACGTGTACGACCGGATCTGGACGTGGGCCGGTCGTCATCGACGCCTGGAGACCAACGTCGGGGTTGCACCTGAGCAGATCGCTCCGGTCGCGTACCGATGTCGACGACCTGCGTTGGCGATGGCTACACACGACGGACCTGACTCCTCGCGTACTGGGCATCACCTTCCACGCGATCGTGGTGCACATTCATCCGTTCTTCGACGGCAACGGCCGCACGACCAGGCTGCTGGCCGACCTGGCGTTGCGGCCACCCAGGAGGGTGATGACCTTCTTGAGCAAGACTGGGACGTCGACCGGCGGCAGCGCACGCAATCGCAGCCCCACTCGTCACCGCACGGGGGGCGGCCGCAGTAGCGGACAGGCTGGCCAATCACATCTATGGACTATGCGAATGGCAACCGATTCCGACCGAGGTGGATCCCGCTTTGCGCCCTCCGTCCTGACCCAGCGGCATCCGAACTCCTGCCTCGACCACCATCACAAGGTCAGTCCTGGTTGCAGGTGACGGAGCGGACCTCGGGGCGGCCGCGGAGCTGAGCCAGCAATTCGCCGATGGCCTGCTGGTGCGGCGCGCGGAGGCGGATCTCCACCCGGCGCAGACCGTCAGGCGTGGACAGGTCGGTGTCGTCGTCGACGATCTGGATGGAGCGCAGCCGCAGGTCGAGGTCGTCGAGGGCGCGGATGAGCGGCCCCAAGGTGCCGTGGCCGCGCCGGTACTCGATCGCCACCACGTCGCCGGGGCGGCGAAGGCGGGCCGCAAGCCGTCGGACCACCCGCAGGGTGCACAACAATCCCACCACCAGAGCCGCCGCAATCGCGGTGACGGCGTAGGAGCCGGCCGCAGCCGCCAGGCCGAGGGCCGCGGAGATCCAGAGGGTGGCCGCCGTCGTCATGCCGCGGACGGAGGCGCCGTCGCGGAGGATGGCGCCGGCGCCGAGGAAGCCGATGCCCGACACGACCTGTGCGGCGACGCGGGCGGGGTCGGTGTTCGGGCCGGGGTTGGCGTCGGCGAAGCCGTAGGCGCCGGCGATGGTGAACAGGCACGATCCGAGCGCGACCAGGGTGTGGGTGCGGAAGCCGGCGCTGTGCCCGCCACCGAACTCTCGCTCGAGGCCGAGGGCGGCCCCGGAGACAGCGGCGACGACGAGACGCAAGGCCAGTTCGCTCAGGTCCATCATGCACCGCCGAACAGCCGGGCGAAGGTCGCGGCGTCGACGTTGCCGCCGGAGACGATCACACCCACCCGGTGCGGCAAGGGCCGGACCCGGCCGGCGAGGAGCGCGGCCAGGGTGGCGGCGCCGGCCGGCTCGACCACGATCTTGAGTCGTTCGAAGGCGAGCCGCATGGCGTCGCGGATCTCGTCGTCGGTGACGAGCACGATGTCGTAGACCAGCCGCTGAACGACAGGGAAGGTCAGCTCGCCGGGGGTGTCGGTCGCGATGCCATCGGCGATGGTCCGCGGCACCGGGATCCGGACGCGCGTGCCCGCCGCCAGTGATCGCCGGGTGTCGTCGCCGGTCTCCGGCTCGACGGCGATCAGCCGGATGCCGGGACACATGGCCGCCGCGGCGACGGCGGAGCCGGCCATCAGTCCGCCGCCGCCGATGGGAGCCAGCAGGGCGTCGAGCGGTCCGGTGTCCTCGAGGAGCTCGAGCGCGACGGTGCCCTGGCCGGCCATGACGTCGCGGTGTTCGTACGGCGGGATCAGGGTGCGGCCCTCGGCGGCCGCGATCTCGTCGGCGACGGCGGCGCGGTCGCCGGTGTAGCGGTCGTACTCGACCACCTTCGCGCCGTACGCCTCGGTGGCCGCACGCTTGATCGTGGGCGCGTCGCTGGGCATGACGACCACTGCCGAGGTGCCGACCAGTCGGGCCGCGAGCGCGACCGCCTGGGCGTGGTTGCCCGACGAGTAGGTGACGACGCCGCGGCGCCGCGGGGCCTCGTCGAGGCCGGCGATCGCGTTGTAGGCGCCGCGGATCTTGAACGAGCCGGCGCGCTGGACGTTCTCGCACTTCAGGTACACCTCGGCGCCGACGAGGTGGTTGATCGCGGTGGATGTCAGGATCGGCGTCCGGTGCGCGACGCCGGCCAGCCGCCGGGCGGCCTGCTGGACGTCGCCCAGGGCGATGGGCACGGTTCTCCTCTCGAAGAGTGCGGCTAGTAGGCGAGGGCGATGCCGTCACGCCGCGGGTCGGCGCCGCCCAACAGCGTCCCCGTCGACGGATCGACGACGACACCGTGGGCGCCGCCGACGGCCGGGTTCCACGGCCCGATCCGCTCGACCGCGTGACCGAGCCGACTCAGGTCGGCATAGACCTGCGACGGGAGCCGGTCCTCGATGACCAGCCGGGTCCCGTCGAAGAGCCGGAACCGCGGCCGCTCGACGGCCGCCTGGACGTTGTCGCCGTGCTCGATGAGGTTGAGCAGCAGCTGCGGGGTGGTCTCGAGGATGCCCCAGGAGCCGGGGGTGCCGAGGGCGGCGAACGGCCGGCCATCCCGCCACACCTGGGGCGGAGCGAGGCACATCTCGACCCGCTTCCCCGGGGCGATAACGTTCGGGCTGGCCGGGTCGAGGTCGAACCAGTGGGCGAAGTTGTTCATGACGATGCCGGTGGACCCGTAGACCACGCCTGACCCGAAGCCCTTGACCGGGCCGCCGCCGATGGTCTGGGTGCAGGACACCAGATACCCCTCGGCGTCGACGGCGGCGAAGTGGGTCGTGGACTCGCGCATCGCGTCCGCGAAGCTCCCGGCCCGCACCGCCGTCGGGTCTCCCGCGCCCACGAACCGGACGCCGTCGGTCGTCGCCGCTCGGGCCGGGTCGATGGCGGCCGCACGGTACCGGGCGTAGGCCGGTGTGAGCAGGCCCTGCCAGGCCTCCCCCGGCGCGACGGTGTGAGCGATCCGGTCCGCGCGCGCCAGCTTGAACGTCTCGGCGAGCAGGTGCACGTACTCCGCTGATCCCCGCTGCAGGCCCGAGAGGCCGGCCGACTCCAGCATCGCCAGCGACTGCAGGTACTGCAGCCCGCTGCCGGGCGGACGGGGGCAGTAGACCCGGTGGCCGCGGAACGACACCGAGACCGGCCGCTCCCAGTTCGGCTCGAAGGCCGCGAGGTCGACGTACGAGAGCAGTCCTCCGTGCGCGGCCGAGAACTCAGCCAGTGCCTCTGCGATCGGCCCTCGGTAGAAGGCGTCGGCGCCGCCGTCGGCGACGATCCGCAGGGCCCGGGCCAGGTCGGGCTGGCGCAGCAGCTCTCCGGGCCGGGGCGGCCGGCCGCCGGGCAGGAACACCTCGGTCGTCGACGAGTACGGCGCGAGGCTCGCCGACAGCCCGGCGATGACGCCGCTGAGGTAGTCCGACACCGGGAAGCCGTCCTCGGCCAGCCTGATCGCCGGCGCCAGGACGACGGAACGGTCCAGCCGTCCGTGCCGCTCCAGCGCGGCCAGCCAGCCGCCGACCGCGCCCGGCACGAGTGCGGACCGTATCCCGTGGTCCTTCGAGCCGGGCTCGATGAAGGCGTCAGGGGTCGCGGCCGCCGGGGCGCGGCCCACGAAGTCCAGCACCTCGGGTTCGGTCGCGCCGGGTGACGCGACGAGCAGGTAGCCGACTCCCCCGAGCCCTGAGCTGTTCGGCTCCACCACGGCGAGCGCGGCGGCCACGGCGACGGCGGCGTCGACGGCGTTGCCTCCGGCCCGGAGCATGTCGAGCCCGGCCAGCGAGGCGGCCGGGTGGGCGGACGCCACGGCGCCGAGCCGGCCGGCCGCGACGCCGCGGTGCTGGCTGCCGTCGCCGGCGGTCGAGGCCCGCCTCGGGTCCGTGCCGTCACCCCCGGCCGCCTCGGAACTCCTGGTCGCGGTCACAGCACGAAGGTCGCGTTCTCGGTCGCGATGTCGGTCACGCCGCCGAACCGGGCGGCGGCGATGCGGAGGCGTTCGACGTTGTCGGCGTCGTCGGACCCCAGGTGGCACAGGACCAGCCGGTCGGCGCCGGCGCGCTGGGCGAGCTCACCGGCGTCGCGCGCGGACAGGTGCCGTGGCGCCTCGTGCGCCGGCAGGTCGCGCGTGTAGGTCGCCTCCAGCAGGACGAGGTCGGCGTCCTTGCAGTGCTCGACCAGCCCGCCGGTGAGTCCGGCGTCGCCGCTGTATACGAGGCTCGCGCGGCCGTCGGTCACGCGCGCGGCGAAGCAGAGCTCGGAATGCTGGGTCTCGGCGAAGGACAGCTCCAGGTCGCCGACGTGGACGGTCGTGGCGTCGTCGTACTCCTCGATGTCGAAGACGCGGCCGAACCTCGTCTCCGCCGCGGGACGCAACCGCAGGGCTCCGTCGTCGTCGCGATCGTTGGAGATGACGGCGGCGAGCTCGGAGATGACCTGCGGCCCCCGCGCACGGCGTCCGCATCGGCCCGGAGTGGCAGGACGAGGTGACCATGGCCGATCCCGCCGTCCGCGCGTTCATGAGCAGGGTGAGCTACCAGGTCCACCCGGCGTACCGGCGACCGTCGTCCAGGGACGCGCACGCCAGCCCGGGCGCCGTCGAGGTGGTCACCCGGCGCGGCGTCCTCCGCGACGATGCCGAGTACGCGCACGGCTCCTCTGTCGACGGCTTCCGGCTCACCGACGCCGCGCTGAGCGAGAAGTTCACCCACAACGCGGCGCGGGTGCTGCCCGCGGACCGTGTCGAGCGGGCCGTCGAGGCGGCGTTCGCCCTTGACACCCTCGCCGATGCCGGCGAGCTGATGCGGCACGTCACGCCGGACCGGTGACCGTCCGTCCGAGAAGGAGCGCACCGTGCAGACAGCAGTCACGAACAGCAGGGCCGCGACGACCGTCGTGCGCCGAGGCGCCGGCCGCGCGGAGCAGACCGTCGAGGCGGACCTCTGCGTGATCGGCGCTGGCATCTCCGGCGTGTCGGCCGCGCTCGAGGCCGCCCGGCTCGGGCGCCGGGTGGCGCTCGTCGACGGGCTCTCGCGGCTCGGCGGCCAGGCGGTGAACTCCGTCATCGGGACGTTCGCCGGGCTGCTGTCCAACGGGCCGTCGCCGTACCAGTTCACCTACGGCATCGCCTCCGACATCCTCCGCGACCTGGGTGCCTCCGGCGACCTGCGGCTGCGGCCGAGGTTCAACACCGTCATGTACGACGAGGCCGCCCTGGCCCGCTGGATCGACGAGCGCGTGCACGCCGCCGGCATCACCGTGCTGCTGGGCTCCGTACTGCGCGGTGTCGAGCGCGACGGCCGCCGCGTCCGCGCGGTCGACCTCGCGTCGCGGTACGGCGACGTCCGCGTGCTGGCCGACGGGTTCGTCGACGCCAGCGGTGACGCGGTCATCGCCTGCAACGCCGACCTCCCCTGCCGCCAGCCCGCCGAGGGCCAGGTCTACGGATCGCAGAAGGTCGTGCTGGAAGGGATCGACGAGGCGCGCTATCCGGCCACCGACGAGCTGCTCGCCCGACTGGCCGAGAAGGGCGACCAGTATGGCGTGGCCCGCAAGGACGGCCTGGCCAACCTCTTCCGCGGCCGCGGCCGGGCCGTGCTCAACATGACGCACACCGAGACGCCGCTCGAGACCGTCCAGGCCGCTCAGAAGGCGTTCGAGGGCAAGGTCGCGGCCCGGCGTGCCGTCCAGTTCCTGCAGTCGGAGTTCCCCGAGGCGTTCGGGGCGGCCCGGGTGCGCTCGTTCGGGTTGCTCGGCATCCGGCAGACCCGCTGGATCGTCGGGCGGACCCAACTGACCACCGACGACCTGCTGTCGGCGCGCCGCTTCCCCGACGCGATCGCCCGCACTGGGTGGGGCATCGAGTTGCACGACCAGCTCGAGACGTCGATTTGGGAACCCCTGCCCGAAGGACACGTGCACTACATCCCCTTCGGCAGCCTCACCCCACCCGACGTCGACAACCTCGTCGCCGCGGGTCGGTGCATCGACGGCGACGTCGCCGCCCTCTCGAGCGTGCGGGTGATGGGGCCGTGCATCGCCACCGGATCCGCGGCCGCCCACGCACTCGACCTCGCGGACGCCGGCAGCGTCCACGACATCGACCTGACCGCGCTGCAACAGCGGCTGAACGACAACCTGCACCGCACAGACCCCTACATCGAACCCTGATCACCACGCCACCCATGACCGTCGTCGACCACCAGGTGATGACCACCTTCGCGAGGTTCGGCCTGCCAGGCGGCGGCGGGACGGCGCGCTGGCAACGCCCACGGACCGCTCGGCTCTACCGCCGGGCTGGCAGCCCCGGCGGTCCACCTCCGCCCCAACGCCGCCGGAGCTCACGGAGTCGCTGCAACACCAGCGCAAGATCCACGCCACATGCGTCGACGGCGATGACGATCTCTCTTCCGCGCCAGGATCGATGTCACCCGCGGCGGGGACGGCTGGACAGACGAAGCGCCCCCACCCTTGCGTTTCCGCAGGTGAGGGGCGCTTCTCTGTAGCCCCCGATGGGACTCGAACCCGCGCTACTGCTTTGAGAGGGCTGCGGACTCATTAGGGCGCCCTGAGCGTTGACCTGCACCATCACAGCCGTCCCTTGATCACCTTTGGCGACTTGGACACGTATTCGCCACAGGAGGGCCGACGACGATCGTCGACAGCTGCAACTGGCTTGCAATGAGCCGAACCAACCTCCGGATGTACTTCGCCGCCAGTTCAGCGGGGCACACGCCGGCGAAGCAGGATCGGCGCCCGAAGCTCAGACAGGCTCCTGGCGACCGCGCTCGTCGAGCTTGGCAAAGTCGGCTGCCCACCTCTGCTCCAACGAGAGCAACTCCTCCGGATCCAGTCCCGCCGTCACCGGCTCATCTGGTCGTCGTGATGGCGCGCTCAGCCTGAGCTCCGGAGGTGCGGTCTGCATAAGGCTCAGCAGAACCGCAGCATCCGCATGCGAGAAGCGGGCGAGCGGCTCCAGCCGGAGGACGCTGGCGAGGATGCGTTCGAGTTCGCGCCCGACGGCGCCGATCTCAAGGACGTCTCCCGCCACCTCGATGGTCCATGCTTCGTTGTCGACGATCCTCATCGGTGGCGATTCCATGGCAGGACGCGCGCCAGCCTCGAGCTCATCCGCGGTAAATCGTTCCTGCTCGAAGACCCATGCGTCGAGGCGTTCGTCGAAGTGCTCGCTCGAATCCCGCACGCTTCGACTTAGCACCGCTGAGGTCTCTTCCACGCCGAGCAGTTCCCGCAGCTTCTCCCCCCGGAGCTTGCGCCGATCGTACGCCGCCTGCTTCTGAAGGTCCTTCTTCGGCCGGGCACCGTCGATGGGCTTGACCATCTTGGATAGGCGCGCGGCGTAGGTGAGGAAGGTGTCGACCGAGGCCCACAACCGAGGGTCCGGCGGGACTGTGTTCGCTAACAGTTTCGACTCCTCAAGGGCGACGAGTGCGATTCGCACATCGCGCGCGAGGTGTGTCAGGTAGACCCGCTGCGCCCGCTCGTCCCAGACGGGCTCATCATTCACAGCGTTCATGATCCCGTCTAGCCCCGCCCCAGCCTTGTGCCCCTCCGCAGCCGGCACGGCCCGCGTATCTCGGCCCCGCGACGAGGCCAGAGCCCGCAGCGCGCTCCAGACGGCGCCGCCACCCAAGCGGCGCCGCCCCTTCGCGTAGTCAGCAGCAACCGCTGTCGCAGCAGTCCATGGTCTGGTCGTCGCAGCAGTCCATCGTGGTCACCTCCCCCGGCACGCTCGAAATCGGTTGGGTGGTCAGGCCGTCGCACAGCAGGTGCTGCCGCGGCCGACGGCACGCGCGGCCCAGGCCTCGCGTAGTGGCGACACCGCGCGACCCAGGGCGCTCCTGCGGCAGCAGGTAGCCAGCGCGGCGAGACGGTTGCGGGTGGCCTCGGCGATCAGGTCGCGACGACGCTCGGCGGCCATCGTCTCGGGCAGGTACGGGTCCATGACGCCTCCTCACAGCGAGCCGGAACAGACCGACCCTGTTTCGACGTTTATCAAATCACTGATTCGAATATTGTCAAAGCAATCCTACGAAGATCTTCGAAACAGACCACTCCGACAGGTAGCCTGGAGTCACCATGAGCACCGCGACGATCGGACCCGAGGCGCCCGCGACCGTACGACCGTTGCCGGTGCTGAACGACTGCTGCACGCCGACTTCGGCCATGAGCGACGACGACGCCTCGCTGCTGGCTGGCATGTTCAAGGCGCTGGCCGACCCGGCGCGAGTGAAGATCCTGTCGATGCTGCTCAACGCCGACGAGGTCTGCGCCTGCGACTTCTCGGCGAGCATCGGCAAGACCGCCGCCACCACCAGCCACCACTTGAAGCTGCTGCGCGACGCCGGCCTGATCACCGGCGACCGGCGCGGCACCTGGATCTACTACCGCGTCATCCCCGAGCGCCTCGCCGCCATCCGCGACGCCCTCACACTGGGTCAGTGACGCGCTAGGCCGGCTGGACGTAGAGCGGCAAGTAGCGCTCGGGGTGCTCTGCATGCTGGAAGCGACTCCAGCCCAGCGAGGACCAGAATTCGTCAGCATCGCGACTGAAGGCGACCATGCGCCGGCCTGGATGATCGGCGATGAGGCGCGCGACGACCGCCGCTCCGATCCCACGGCGGCGGTGCAGCCTGTCGACCTCGATGAGCTGGAGCCTTAGCGCAGCTGGGCCAACACCGGGACGCCCGCGTATTCGCTGAAGTCAACTACGTCGCCGCCGAGTTCGACCCGAGCAACCTCGGCGCCGTCGTGGCGGATCTCAAACAGGTCGCGGACACAAACGCCGGGTGTCCGCAGTGTCGACCCTCCGCGGCCACCGTTCGATCAGCTCGAGGTCCACGACGGGCTCAGCAGCAGACCTTGAGATAGTTCTGCAGGTCCTCGAGCGCGCGCGCCATCCCGTCCTTGTCGGCGCGGTAGTAGACGGTCTTGCCGTCGCGGCGCGACGTGACGACGCCGCCCCGGCGCAGGAGCTGCAGTTGCTGCGACGCCGTGGACTGGCCGATATCGGCGAGGTCGGCGATCTCCCCCACCGACAGCTCGGCACCGCGGGCGAACAACAGCATGATCTTCTGCCGAGCCGGGCTGGCCAGCGCCTTGAGGAAGTCGAGCGTGGCGTCGCTGAGCTCGAACAGGTCGTCCGCCACCAGCGGCAACGACCTGCGCTCCCCCGCCGTCGCGACATCGTTCACACCACCGAGCATACGCAACGTATCGTCATTTTGACATATCGCGATTCGTCGATATGTTGACTGCATGACCGCCACAGCCCATCCCGTGATCGTCGTCGGCGCCGGCCAGTCGGGCCTCGCCGCCGCCCGCGCCGTCCGCGACGCCGGCCTGCACCCCGTCGTGCTCGAGGCCAGCGACCGTCCGGCCGGCTCCTGGCCGCACTACTACGACAGCCTGCGGGTCTTCTCCCCCGCCCGCTACAGCGCCATGCCGGGCTTCCCGATGGACGGCCACCCCGATCGCTACCCGACCCGCGACGAGGTCGCCGACTACCTCGACCGCTACGCCCAGCACCTCGACGTCGACATCCGCACCCGCACCCGGGTGACCGCGGTGGCGTCCGACGGCACCGGATTCGTCGTGCACACCGCCGACGGCGACGCCCTGCCGGCCGCGGGCGTGGTCGCGGCATCGGGCTCGTTCGGCAACCCGATCCTCCCGAACCTGCCCGGCCAGGAATCGTTCACTGGCGAGCTGCTGCACGCCGCCACCTACCGCAACCCCGCCCCGTACGCCGGCACACGCGTCATCGTCGTCGGCGGCGGCAACTCGGGCGTGCAGATCGCCGACGAGCTCGCCGCGGTCGCCGACCTGACGCTCGCCACGCCCGCGCCAGTGCACTTCCTCCCCCAGATCATCCGCGGCCGCGACCTGCACCACTGGCTCGAGGTCACCGGCTTCGACCACCTGCCCGCGGCCTGGCTGCGGCACGTCGTCCGCAAGCCGCTGGTGCTCGACACCGGCCACTACCGCGACGCCATCGCGTCCGGCCGGGTCGAACGGCGGGCCATGTTCACCGCCTTCCACAGCGACGGCGTCATCTGGCCCGACGGCGAGCGCGAGCACGTCGACGCCGTCATCTTCGCCACCGGATACCGGCCCGGCGTCGACTACCTGCGCCCACTCGGCGCCCTGGACGAGAACGGCCGGCCGCTGCACGTCGACGGCATCTCCACCACCCACCCCGGCCTCGTCTACCTGGGCCTGGAGTTCCAGCGCTCGTTCTCCTCCAACACCATCCGCGGTGTCAGCCGCGACGCCGACTACGTCGTCGGGCCGCTCGCCGCACACGTGCAGCAGGCGCCCGCCATCATCGGCCTGTGAACCGCACCCGCCGCGCCGGTGACCGCCGGAACGCACAGCCGGCCGCTCCTCGGCGCGCGCTGGCCGCCCTGTGCCTCACGCAGATCGTCGGCTGGGGCGTCCTCTACTACTCGTTCCCGGTCGCGCTGCCGACCATCACCGCGGACACCGGCTGGTCAGACCCATCGACGACAGCGGCCTTCTCACTCGCGCTCGTGGTCGCCGCCCTCGCCGGCATCCCGGCCGGGCGGGCCATCGACCGGCGTGGTCCGCGGCTCATCATGACCCTCGGCTCGGTCGTCGGCGTCGCCGCGACGCTCGGCATCGCGGCCGCACCGGCCATCGGCTGGTTCGCCGCCGCCTGGGTGGTCGCCGGGCTCGCCCAGGCCGCCACCCTGTATGCGGCCGCGTTCACCGCGCTGACCCGCTGGTACGGCCCGCGCCGCACGAACGCGTTGACCGTCCTGACCCTGGTCGCGGGCCTTTCGAGCACCATCTTCGCGCCGGCCACCGCGGCCCTCCTCGACCATCTCGGCTGGCGGCAGACCTACATCGTGCTCGCCGCCCTCCTGGCGGTCACCACCATCCCCGGCCACGCCTTGGGCCTCGCCGCGCCCTGGCTCGCACACGACCACGCGGCCCATCCGCGACTGCGCCACGGCCACGTCCGCACGGTCGCCACCAGCCGGGCATTCGTCTGCCTCACCATCGCCTCGGCGCTCACCGCGTTCGCGATGTTCGCCGCCACCATCCACCTCATCCCGCTGCTCACCGACCGCGGACTGTCCATGTCACTCGCGGCCTGGGCGCTCGGGCTCTCCGGCGCCGGACAGCTGCTCGGCCGCATCGGCTACGCACCACTGGCGCGCCGCACCACCCCACGCTTCCGGTCCGTCGCCATCCTCGCCGGCGGCGCCGCCACCATCGCCGCCGTCGGCCTGCTCCCCGGACCGGCCGCTGTCCTCGTGGCAGCGAGCATCATCCTGGGCATCGCCCGCGGTGCCTTCACCCTGCTGCAGTCCACCGCCGTCAGCGACCGGTGGGGCATCACCAGCTTCGGCACCCTCTACGGCATCCTCAACGCCCCCACCACCATCGCCATGGCCGTCGCGCCCTGGGCCGGCAGCGCCATCGCCGCCGCCGTCGGCTCCTACCCGGCCATGTTCGCCGTGCTCACCGCGATCGCCGCCGCAGCCGCCCTCGTCGCAATCGGCACCGCCACACCAGGAGTCCATCGAGACGTCGGGCGGGCCGCCCCGTCATCCGGCGCATGAACGAAGCCGAGCGTCCGCTCGCGACCGACCCACCAACACCGACTGGAGCGCTGAGTCCATCTTCTCAATCCGATCCCGGCGAAGTAGCGTGCGAGCACGTAGTTCCGGGGGGAACCATGGTCTCGACGCGCGAAGAGTTCGTCGCCCGCAAGATGAGCGACCGCTGGGCTGACCCGGGCGAGCCTCCGCCCGCCGCCGACTGGGACTCCGGTGCGGAGGCCACCTGGCGATGCCTCGTCGGTCACACCTGGACTCAATCGATTCGCGACGCAGTCGCCGCGATGATCGACTGCGAACGCTGCAGGAAGGCTGAGAGGGCCAAGGCCAACCGCAACGCCGCGATCGATGCCGCAGCCCAGGCCGCGCAGCAAGCCGCACCACCGCCCCAGGCACCTCGCCGTGCAAGGGGAGGCCGAGCCTCGATGCAGACCAGTCGGACTAAGCGCCGACGTTGGGTCTCCATCGTCTCGGGTGACCTCCCGTCGCTTGGACGGCGCCGACGCTAGTTCTACCGACTCACCTGCGTCTACGGACCAGATCTCAGCTCGTTGGCTGCCGCAGCCGCGCCGGCAGCACGTGTTCGCGCACCCAGGCCTGTGTCGCCATCTGGGTGGCGTCCCAGGGTGAGCCGAGGGGCGGGGTGTACGACAGGTCGAGCTCGCTGAAGGCGTCGACGGTCATGCCGTGGAACAGGGCGGTGGCGTAGGTGTCGACGCGCTTGGCGGTCTCGGTGCCGCGGGGTCCGACCAGCTGCGCCCCGAGCAGCAGGCCGCTGCCGGCGTCGCCGGTGATGCGGATGGTGATCGGCTGCGCGCCCGGGTAGTAGGCCTTGTGGTCGTCCGGCGTGGCGGTCGTGCTGACCGGGGCGAACCCGGCCGCCGTCGCCTCGTGCTCGCGCAGTCCGGTCCGGGCCGCGACCAGGTCGAACACCTTCACCACCTGGGTGCCGAGGCTGCCGGCGAACGCGGCCGCACCGCCGAGGGCGTTCTCGCCGGCCACCCGGCCCTGCTTGTGCGCCGTCGTCCCGAGCGGCAGGTAGGTGACGCCGAGCTGACGGTGGTGGGTGACGACGCAGTCGCCGGCGGCCCAGACGTGCGGCAGCCCGGTGGCCATGGACTCGTCGACGACGACGGCGCCCCGCGGCCCGGTCCGCGCCCCGGCCGCGACCAGCAGATCGGTGTCCGGCCGGACTCCGACCACGACCAGCACCAGGTCGACATCCCAGCCGAGCGGCTCGCCGTCCGGGCCGGCGCCGTCGACGTGCAGGCCGCCCGGCCCCGATTCATCGCGGGAGATCGCGGTGACCGTCGACTCCGTGTGGACGGTGACCCCGTAGCGGTCCAGCTCGGCGTGCACCAGCGCGCCCAGCTCGGGGTCGACGGTCGGCAGCACCTCGGGCAGCATCTCGACCTGGGTGACGGCGATCCCGCGCGCGGTCAGGCCCTCGGCCATCTCCAGCCCGACGTAGCCGGCGCCGACGATGAGCGCGGTCGACGGCTGGATCCGGTCCAGGCTCTGCTCGAGCGCGAACGTGTCGCCCATCGAGTGCAGCACGTGCACGCCGTCGGCCGCACCCAACGAGTCGAGGCCCGCGATCGGCGGCCGCACGGGCAGCGCGCCGGTGCCGACGACCAGCTCGTCATAGCTCAGGAACGTCTCGCTGCCGTCGCTCTCGCGCAGGGCGAGTCGCTGCCCGTCGACGTCGATCGCGGTGGCGAGCGTGTCCAGCCGCAGCCGCATCCCGGTGGCCTCGAGGTCCGCGTGGGTGCGGTGCGCCAGGTTCGACCAGTGCCCTACCTCGCCGGAGATGTAGTACGGGATCCCGCAGATGGAGAAGTTCGGGTAGGCGTCGGCGACCACCACGGTCACCTCGGCCGACGGGTCCAGCTCGCGGGCGCGCAGCGCGGCGGAGATGCCGGCGTCGCTGCCGCCGATGGCGACGATGTGCACAGGACTGCCTCTCAGGCTCGGGCTTCGACTTCGTGCGGTTCTGGATGCGGGACGACGACGGCGTCAGCGGCGCGGCCGACGCTGGGGTACAGAGCGAGAACCAAGAGGACGCCGACGGCGGCGCCGACCAGCTGGGCGCCGACGAACGCGGGCACCGACGACGGCGCGATCCCGGCGAACGTGTCGGTGAACATCCGCCCGACCGTCACGGCCGGGTTCGCGAACGACGTGGAGCTGGTGAACCAGTACGCCGCCCCGATGTACGCGCCGACAGCCGGCGCAGCCAGGGCGCCGCGGCCGGTGCGCGCCAGGGCGAAGATCAGCAACACCAGGCCGGCGGTCGCGACCACCTCGCCGACCAGCAGCCCGGCGCCGGTGCGCTCCGTCGTCGCCAGGCCGGCGTCGACCTCGAACATCGCGTTCGCCAGCAGTGCCCCGCCGATCCCGCCGGCACCCTGCGCAACCACGTAGGCGCCGACCTCGCCACCGGACAAGCCCGCGCCGGATCGGCGGCCCAGCCACCAGTCCGCGATCGACACCACCGGGTTGAAGTGCGCACCGGACACCGGCCCGAACAGCAGGATCAACACCGTCAGACCCAGCACGGTCGCGGTGCTGTTCTGCAGCAACTGCAGCCCCACGTCGCCGGGCGACAACCGCTGCGCGGCGACCCCGGACCCCACGACGACCGCCACCAGGAGGCCTGTGCCGAGGAACTCGGCCAGCAGCCGCCGCCAGGGCGTCGCGGTGGATGGGACGTCTGCGAGCGGTACGGATCGAGTCACGGCGCCATCTTGACCCACGGCTATAGCTCAGTCAAGATTGAGGCAATGAACAGTGAGCGAACGGATCTGGAGCGGCGGGCCGCCAAGCACGCGGCGCTGTCCGACCCCGCGCGGCTGCACATCGTCGACCTGCTCAGCCTCGGCGATCTCTCCCCCAGCGAGCTGCAGGCTCGTCTCGGGATGCCATCCAACCTGCTGGCCCACCACCTCAAGACGCTCGAGGCGGCGGAGTTCCTGGTCCGCGGCCGCTCCGAGGCCGACAGGCGGCGCAGCTACGTCCGGCTCCTGCCCGGCGCGCTCGACGGCCTGACTCCCGGCGCCGCCGACCGCGCGCACCGGGTGGTGTTCGTCTGCACCGCCAACTCCGCCCGCTCCCAGCTCGCCGCCGCACTCTGGCGACGGACCAGCGGCATCCCCGTCGCCTCCGCCGGCACC
The DNA here is from genome assembly GCF_014204975.1 of Jiangella mangrovi. Lineage (NCBI taxonomy): Bacteria > Bacillati > Actinomycetota > Actinomycetes > Jiangellales > Jiangellaceae > Jiangella > Jiangella mangrovi. Next base: position 5,272,449 of record NZ_JACHMM010000001.1, read on the forward strand.
CACCCCGCCGACCGCGTCGACCCCGGCGCCGTCGCCGCGGCACGCCGCCATCGCATCCCGTTGCAACCGACCAGGCCGCGCAGGCTCGCCGACATCGCCGCCCGCGGCGACTACGTCGTCACCGTCTGCGACCACGCTCATGAAGAGCTCGGCGAACTCGGCGGATTGCACTGGTCCATCCCCGACCCCGTCCGGGTGGGCACCGATGAGGCCTTCGACACCGCGGTCGACGCGCTCGCGAGCCGTGTCGAGGGCCTCGCCGCACGACTCTCGGCCTCCTGAGAGGAGCCATCACCATGTCCCAGACCTACGATCGCGCACCGCTCACGCTGGACCAGCAGGTCGCACTCACGACCGCGGCCACCCGGCTTGCGAGTGATTTCGAGGGCACCTTCGGCCAGGAGACGATCGAACGATTCCTACACACCTCCTACGACCAGTTCGCCGGGCGTGCCGTCGTCGCGAACTTCCTGCCGCTGCTCGCCGAGCGGTTCGCCCGCCAGCGCCTCACCGCCCTCGCCCGCGTCGAAGGCCGCAGCAACGACGGCCGTCCCACCGTCCTGTTCCTGTGCGTCCACAACGCCGGCCGCTCGCAGATGGCCCTCGGCTTCTTCCAGCACCACGCCGGCGACGACGCCATCGCCTGGTCCGGCGGCTCCGAACCAGGCGAGCACGTCAACCCCATGGCCATCGCCGCCATGGCCGAACGCGGCATCGACATCTCCGCCGAGTACCCCAAGCCCTGGACCGACGAGATCGTCCGCGCCGCCGACGTCGTCGTCACCATGGGCTGCGGCGACGCCTGCCCCGTCTTCCCCGGCAAGCGCTACGAGGACTGGACCCTCGACGACCCCGCCGGCCAGGACCTCGACGCCGTCCGCCCCATCCGCGACGAGATCGAACACCGGGTCCTGACCCTGCTCGACCAGCTCGGCGTGTCGCAGGCTCCATCAGCAGGTCACTCGTAGGGCCGGACCAGCCGCGCACCCTCCCACCAGGTGCAGATCGGGACGAAGCCGCCGGCCTCGCCCATCAGCTCCAGCAACGGGCGTGAGGGCCGTTCGATCGACAGGGACTCGAACGCGACCAACTTGCGGACGTTCACCGTCATGATGAAGTCGCCGAGCGGATCGTCACGCACGATCGAACCGATGCTGTCCATGGCCATCGTCAGGCAGTCCAGGATCAACGCCAGGGCGCGGACGGCGCTCGCGGGCCACTGAGGCTCATCGGTCAGCGAGCCACGACAGATCGAGCCGCTGACCGTCATCGCCGAGGGACTGGAACCGGGCCTTAGTGCTGGTGTGCTTCGAGGTCGGCTCCTCGGCCGCGGCGAGGAACGCCGCGGCGTCCGGGTAATGGTCGAGGCCCACGGCGTCACGTTCCTCACCGACGCGGCGTAGTCCCGACCAGGTGTCCTTGAAGTACTCCTCATACCGAGCGGGGCTATTCGCCACGACGGCGACCGCCACGGAGTGCTCGAAGATCTGCCGCAGGAGCGGGTGGGCGGCCTGGCAGTATCCGTTGGTGAACAGCACGCTCACCGCTTCGGCGACGTAGCAGATGTGCTGCGCCCACGACGCGATCGCGGGCAACACGTCGCCGGCGTCCCCGTCCACCGCAGCCCACGATCCTGCGACACTGAGCCAGGCAGACCGGCACTCGTTCACCAAGCCGGTGAGGACCTCGACCGACCGCTGGTCACCCCTGGGCGTCCTCCTGCCTGCGCTCATTGTCGAGCGCCGCGGCCTTCGGGCGGCGCGAGGACGCACCGAGCGTGTCGGCTGCCGTGCCCGGCAGCCGACGCCCTGTCGATCAGCCCAGCGTGCGAACCGGCGCAATCAGCGTGATCAGCTCCGGACCCGCCGAGACCCCACAGCAGCCGCCGCTGGCGTCGTCACCGTCGTAGCCGCCGGATCCGCCGCAGACGCCGGACTCCGGCAAGACGAGCTCGACGCGCTCGGCGCTCGCCCGGTCGCCGGCGAAGTCGGCGGCGATGCTGCGGACCTGCTCGTAGCCGGTCATGGCGAGGAAGGTGGGCCCCCGGCCGTAGCTCTTCATCCCCGCGAGGTACACGCCCGGCTCGGGGTGGGCCAGCTCGAGCACGCCGTGCGGCGACGCTGCCGCAGGAGTGGACGTTCGGGTCGATCATCGGCGCGAGCTTCACCGGCGCCTGCAGCGTGGCGTCCAGCTCCAGCCGCAGCTCGGACAGCCAGGCGAGGTCGGGGCGCAGGCCGGTCAGCGCGATCACGTGATCGACGCCATCGATGCGGCTCCCCGCATCCGGGACCAGGCTCACCCGGCCGTGCTGTCCGATCCCACCCGGGTGCGGTTGCTGCACGCCGTCGCCACCTCCCACGGCGGCATGACGGTCGGCGAGCTGACCGAGCTGCCCGGCATCAGCCAGTCGACGGCCTCACACCATGTGCGCAAGCTCGCCGACGCCCGCTTCGTCCACGTGGCCAAGGTCGGCACCAGCACCCGCGTCACCGTCAACGAGGCCTGCTGCACCGGCCTGCCGCACATGGCCGAGGTCGTCATGGGCATGACCGCCGCCAATCGTCCCTGCTGCCCCGACGACATCCCCGCCGACGTCTCCGTGCGCGAGCTGCGTGACGACGACTGGGCCGACGTGCGGCGCATCTACCGCCATGGCATCGACACCGGCATCGCCACCTTCGAGACGTCCGTGCCGCCGAGCACTCGGCTGGCCGCGGCCTGGCTGCCCGGGCACCGGTGGGTCGCCGAGATCGACGGCGCCCTCGTCGGCTGGACCTCGATCTCCCCGGTGTCCGACCGCGGCGTCGGCGAGACCTCGGTCTACGTCGACTCCGAGTTCCGCGGCCGCGGGGTCGGGAAGGCGCTGCTACGCCGACAGGTCACCGCCGCCGACAACGACGAGATCTGGACGCTGCAGACCTCGATCTTCACCGAGAACCCGCGCCAACCTCACCCTGCACCACCAGGCCGGCTACCGCACCGTCGGCATCCGCGAGCGCATCGCCCAGCGCGACGGCACCCTGGCACGACACCGTCCTGCTCGAGCGCCGCCGGAGTTCCTGATCCTCCGGCAGGCCCGGCACCCGCACCCACCGACAACGAAGTCCGACCGCGACGCGGCGCGCTGACGACGGCGATCCAGGCCAGTGGTAGCCCTGCGAGCAGGAGGATCGGCCAGGCTCTACTCACACGTGACGCCGGCCCATATGCCAGGAACTCGTCGACGCGCGGACCGACACGAGCCTGAACCCACTCGACGCACGCCCGGCGACCAAACCCCCGCTCGCCCGTGGTGATACTCGACGAACTGCGCCGGGAGCGACACGAGGAGGTAGCGATCCGACCCCCCGACGCGAGCGTCGTATTGCCGTCGAGGGACCGGCCGAACAGGCTCGAGTCCAAGCGTCGGCGGTCGCTTTCGGATACGTCCTGAGCCCGGCGGCGAAGAGGTGCACAGGTCTGCTCACGGATGGCCCTTGTGCTGCCTTGACGGGAAGCAGTAGCCCTGCGCGCTCACTCGAGAGGACGGCGATTCGATCGGTATCGGTGATCGTCATGTCGTCGTGATGTCAACCGTTCCTGACACCCGAGTGCCGATTCCCTGGGTGCTGTCGATGGTGAGGCTGCCGCCGACCGCGTCGAGTCGATCGGCGATGTTGACGAGTCCGGAACTCGACCGGCGTGCGTCGACGCGGTCGGGGCGGAATCCCTTGCCGTCGTCGACCACAGAGAAGGTCAGAGCATCCTCCTCGTCGACGAGCCGGACCTCGATCCTGGACGCGCCGCTGTGTGCGAACGCGTTCTGGATCGCCTCGAGGCAGGCGAAGTAGACCGCGGACTCGATCGCGGCGTCGTAGCGGCCGGTGCCATCGGCGGACACGGCGACGGGGATCGGCAGGTTGCGCACGTACGCCCGTAGCGCGGCCGCGACCCCGTCCTGGTCGAGGATCGGAGGTTGCAGGCCGCGGGCGAGGTCGCGCAGTGTGCCGACGGCAGCGTCGATCCCTTCGGCGACCTCGGCCAGGTCGGCGGCCAGAGCATCCGGGGTATCGGCCGATGCCGAGCCTGCCTGATCGGCGACCCGGGACTGGATGAGGGCGAGCCGCAATCGCAGGGCGACGAGTTGCGCTTGGGCCCCGTCGTGGAGGTCGCGCTCGACGCTGCGCCGGGCCGAGTCCTGGGCCTCGACCAGCCGCCGGCGCGAGGACCGCAGCTCGTCGAGCTGCGCTTCGAGCGTGGCGGTGAGCCGGGCGTTGTGCAGTGCGGCGCCTGCGACGTGCGCGACATCGGCCAGCAGCTCCCGTGCGTCCGGGGCGAGGTCGCCGGGAACATCGACCAGGAGCCGCAGCTCGCCGAAGTGTTCGCCGTGACTCGTGACCTGTTCGGTCAGCGCGGTGGTATGGGCGCCGTCGGGTCCGGTCGCGGCGGCCGGTTCGAACCCGCGATCACCGTGCAGCCATGCCTCGACGCGGCGTGCCCCGGTGCCCCGGCGCAGCGCGTCGACCACCCCGGCGAGCAGGTCGTCGTAGGCACCGCTGCCGGCGTGGGCCGCGACCTGAGACACCACCTCCATGCGATCAGCCGCCAGGCGGAACACGATCCGATCGATCAGCCGCCGCGCGGCACGACGCACCGGCTCCACACTCAGCGCCACGACGCCGACCGCGACCAGCGGCAGCACGTCGTTGTCGGTCAGCCGCGCCGCCAGCAGCCCGGCCGTGATCGTCACCGCGGCGAAGCCGATCGTCATCACCACCGAGAGGCCGGCCGCGACCGTGCTGCGGGCGAGCACGGGCTCGAGGTCATGGACCCGGAAGCGCGCGGCGGCGAGAGCGTAGGCGATCAGCAGCACCTGGAGCGCGATCAGCACCGTCGGGATCCACAACCACGGCCACGGGTAGGTCGCAATCCACAGAACGGCGAGCACGGCGACCGTGGTGCCGACCACCTGGAACGGTCGCCGATCGCCGGTGCCCGCCCGTCTCCAGTGCACGGCCAGGCCGGCCAGCGACCCTGCCGTCGCGGCAAGCAGAACCAGCAGGCCCGCCGCGAGGAGGACCTCGACGACCGCCGGCGTCTCGCTCACCGACCAGGTGCTCGTCGGCCAGCCGTCGATGATCAGGCCGATCAGGAAGACAGCCCCGCCGATGGCGGCCAGCCACAGCACGGCACGCCAGCGTGGACCCGGCAACCGCCCGTCAGGGAAGAGCACCGGAAGCACGGTGAGCAGGAGCACGACCTGTGGCAGCCACAACCAGTTCATGATCCACAGCGGCACCGAAGCCGTCAGCGGCATCTCCGCCGGGATCAGTGGATGGTCCTCGGTGATGGGCGCGTCGTAGCCCCACGAGACCATGGCCACATCGGCCATCGCCGCGACAGCGACGTGCGCGGCGCCCAGTCCCGAGATCACCAGGAGGACCGGTCCGATCGCGTTGTCGGCCCGGCGGAGCACGACCAGACGCCCGACCCATGACAGCGTCAACGCTGCCGGGGCGTTGTGGAACACGTAGAGCCCATACACCACGTCGGCCGATCGTCCACGCACCCAGAGCGAGGCGACAGCAACGACCGTCACCGCGGTGATGACCGCCGCCGCGACCGTCGCCGTCCGTCGCTGCATCGTCGGCGCCTCCACGCACCCGAGTATCGACCCCTGAGTACCGGCATGGGAGGCGGTCAGCCGCACCCGAGGGTGTGGCTGACCGCCCGTGCGATCGGCGGCCAGCGCCCTGGGCGCGGACGCCCGTCCGGTCCAGGCTCGACTCATCCGGTCCCGTGTCTACCTGGAGGTCATCATGACCGCACCGCCCGATCTCCGGCCAGGGCTACGTTTCCTGGCCTTCGCCGTCATCGCGGCACCAGTCGTGTTCCTGCTCAGCGACATCGCCTACCTCGTTGCCGGCAATGGCATCAACAACGGTGTCCTCGGCGGCACGATCGGTGTCTGGTCCTGTTTCCTCCTCGGCTGGGCGTTCGTCGGCGTCTCCCGCACTCTGGAGCCGCATGCTCCACGCGGTGCGCTCGCGCTCCTCATCCTCGCCATCCCGGCGGCCTGCGCGGGTGCGGCGTTCAACGTGAACGCGCTGCACTGGGACCACTTCGGCAGGGACTTCGTCGAGGCGGCCTTCGACGACGGCTCGGCAACCGTGGGGCTGCTGGCCTTCCTTCCGTGGGGATGGTTCGCCCCGGCGTCCTTCGTCCTCACCGGCATCCTGGTGTGGCGCACACGCATCGCACCCACCTGGGCAGCAGCGTTGACGACGCTCGGCGGCGTCCTCTTCTTCTCGGGTCGCCCCGCCGGCATCGAACCGCTGACCATCGCCGCCGATGTGGTCCTGGTCCTCGGCGTCGTGCCGATCGGGCTCGCGATGCTCTCCCGGGCCGGCCACGACCGAGCCGTGTCGCGCGCATCGCAGGTCGCGGCGCTCTGACCGGATCGCTACGGTGCCGTCATGAACGAAGCGCCCGCGATCAGGCTCGTCGCGGCCGAGGACAGCTACCTGATCCGGGAGGGACTCCGGCTGCTCCTGGCCACCCAGGACGACATCGACCTGGTGGGCACGGCGGCGTCCCTCCCGGAACTCGTCGCCGTCGTCGGCGAACACCGGCCCGACGTCCTGCTCACGGACGTGCGGATGCCGCCGGGCCAGGGTGACGAAGGCATCCGCGCGGCTGAGCAGTTCCGCGTCTCCCAGCCCGACCTGGGCGTCATCGTGCTGTCGCAGTACGTCGAACCGGACTGGGCCCTGCGCTTGTTCGAGCCCTCAGCCGCCGGCCGTGCGTACCTACTCAAGGAGCGTGTCGGCGACGTCGCCCAGCTCCGGCAGGCCATCGAATCCGTCAGGACCGGCGGATCCATGCTCGACCCGCGAGTCGTCGAAGCCCTGGTCCGGGCCCGCACCGCACGGACCCGGTCGCCACTGGCCCTGCTCACCCCGGCCGAGACCAACGTCCTCGAGCTCATGGCACGCGGACTGTCCAACGCCGGTATTGCCGCAAGGCTGCAGCTGTCCGAACGCGCGGTCGAGAAGCGCATCACCACTGTCCTGGCCAAACTCGACCTCGGTCCGGACGACGCCGACGCCCACAGACGCGTACGCGCCGTCCTGCTCTACCTCGCCGACTCGAGTTCGGATTAGTCAGCCGGTCGTCTCCAGTACCGTCTGCTGCGCCCGCCCACGACTCGTCCCTCGGACGGGCGGGTCGGCCACACTACGACCCTTCGACCGTGGACGGTCTCTGGCTGCACGGGTAGGCAGATGCCTTGGGTCGTCTCACCCCCACTGTGAGTCGATCAAATCCTCGTGCCGGGCTGTCCCCCGTTGCGGCGCCCGGCACGGGGGACAGATCGCCTGCCAGACGGGCGACGAACTCGGCTTTCAGTTCGATGCCGAGCCAGTCCCGGTCGAGCTGTTCCGCGGCCTTTCCCAGGAGGACTTCGCGGAGGTCGACGGCGTGCACCGCACCTAAATGGGCGGCCTCGAGTGCGGTGAGCGCAAAATCACCCTCAAGTCAGTGCAGCGCCATGCCCGAGAAGCTCGGCGTCGATCCCCGATGCTGCTGAGTCCCGGTGAGTAGACCCCAACCGGCCCCCGGCTGGCGCGGGTGATACAGATCTAGTCCGCTCGCAACCGGTAAGACCCCATCGCCAGTTGGTCAGCTCACGATCCTTGCCCGTCCGACAAGGTGGCCGGTCAGAGTCTGTGCGTGTGGCCGATCTGTCGCAGAACCAGGGAAGGGATGTATCCCTCCGGCCTGACGGTGTGTACGCGAAATGCGAGCCGTGCTGCCGTCCAACGTTGCCCACACTCGACGACCGGTCATCCGACCAGTTCACGGCCGTATTCATCGCCCGACTCGACGACGCCCACGATGCGTCAGCGCGATCGCGGGCATGAGAGCACGCGGCAGCCACGCACTCCCGGTCACCGCGTGCCTTGGGGCGGTTGCCGCACATCACCATCGAGCACCCGCGCCGCCGATGGGCCTTCGTGTGGTCGTAGTCCCAGCCATCAGATCCCCGCGCGTTCTCATCGAGCCGATCCGCCACCGCGTCGTGTCCTGGGTCGCCGGACGAGATCGCACCAAGCGGAGGCATCGAACTCGACGACGATGCCGACGACCGGGTCGCCGCAGGCCGCCTCGCGCAGCACGTCGCGGTAGACCCGGCGCAGCGCGGAACAGGTGACGACGGCGCTTCGGCACTGCTCGGCCTGGGCGCTCAGCCAGTCGCGGACGGTGCGCAGCCACGGCTCGCGGTCGGCGTCGGTCAGCGGCGCGCCGGCCGACATCTTGGCGACGTTGGCCGGCGGATGCATGTCGTCGGCCTCGGCGAACGGCCGGTCCAGCAGCTCGGCGAGGCGGGTCGCGACCGTCGTCTTGCCGGAGCCGGACACGCCCATGACGACGAGGTGCGGCGGGATGCTCGCGCCGTACAGCATCACACGAACCGCCGGTCTCGCATGCCGCCCATCGGAGCGCCTCGACTCGCCGGGCAGGCGGCGCGGATGACCGGCCCGACGCCGGCGACGACCATCAGGGTCGTGAGGATGAAGTAGCCCTGACGACCCCTGTGCTACTGGTCAGGAGTAGCAGGTCGGGGACAGCTGATCTCGCTTTCCAGGGCCGTTCCGGTGGGCAATGGGTCCTGGGGCACCGCGAGCAGGGTGGCGTACTCGGAGGCACCGAGTGGCCCGGTGGCCAGTTCGCCGCCTGGCAGCGGCACCTGGAGCTCCTCGTCATCGCGGAGCAGCTCGACCCGGTTGATGCCGGCGATCGAGGTGACCGAGAGCACGACCTGGGCGGCGGCGAGGGTGACCCGGCCGGTGCCGATCGCGTCGTTGGGTGCGACTTGGAGTCGCGCTGTGTCGCCGTCGAGGTCGCGGAGGGTGACCCATTCCTCGGGTGGGAGCGCGGTGCCGATGCCGGCGATCCGGTCCTCTTCGGGAGGGCCGGCCACCAGCTGCTCGAGGATCTTCTCGACGACTTCGGCGCGTGTGGCCACGCAGTAGCGGGCCGCGGTTCTGGCCACGAGGTGCTCGGTGGTGTCGACCCAGTACAGGTGCGGCGACAGGGACTGCTCGGGGGCCGGCGACGGGGCCGGTGCCTGTTCCGGAGCTTCGAGGAGTTGGTAGGGCACCGCGGCGTCGTCGATGACTCGGACGGAATCGTCGGACGGTACACCGCACCCGGCCAGCGCGCCCATCAGCACGGCCAGCAGTACCGCTGTGCTCGTCGTCAGCGTCGTGGTGCCCTTGGCGGTGCGTCTTCCGGCGCGCGGGGTCACGGCTGACCTCCGGATACGGGAAGGGAAAGGACGAAGTCGGCGCCTCCGGCAACGCTCTCACGGCACCATACCGAGCCGCCGTGGACGGCAACGGTCCGTTCGACGATGCTCAGCCCGAGCCCGCTGCCGCCGGTGGCGCCGCGGGCGCCGATCCGGGCGAATCGCTCGAAGATGCGCTCCCGCTCCTCCGAAGGCACCCCCGGGCCCGCGTCCTCGACGTGAATGTCGATGAACCGGCCCCGAGTGGCGATCCGGATACCAGTCAGCCCGCCGCCGTGGGTGTCGGCGTTGCGGATCAGGTTCGACAGTGCACGGCGGGCCTGGAGCGAGTCGACCCGCACCCACAGGCCGGCCGCCGCCGGCTCGGCCGTCACCAGATCGGTCGCCCCGAGCTCCGCCGGACCTGCAACATTCGCGATGCGAGTGTCGGCAACGGCCAGGCGAACGAGGTCGATCACCGGGACGGTCTCCCACTCCGACTCGCGGACGCCCGAGTCGAGACGCCCGAGGGCGATCAGGTCCTCCAACGCCTGGCGGAACCGTTCGAGCTCGGTCCCCATCAGCCGGACCGCAAGCGTGGACGACCCCGACAGCCCGGGTGCACCCTGCAGCACCCCGAGGGCTGTGGTGAGGGTGGCCAACGGCGTACGCAGCTCGTGGGCGACGTCCGCGGCGAACCGGGCATCACGATCGAACTGTTCGGTGACGGTGTCGACCATGTTGTTGAACGACCCCACCAGTGTGGCTAGGTCGGGGTCGTCGACCGGGTCCAGGCGGGTGGCGAGGTCGCCGCCGGAGATCCGGGCGGCCGCGACCGTGACCTGGTTGAGCGGGCGCAACACGGCGCGCGCGGCATAACGGCCCAGCAGCGCACCGGCAATCGTGGTGATCACCGCGCAGACGATGAGTGCGGTGCGCAGGGTGAACAGTGTCCTGTCGAGCTCCTCGGCAACAGTGACCTCGTAATACTCCGCATCCACCGCGGGCAGTGGGAGGCCGACCACGATGGCGGGCGGATCGGTCGCCCGGGTCCAACTCAGGCCGACTGACCCGTCGGCGACCGCCCGCTCGACGTGCTCGGTGGCCGCGTGGCTCTCCTCCACGAGGCCGGAGGAGTACCACTGCCCGCCGGTACGTACGTAGGCGACGGTGCGGTTCGGAAGCGCGATCGCATCGAGCACGTCGGCCACGCTGGCACCGGAAGTGCGCAGCCCATCCTTGGCCAGGGCAGCGTCGGTGTAGGCCTGTTGCAATGCCGTGCGCTCACGCTGCTCGATCAGGTAGTGCCGGGCCGACAAATAGGTCCCCAGGGCAAGGATCACGCTGATCGACAACGCCCAAGCGGCAAAGGCGGCCACCACCGATGACCGCAGTCCGCGCGCGGCCAGCCGAGCCCTCACTGCGGATCCAGCCGGTAGCCCAGGCCGCGGATCGTGAGAACGATCGCCGGGGCGCCGGGGTCCTGCTCGATCTTGGTCCGCAGCCGCCGAATGTGCACGTCCACGATCCGCTCGTCACCGAAGTGACCGTCGGTCCACACCCGTGCGAGCAGGCTGCCGCGACTCATCATCCTTCCGGAGTTCTCGGTCAACGCGTGTAAGAGCTTGAACTCGGTATGGGTCAGGTGCACGTCCTCGTCGCCGCGCCTGAGGGTGGCCGCGGCCGGGTCGAACACCAGCGGACCGTGCCCAGAGTCCAGCACTACCGCGGCGCCCACGTCGGGCGACCCATCAGCGGCGATATCGGGGCGCCGCAGCGCGGCCCGCAGCCGCGCCTGGACCTCGGCGACGTCGAACGGCTTGCGCACGTAGTCGTCGGCGCCGGCCTCCAGGGCCATCACCACATCCCGGGCACCGTCCCGGGCACTGATCACGATGATCGGGGCGGTCGTCTCCGGCCGGGCACCGCGGATGAAGGTGAACCCGTCCAGACCGCCCAACATCAGGTCGACCAGCATCACATCCACCCGCTCGGAGCGGACGAGGGCCAACGCGGTCACCGCCTCGGCGGCCTCGACGACGGTGTACCCGTCCTGCTCCAGCACCAGCCGCAGCGAGGTGCGCAGGCCGTAGTCGTCCTCCAGCACCAGCACCCGCCTCGACACACCCGGCATCGTCTCACCGACCCCCCGACCGCACGCCCGCGTCGACATCCACGGTCCGCATTGTCATGGAACTGCAAAGTGACCGTCGGGGCACCTCCACCTGGCCCGTGCAACCTGGGCCCATGCACCAGAGTGCTCACACGCCACGTCCGCGCCGAAGGCGTGCCCGGCGACCACTGTTCTACACGCGCGATGCCTCAGCCGTGGTGCTCCTGTCGGATCAGACCTTGCGTGAAGGCATCCACGACCTGCGCTGGCGCCTGGAGGAGATGCTGGCAGACGGCCCATCCGCGCTGGTGGTCGACGTGTCCGGACTGACCAGGCTCTCCTCCCCGACCATCGCCGCGCTCCTGTGGGCCAAGCGGCGCTGCACGGCCCGCGGGGTCCGGCTAACACTCACGCAGCCGGACCAGGCCATGGTGGGTCTCCTGCACCGAGCCGGGCTCGACGACGTCCTGGAAATCCACCCTGCTCGCGATTCGGCCCTTGGAAAGGCAACTCGATGACGAACCACCCGCGACCCGACTTTGTGGTCCACCCCGAGGACGCAATGGCGAAGGTTCAGGCCTGGACGGACTCCCGAGTCGTCGGTGAGCGTGCCGCCACTCGCCTCGAGATTCTCGCCGCCTTCGGCGTGCACCTGGGGTTGTCGGCCTCATCGAGGGAGATCACCGTGGACCTCGGCTGGCGCGACCCCAGCTGCGTGGAACTGACCATCGCCTGGTCGCCGTCGCGCGATGGAGCTGCTGACGACCCCGAGCCCTACGTGGCCGACGCCCTCACCGTGCTCACCAAGGAATGGACCCTTCACGACACCCGCCACGCGGCGGAACTGGTGTGCATCGTCGAGGACACCGGAAGCGACGACCGTAGCGATCAGGCCGAGGCGGCTCGGGCTGCACTCACCGACGGCCGCCGCCGGATGGCACCACAGACGGCATGACCTCGGAGGCCCGGACGAACCTCGGGCGCTGATCCGCCGCACTCGCCTCTCCTCGAGCACGGAGCCGTGGCGCCTCCACGCGCCCGCCTCCGTCCGATTTCGCAGCCACTGCGAACACGAACGTCCCCGGTCCCGGTGGTCAGGGGGGTTACCCCCGGGGCTGGGGACTGGGGTCTCGCGTGCGGGCGAGTCACCCCTGCGGGGTGATCTGCCCGGGGCGCGGATGACGCAGGGTGGGCCCGCGTGCTCAGCCGCGGGCGAGACCCTGGAGGTCGACGATGCCGGACGACGATGACCGGGTTCACCAGGCTGGCCGCACGGAGCTTCGCGAACTGGTCGCCGTCGTCGTCCTCTCCGTGACGGCGGTGCTCACCGCGTGGAGCGGATTCGAGGCCAGCAAATGGGGCGGCGAGATGTCGATCGCCTTCTCCCGGGCGTCGACCGCACGGATCGAGGCCTCCCGTGACGCTGCCGAGGCCGATGCCGCGCGTGGCTTCGACCTCGACGTGTTCAGCGTGTACGTCCAGGCGGTCGCCGCCGGCGACGAGGCGTTACGCCAGTTCGTGCAGACCCGCTTCACCGATCACTTCGCAGTCGCGTTCGACGCCTGGACGGCGATGTCGCCCCTCGCGAACCCCGACGCGCCCAAGAGCCCCTTCGCGCTCCCCGAATACCAACCACCGGGAGCGGCCGAAGCAGCGGCGGCAGATGCACGCGCCGACGCGCTCTTCGCCGAAGCCCTGGAGAACAACCAACGCGGCGACAACTACACGCTGCTGACGGTGCTGTTCGCGCTGGTGCTGTTCTTCACCGCGGTATCGCAGCGACTGCGCTCAGCGAGCCTGACCTGGGTGGTCATCGGTGGCGCGATGGCCTTGCTCCTCGTGGGTGTGGGCTTCCTCATCGCGTTCCCGAAGATCGTGTGAGCCGGATCGGCATAATGTGGGTCACACTCGCGAGGAGGGGAACCCGATCGTGGCAGTTGATCCCGATGCCGCCAGAGCTCGCGTGCATGCCACTGCCTCGCTGACCTCGGGAGCGAGGATCACGGAGCCGTCGAAGTGTGACGCCTCCCCCAGCGTCCGGTGTGCGTCGTCCCAGGTGCCGTCAGCAAGATCGAGGGTCGGGGACACCACGAGCCGCATATGGACGTCGCCACCGACGAGCCCCAGGCCGAGTTGGCCCGGCGGGCACCGGGGTCGAGGAGCATCTCCGGCCAACCTCAGTAGGCCTCGTTGAACCATCGAAGCGCAGCGGGACCTCGGGTGCGTACTCAGCGAGCCAGAACCGGTGAAACAGCGCCTGGTCGCAGGTGGGGATCACGACGGGGCTGCGGGTCACCCGGCGCAACTGGGCCAGGCCGGCCTCGAAGTAGCGCCACTGCTGCCACATGAGGTCTCGTTCAGGATCCTCGGCGAACTCGAACGCCACCTCCGCGACCGCGAGAACCCTGCTACGCCGTCACCTGCGCCCTGACGACAACCGGCGAGCCGGCCGGTCGGACTCCGCCCGGTCGAGCGCGCCCGCCATCGCGAACACGACAGCGGGCAGGACCACCGTCAGTGCCGAGGTGGTGACGATCAGGGTCACGGCGTCGGCGCCGCTCATGTGGTCCAGGTGCCGGCTGTGGAACACTGTGTGCGGCAGGCCGAACACGAACAGCGCTGCCGTGGCGGTGCGCACCAGCACCGGTGTCAGCCGGGTCGCGGCGACCACGAAGATCACCGTCATCCCGAGGTTCATGAAGCCGTAGTCGCGCACCAGGTGCTCGTTGTACGGCGGCAGCGCCGCCACCCAGCCGGTGTCGATCAGCGGGATGGGCCCGTCGTCGTAGAAGGACCGGGGCGCGAAACCTGCCCAGACGCCGAGCGTGGCGGTGAGCAGGCCGAGCACGATGACCAGCGCGCGGGTCCACGCCCTCATGATCGGCTCCGGTCCGGGGCGCCCTGGTCGTCCGAGCGCGCGGCGAGGTAGTCGGCGAAGGTGATCCGGCCGTCGGCGTGCTCGGGTGCCAGGTGGTAGCCGGCGCGCAGGCCGCCGAAGGCCCGTCCGGGCGCCCGGAATGGCACGACGGCGCGATGGCGCCCCGTCGAGCGCAAGTACATCCGGGCCATGTCGGTGGCCTTCATGATCTCCGGCCCGCCCATGTCGGCCACCCGGCCGGCGGGCGGTGCCAGCGCGAGGGCGGCGAGCCGCTCGGCCACGTCGGCGTGGTCCACCGACTGGAAGCTCACGTCTGGTACGAGCATCACCGGGAGCCGCGCGAGCGAGTCGAAGACCGAGCGGACGTAGTCGTGGAATTGTGTGGCCCGCTGGATCGTGTACGGGACGCCCGACTGCTCGATGATCCGCTCGGCGGCCACCTGGAGCCGGTAGTACTTGATCGGTATCCGGTCGATGCCGACGACCGAGATGAACAGCAGGTGCGACACGTCCGCGTCGGCGGCGGCCTCGGCGAGCGCGCGCTCCATATCGACGTTGCGGTGCGAGGTTGCTGTGTGGACCACCACCTCCACGCCGTCGAGCGCGGCCACGAGCCCGACGCCGGTCTTCCAGTCCACGGTGCGCAGGCCCGGCCCGGACCGCCGGCTGGTGACCCGAACGTCGTGCCCGGCCTGCCGGAGCCGGTCGACCACGAGAGAGCCCAGCCGCCCGGTGCCGCCGGTCACGAGAAATGTGGTTGTCATGCTCCCTAGACCGGGCAGCGGCACGAAACGTGACAGCAGCTCAGCGCTGTCACAATCGGAGCGCGCCGTCCGGTCCGAGGTGGTGACCGGACGGCGATCGGCGCCGCCGGCAGCACTCGGAGGTGCATGATGAAGATCGTCGTCATCGGCGGCAGCGGGCTGATCGGGTCCACCGTCGTCAACCGGCTCCGCGAACACGGGCACGAGGCCGTCCCGGCGTCGCTGGACACCGGCGTCGACATCCTCACCGGTGAGGGCCTGGCCGAGGTGATGGCCGGCGCGGACGTCGTCGTCGATGTGTCCAACTCCCCGTCGTTCGAGGACGAGGCGGTGCTGCGGTTCTTCGAGACGTCCACTCGGAACCTGCTCGCCGCCGAGGCGACCGCGCAGGTGGGCCACCACGTCGCGCTCTCGATCGTCGGGGCCGACCGGCTGCCCGACGGCGGCTACCTGCGGGCGAAGGTCGCCCAGGAGAAGCTGATCCAGGCCGGCCCGATCCCCTACTCGATCGTCCGCTCCACCCAGTTCTTCGAGTTCGTGAAGGCCATCGTCGACACCGCCACCGACGGCGACACGGTCCGGCTGCCGCACGTGCTCTTCCAGCCGATCGCCGCCGCCGACACCGCCTCGATGGTGGGCCGGACGGCGGCCGGGGCACCGCTGAACGGGATCGTCGAGATCGGCGGGCCCGAGCGATTCCGGTTCGACGACTTCGTCCGCGACGGCCTGGCCGCCCGGCACGATCCGCGCAGGGTGGTCGCCGATCCGCACGCCCGCTACTTCGGCACCGAGCTCGACGAGCGGTCGATCGTGCCCGGCGACGGCGCGGTCCTCGGCGAGACCCGGTACGCGGACTGGCTGAGCCGGACGGCGGCCGCTGCCGGAGCTGGCTAGGGGTCTTGTCCGGAGGGAACCACGAGTGCCAGGCTGGGTGATCGGCGCCGGCCGGACGCCCGGACGCGTTCGGCGGCACCATCCGACCGCTGGGAGGCCGTCGTGCAACTCGGGGCACGCCCTCCACGGTTGCTCCGCGGGCGGGACACGGAGTGCGACGTCCTGCTCGAGCTGATCCGGGCGGCTCGATCGGGTCAGAGCGCCGTGCTCGCGGTGCAGGGCGAGGCGGGCATCGGCAAGACGGCGCTGCTCGACTACCTCGTCGACGCTGCGACCGGCTGCCGCGTGCTCCGTGCCGCCGGCGTCGAGTCGGAGATGGAGCTCGCCTTCGCGGGCCTGCACCAGCTGTGCAACCCGCTGCTCGACGGGCTGGACGGGCTGCCGGCGCCGCAGGCCGAGGCGCTGGGGACGGCGTTCGGCATGCGGGCCGGCAAGCCGCCCGACCGGTTCGTCATCGGGCTCGGAGTGCTGACCCTGCTCTCCGAGCATGCGGGTGACCAGCCCCTGATCTGTGTGATCGACGACGCGCAGTGGCTCGACCAGGCGTCTGCCCAGATCCTCACGTTCGTCGCGCGCCGGCTGGCCGCGGAGTCCGTCGTCATGGTGTTCGCGGCCCGCGCGCGTGAGGACGAGCAGGCCTGGGCGGGCCTGCCGCGGCTCATGGTGCACGGGCTGAAGCAGGCCGACGCCGTCGCCGTGCTGGAGTCGGTGGTCACGACACCGTTGGACGTCCGGGTGCGCGACCGGATCCTCGCCGAGACGCGGGGCAACCCGCTGGCGCTGCTGGAGCTGCCGCGTTGGCTGTCATCGGCGGAGCTGACGTTCGGGCCCGACCAGACGGCGGCCGGAACCGTCGCGGGTCGCTTGGAGGAGCGGTTCCGCCGCCGGCTCGAGCCGCTGCCCGCGGAGACCCGGCGTCTCCTGCTGATCGCGGCGGCCGAGCCACTGGGCGACGTCGGCCTGCTCTGGCGCGCGGCCGAGCGGCTGGGACTCGGGGAGGACGCGGCCACCCCGGCCGAGGCCGCGGACCTGATCGACGTGTGGGACACCGTGCGATTCCGGCACCCGCTCGTGCGTTCCGCCGTCTACCGCTCCGCCGCGCTACGGGACCGGCAGGCGGCCCACCGTGCGCTCGCCGAGGCCACCGACCCGGACCGCGACCCGGACCGGCGGGCCTGGCACCGCGCGCACGCCGCCTCCGGACCGGACGAGGCCGTGGCCGCGGAGCTGGAGCGCTCCGCCGACCGCGCGCTCGCACACGGCGGCCTCGCGGCCGGGGCTGCCTTCCTCGCGCGGGCGGCCAGGCTGACCCCCGACGGCGTCAGCCGAGTCGAACGCGAGCTCAAGGCGGCCCAGACCATGCTGCACGCGGGGGCGTTCGACGACGCTCTGCAGCTGCTCGGCCTGCTCGACCACCGATCGCTGACCGAGCTGCAACGCGCCCGCGCCGAGGTGCTCCGGGCGCAGATCGCGTTCGCCTCGAACCGCGGCGACGAGGCGCTGCCGCTGTTGCTGGCCGCCGCCCGCCGGCTGGAGCCGCTCGATCTCGAGCTCGCACTCGACACGTACGTGACCGCGCTCGAGGCCACCCTGTTCGCCGCGCGGCGCATCGGCGAGGCGGGGGCGGTGGAGGTCGCCCACGCGGCACTGAGCGCTCCCGTCCCGCTCCGCCCACGCCGCAGCGACCAGCTGCTGCAGTGCATGGCGGTGCTCCAGGTCGACGGCTACGCCGCCTCCACGAGGCTGATGCGCGACGTCACCGAGGCGTACCTGGAAGAGCACCTCCCCCTCGAGGAGGGACTCCGCTTCCTGGTGCTCGCCGGCTCGATGGCGTGCGACCGATGGGACCTGCCCGGCTGGACCGCGATCGCGGAGCGGCACCTCGAGTACACCCGCGAGGCCGGTGCCCTGAACGCGCTCCAGTTCGCCCTGAACAGCGTGGTCTATCCGCGCTTGTTCCGTGGCGACCTCGCCACCGCGGGCGCGCTACTCGACGAGGCGAACGCGCTGGCCGAAGTGGCCGGGACGACGCTGCACCCGTACGGCGCCATCGGCCTGGCGGCGTACCGCGGGGACACCGGGGCGGAGGAGCTGATCACCGCCGCGAAGACGGACGCCACCGCACGCGGCGAGGGCTTGGTCGTCGTGCTGACGTCGTGGGCGAACGCGGTGATCCGCAACGGCAATGGCGACTACCCGGCCGCGCTCGCGCACTGCCGGGAGTTCCTCTTCCCTCCCGGCAACGATGACGGGCGCCCGGTGTTCCTCCCGGTCGGGAGCCAGCCCGGTGGCTGGACGCTGGCCGAACTGGTCGAGGCGGCCACGCGGTGCGGCGAGCACTCCACCGCGGCCGCCGCGGCCGGGCTGCTCGCCGAGATCGCCGCGGCCAGCGGCACCGACTGGGCGCTGGGCATCGCCGCACGCTCCGCCGCTCAGCTCCACGACGCCGGCCCGGCCGACGACCTCTTCCGCGAGGCGATCGACCGTCTGGGCCAAGCCGGGGTCGGCGTCGAGCAGGCGCGGACCCGGCTGCTCTACGGCGAGTGGCTGCGTCGCGCCGGCCGCCGCTCCGACGCGCGGACCCAGTTGCGCGACGCCCACGACGCGCTGACGGCGATGGGCGTCGACGCGTTCGCCGAGCGGGCCCGCCGCGAGCTGGCCGCCACCGGCGAGACGGTGCGCCGACGGCGGGCCGACACCCGCAAGGAGCTCACCGCCCAAGAGCTGCACATCGCCCGCCTCGCCGCGGACGGACGCACCAACCCCGAGATCGGCGCCGAGCTCTACCTCAGCCGGCACACCGTCGAGTGGCACCTGCGCAAGGTGTTCGCGAAGCTGGACGTGACCAGCCGCCGGCAGCTGCGGAGCGCGCTGGAACGCCCCGTCGCCTGACAATGCACGTGGCCGCGTGGCCACGGCAACGGCCACGCACTCTCAAGGGCGCGACGCCGCTCCCCCTGACGCGAGGCTGCCGGCATGAGCACGCGACTGTCGGACCCGCCGCTCGACCACGCCACGTCGGTCTTCGCCGGCGCCCGGCCCCGGCTCCTCGCGATCGCCTTCCGGATTCTCCAGGACCCCGGCGACGCCGAGGACATCGTGCAGGACGCCTGGCTGCGGTGGCAGCGCACCGACCGGTCGGTCGTCCTCGACCCGGCCGCTTTCCTCGCCACGACGACCACGCGGCTCGCGCTGAACGCCGCGCGCTGCGCCCGCCGGCGCCATGAGGCCCCGGTGGCCGGCCGGTTCGTGGAGGCGGTCGAGGGCGGCGCCGGCCCCCAGGTCGAGGCCGAGCGCCGCGACGCCGTCGAGGCCGTCATCACCCTGCTCATGGAGCGGCTCACGCCGGTCGAGCGTGCCACGTACCTGCTGCGCGAGGGGTTCGACTACCCGTACCGACGGATCGCCGAGCTACTCCGGCTACAGGTCGCCCACACCCGCCAGCTCGCGCGACGGGCACGTCTGGGCCTCGCTTCGGATCGCCGGGAACCGGTCGACGCGGCGGCCCGGCGGCGCCTGGTCGAGGCGTTTCTCGCGGCGGCCCGGACCGGCGACCTCGCCGTCCTCGAGACCCTGCTCGCCCGGTCGGCGCTGCGAGGGACATAGGGCTGTCACAACCGGCGCGCCCAACCGGTCATACCGGGTGATCGTCACCAGAGAAGGGGAAGTCCGATGTCCGAGCAGAGACCGACCGTCGTTCTCGTCCACGGCGCGTTCGCCGAGTCCGCGAGCTGGTCCGGCGTCGTCGAGAGGTTACGCGAGCGCGACCTCGACGTCGTCGCGGCAGCCAACCCGTTGCGGAGCCTGTCCGGCGACGCCGCCTACGTCCGCGACGTCATCGCCGCGATCGACGGCCCCGTGGTGCTCGCGGCCCACTCCTACGGCGGCATGGTGATCACCGAGGCCGCCGCCGGCAGCGCCGCCGTCGCCGCCCTCGTCTACGTCTGCGCGTTCGCGCCCGACCACGGCGAGACCGCCTTCGGGCTGTCGACGAAGTTCCCCGGCAGCACGCTGGGCGACGCGCTCGCCGCCCATCCCGTGTCGACCGGCGGCAACGACCTCGCCATCCGGCCGGACGTCTTCCACCACCAGTTCGCCGCCGACGTCTCCCCCGCCCAGGCCGCCGTCATGGCCGCCACCCAGCGCCCGGTCACCGACACGGCGCTCACCGAGGGACTGCCGACGGACACGCCGGCCTGGCAGACGATCCCGTCGTGGTTCGTCTTCAGCGACCAGGACCTCAACATCCCCGTCGACCTGCACCGGTTCATGGCCGAGCGGGCCGGTGCCAAGGTGATCCGCGAGCTGCGCGGGGCGTCGCACGCGCTCAGCGTCTCCGAACCCGAGGCCGTGGCGGCGACGATCCTCGAGGCCTTGGACGCGGTGACGACGTGAAGATCGTCGTGATCGGCGGCACCGGGCTGGTCGGCTCCTCCGTCGTCGCCCTGCTGCGGCAGCACGGCCACGAGGCCGTGGCGGCGTCGCGGCGGACCGGGGTCGACGCCGTCACGGGCGCCGGCCTGGCCGACGCGCTGACCGGCGCGACGGTCGTGGTCGACGTCGCCGACTCGCCGTCGCTGGAGCACGAGGCCGCGCTGCACTTCTTCGAGACGTCCACGCGGAACCTGCTCACGGCGGAGTCCGAGGCGGGGGTGCGCCACCACGTCGCGCTGTCGGTCGTCGGCGCCGAGCGGCTCCCCGACATCGGCTACTTCCGCGCCAAGCTGGTGCAGGAGAACCTGGTCATGAGCTCGCCGATCCCTTTCACCGTCACGCGGGCGACCCAGTTCTTCGAGTTCCTCATGCGCATCGCCGACGCCGCCACCGACGGCGACGCGGTGCGGCTCGCGCCGGTGCTCGTGCAGCCCGTCGCCGCCGACGACGTCGCCGCGATGCTCGGGCGCGTCGCGGTGGAACCGCCGGCCAACGGCGTCGTCGAGATCGCGGGTCCCGAACGCTTCCGCTTCGACGAGCTGGTCTGGGACGACCTCTCCGCCCGCGACGACCCCCGCTCGGTCGTCACCGATGAGCGGGCCCGCCACTTCGGCGCCCTGCTCAGCGAGCTGTCCCTCGTCCCGCACGACGGCGCGTGGCTCGGCAGCACGCGGTTCGCGGACTGGCTGCGGCACCGGCGGACGACGCTGGCCGCCGAGGTCGCGCTGGTCAAGTCCAGTCACCTCGACGACGCCATGCGCGAGCCCGTCGCGAACTGGCGGTTCGACCCGGCCGAGGCCCAGTGGTACGGCGCGGTGCTGCACGACCTCCGCGACGCCGTTGTGCATGGGAAGCGGCGGACGGGCGCGGACCGGTGAGCCTGGTCCGCGACGGCCACGGGCAGCCCGCCGGCGAGGTCGCCCTCGGGCTGGGTACGAACACCGACGCCGGGCTCACCACGGCCGAGGCCCGGCGGCGGCTGGAACACTACGGCCCCAACGCGCTGCCGCCCGCGCGGCGGATCGGTGCCATGGTCCGGCTGCTGCGCCAGCTGCACCATCCACTCGTCTACGTCCTGCTGGCCGCCGCGCTGGTCACGGGCCTGCTGGGCGAGTACGTCGACTGCGGCGTCATCGTCGGCGTCGTCACGCTGAACGCGGTAGTGGGCTTCGTCCAGGAGTCCCGGGCGGAGGGCGCCCTCGAAGGCCTGCAGGCCATGGTGCGCACCCGGGCGCGATTGGTCCGCGACGGCAGGGCGCAGGTGGTCCCGTCCGAGGAGGTCGTGCCCGGCGACCTCGTCGTGCTCGAGGCCGGCGACAAGGTCCCCGCCGACCTGCGCCTCGTCCGGTCGAGCCGGCTGAGCGTCGACGAGTCCGCCCTGACCGGCGAATCCGTGCCCGTGGACAAGGACGAGGCCGCGGTCCTGACCGCCGCGACACCGGTGGCGGACCGGCGCAACCTGGCCTACTCGGGCACCCTGGTCACCGCCGGTAGCGGCGCCGGCGTGGTCGTGGCCACCGGGGCGGCGACGGAGCTCGGCGCCATCCACCGACTGGTCGAGGCGGCCGAGACGCTGGCGACGCCGCTGACGGCGAAGCTGACCTCGTTCAGCCGGGTGCTGACAGTGGCGATCCTGGCCCTCGCGGTGGTGACGTTCGGTGTCGGGCTGCTCCGCGGCCAGGGGGCCGCCGAGACCTTCACAGCCGCCATCGCCCTCGCCGTCGGCGCCATCCCCGAGGGACTGCCGGCCGCGGTGACGATCACGCTGGCGATCGGCGTGTCGCGGATGGCCCGCCGGCGCGCGGTGATCCGCCGGCTGCCCGCCGTCGAGACCCTCGGCAGCACGACGGTCATCTGCACGGACAAGACCGGCACGCTGACCCGCAACGAGATGACCGTCCGCGCTATCTGGACCCCGGGCGGCGAGTACGAGGTCACCGGGTCCGGGTACCAGCCGTCCGGCTCGCTCGTCGACGCGGCCGACCGGCCGGTGACCATCGACGACGGTGTCAGCGGTGCGGCCCTGCGGTGGTCGCTGCTCGCCGGCGCCGCGTGCACCGACGCCTCCATCCACCGCGACGGCGAGCGGTGGGTCGTGGTCGGCGACCCGACCGAGGCGGCCATGGTCGTCGCCGCGGCCAAGGCCGGGTTCGACGCCTCGTCGGTAGCCGCCGGCTATCCCCGTCGGGCCACCCTGCCGTTCAGCTCCGAACTGCAGTACATGGCCACCCTGCACGACGAGGCCGCGACCGGCCGTCGCATCGTCCTCGCGAAGGGCTCGGTCGAGCGGCTGCTCGACCTCTGCCACGCCCAGCTCGACGCGGCCGGCGACCCTGTCCCCCTTGACTCCGGCCGCGCCCACGCTGCCGCAGCCGGTCTAGCCGATCGCGGCCTGCGCGTGCTCGCGACCGCCATGAGCGTCGTCGGCGGGAATGACGAGCTCAGTCCGGGCGGGCTGGCCGGCCGGCTGGTGTTCACGGGGCTGCAGGCGATGCACGACCCGCCCCGCGAGGCTGCGGCGGACGCCGTCCGGGCCTGCCGGACCGCGGGCATCTCGGTGAAGATGATCACCGGGGACCACGCCGCCACGGCGGCGGCGATCGCCCACCGGACCGGGTTGCTCGACGACGACGCACCGGCCGGGACGGTGGTCACCGGCGCCGACCTCGACGCCCTCCCGCCCGAGCGGTTCGGCGATGCCGTCGACGGGGCCCGCGTGTTCGCGCGGGTGTCGCCGGAGCAGAAGCTTCGCCTGGTCGAGGCACTGCAGAGCCGCCGCCACGTCGTCGCCATGACCGGCGACGGCGTCAACGACGCGCCCGCCCTGCAGCAGGCCGACATCGGCGTCGCCATGGGCGCCGGCGGCACCGAGGTGGCCAAGGACGCCTCCGACATGGTGCTCACCGACGACGACTTCGCCACCATCGAGGCCGCCGTCGAGGAGGGCCGCGGCGTCTTCGACAACCTCACCAAGTTCATCGTCTGGACGCTGCCGACCAACATCGGCGAAGGGCTCGTCATCCTCGCCGCGATCGCGTTCGGCACCGCGCTGCCGATCCTGCCCACGCAGATCCTTTGGATCAACATGACGACGGCGGTCGCCCTGGGCCTCACCCTCGCCTTCGAGCCGAAGGAGGCGGGCATCATGACCCGTCCGCCTCGCGACCCGGATCAGCCGCTGCTCACCACCAGCCTGGCCACGCGGATCCTCCTCGTCTCGACCCTGCTGGTCGGAGGGTCGTGGTGGCTGTTCGAGTGGGAGGTCTCCGCGGGCGCGGGACTCGCCGAGGCCCGCACCGCGGCGCTGAACCTCTTCGTCGTCGTCGCTGCGTTCTACCTGTTCAGCTGCCGCTCCCCGGTCCGGTCGGCGTGGCGGATCGGGCTATTCACGAACCCGTGGATCATCGTCGGGGTGGCCGTCCAGGCGCTGGCCCAGCTGGCCCTGACCTACCTGCCCGCCATGAACGCCGTGTTCGGCACCGAGCCGATCGGCGCGGACACCTGGATGCGGATTCTCCTCATCGCCACACTCGCCGCGGCCGTGGTAGGGCTGCACAAGTGGACCGGATCGCGCTCGGTCGCGCGGCGCCGCACCAGCACCTTCAGATGAAGAAGGCCCGGGCCGGATCGGTGAACCCGGCGACGAGCTCGGCCGACTACTGCTCGAGGCCATGCGGGCGTGAGACGACGAGCACCAGGGAGCCGTCGAAGTGTGATGCTTTCCGCAGCGCCCGGTGTGCGTCGTCCCAGGTGCCGTCGGCCAGATCGCGGGTCAGGGACACCACGAACCGCATGTGGACGTCAGCACCGACGAGGCCCCAGGCCGAGTTGGCCCGGCGGGCATCGGGGTCGAGAAGCATCTCCGGCCGCCCGTAGTAGGCCTCGTTGAACCCGTCGACGCAGCGCAGCGGGATCGGCAGCCCGTGGACCTCGGTAGTCCCGCCCAGCGCTGCCCGGATCCGGTCGATGGCCGGGTACCGGCGCGCCTCGGCATCGACGACCTCGGGCGCGTACTCGGTCAGCCAGAACCGGTGCAGCATCGCCGGATCGCAGGTGAGGATCACGACGGGGCCACGGGTCACCCGACGCAGCTGGGCCAGGCCGAGCTCGAGGTGGCGCCACTGGTGCACCGCGAACGTCGCCATGGCCGCACCGAAGGTGTCGTCTGCGAACGGCAACTCCTCCGCGGTCGCATCGATCGCCTCGGCCAGCGCTGCGGGGCGCTCCGCACGCAACGCGGCCGACGGCTCGACGGCGGTGACATCACGATCGGGTGGCTCGTACGACCCCGCGCCGGCGCCCACGTTCACGACCGTCTGGGCGTCGCCGAGAGCTGCGGAGATGGCGGAGGCGAACTCGGGCTCGGGCCTCCGGTGGGTGCGGTAGCCGGGACCGAACTCGCCGTAATCGGCATCACTCGCCGACCCGTCCGCCGCCCGCATCTCGGACCCCACCTTCCCTATCGGTCGCCCACGAAATCGTCCTCCACGCTAACCGGTCTGGATCCGGAGCCGCCGGGGGACCAGGGGAGTCGCTGTCGATGAAGGACCGGCCTCGCCCCCGGCAGCAAGAAGTCCCGCCATAGAGCCAATCCGCACCCGTCCTGGCACCGAATGCCTCTTAGCCCCGTCGATAGGGACGGACAACCATGGAGGCAACGTCATGCGACGTGTCCATATCTGGCTGGCGGCACCTGCAGCCCTGGCGCTATCGCTCGGCGCGGCAGCACCCGCGCTCGCCCACGGCGAGCACGTGGCCGCGGCAGGCGACACCAGCGAAGGCGAGCCCGGCGACTACAGCATCACCCTCGGCGCCCTCAACGACAGCGGCGCCGGCGGGTCGGCGGTCATCACGCTGGCCGAGAACGGCGACCTGACGGTGAACATCGAAGCCACCGGGCTGGTTCCGAACCAGCCACACGCCCAGCACATCCACGGCGCCAGCGACCGCCAGCAGGACTTCGTCTGCCCGACAGGCGACGCGGACGCCGACGGCGACGGCATCGTCAGCACCGCCGAGGGCCTGCCGTCCTACGGCGACATCTTCATCTCGCTGACCACCGAGGGCGACTCCTCGCCCGACTCCGGCCTCGCCGTCGACCGCATGCCGGTCGCCGACGCCGACGGCAACGTCGCCTACACGCGGACCTTCACCGCCGACGAACTGCCCGACGGGACCGCGGCAGCCGTCCGTAACCTGCACGTGGTCCAGCACGGCATCGACGTCAACGGCAACGGCGAGTACGACGCCGAGGCCGGCCCCAGCGAGCTCGACCCGGCGCTTCCGCAGGAGGCCACCGCTCCCGCGTCGTGCGGCATGATCGAGGGCTCGAACATCAGCGACATTCCTGACGGCGGCGTCGACACCGGCTCCGGCCCGCTCGCCTCGTCCGCCGGGCACGGCGGCAACGGCACCGCCGTGCTGGCCTTCTCCGGTGTGGTCCTCGCCGCCCTGGCCGGCCTGACCGGTCATGGCCTGCGTCGCCGCCGGGCTGCCACGCGGTGACACGCACACCCCGGACACCGGTCCGCGCCGGCGGTGAGCCCGCCGGCGCGGACTGGACACCATGGCGACTGCTCTCTGCGGCCCCCGCGGTCACCGCGCTGACGATCGCCGTCCTCGCCGGCTGCGGAACCCCGGACGAGCCCGCCACGGCCCCGAAGGCCACGCCGTCGACGACCGCGAGCCCGTCTCCCACGCCGGAATCGGCGCCAACGGCCACCGAGGCGCCGCCGGCGACGGAAGCGCCGGCGGTTGCGGAGCCGCTGCCGGCCAGCGCGCCCGCACTCGTCGAGATCGACGCCCTGGGCATCAGCCAGGACGTCATCAACCTCGGACTCGCCGACGACGGCACCATGGAAGTACCCGACGGCCCCGACCCGGTCGGCTGGTACGAACTCGGCCCCACCCCGGGCGAGTCCGGCCCCGCCGTACTGGCCGGGCAACTCACCTGGAACGGCGCCGACGGCGTCTTCCGCCACCTCGCCGACCTCGAAACCGGCGACGAGATCCGCGTCACCAGGGACGACGGCACCGTCGCGGTGTTCGCGGTCACCAGGGTCGAGCAGTACGCCAAGGACGCCTTCCCGACCGCCACCGTCTACGCCAACACCGCCGGACCGGAGCTGCGCCTCATCACCTGCGCCGGCGACCTCGACACCGGCTCCGGCGACTACAGCGACAATGTCGTCGCCTACGCCGAGCTGATCGCGTGACGACGCGGACCGGGCGGCTCGTCAGTGCCTCGATCGCCGTCCAGGCGCCGGCATCGGTCGTGTTCGCGATCCTCACCGACCCGCGACAGCACCCGCGCATCGACGGATCCGGCTCCGTGCGCGGCCTCATCGAAGGGCCGCCCACGCTCACCCGGGGCAGCACCTTCGGCGTCCGGATGCGACTGTTCGGCGTCGGCTACCGCATCACCAACCGCATCGTCGAATACGAGCCTGAGCGGCTGATCGCCTGGCGACACTTCGCCGGCCACCGCTGGCGCTACCAACTCGAACCACTCGACCCAGCAACCACCCGCGTCACCGAGACCTTCGACTACACCCGAGTCGGCCCGCTGACGGCCACCGTCCTTCGGGTGCTGAGGTTCCCCACCCGCAACCGCCATGGCATCGAGGCGTCCCTCCCCCGCCTCCGCGACGCAGCCGAGACCGACCACCACACGCCCTGAGCGAGCCGAATCCCCGCTCCGCTCGGTCGGCCGGACGAGGCTACCCAGTCGGCCAGATGACCTTCACGGGGATTCGGCGCCAGATCGCCTCGCGGATGACGTCGACCGGGCCGCCGTCGACGTCGGCTGCCTGCCTGTCCCAGATCGCGACGAGTTGATCAGCCCGTTCGAGCATGTGCCGGGCAGCGGCGAGACGCGCCTGCGCTGTCGGCGCATCGAACCGAAGACTCACCACGTCGAGAGCGCGCCTGACGAGCGAGTCGTAACCGGCCCTGCAGGAGGGCGGCAGCGCATCCCGGTGACCTTCGGCCGGCACCACGACGAGGAGCCGTCCTCCGGTGTCGAGGACCGCATGAGCGAAGATCTGCTCGGCGCCCTCGGACAGACTGGAGATCCCCACGAGTCGGTCCACGGTGGAGAGGTGCTGGCGAAGGGCCTCGTCGACGTCGTCCGCGACCGAGCCGTCCAGCCGACGATGACCGCAGACAGCCACTCGCAAGGTTGACCACTCCTCGGCTCGAGTCGACCCGTGCCAAATCCGCATCATTGATACAAACTGCGTCTCTCCACCGTGCCGAACAACGTAGATCCGCGCAACCCGGAGATGCCTGAGTGCGGATGGCGAAGCGTTATGTGAGTCGCTAACATTTCTGTCATGACGACGGTGCGCCCAGCCCAGAAGAGGCTCCGCACGCGGGCGAGGATCGCCGAGCACGCACTCGACCTCTTCGAACGGCAGGGCTTCGAAGCCACGACCATCACGCAGATCGCCGCGGCAGCAGGGGTCACCGAGATGACGGTCTTCCGGCACTTCTCGAGCAAGGAACAGTTGCTTCTCGACGATCCCTACGACCCCGTCATCGCCGCGGCGGTCGGCGCCCAGCCCCTGGACTGGCCTCCGATCGCGCGGGCGATCGGAGGCCTCCGCAGCGCCTGGGAACAGCTCCCCGAGCCTGAAGGCGAGACCGTTCGACGCAGAGTCCGAGTCGTCGCCGAGCACGACATCCTGCGGGCCGCAGCCTGGCGCACCAACGCAACAACCGAGCGTCTCATCAGCGCGCAGCTCATCCAGGACGGCGCAGAACCGCTTCGAGCCCGCGTGGCATCCGGCGCCATTCTGGCCGCACTTATGGCAGCCCTCTACGAGTGGGCCGGTCAGCAGGACCGATCACTCGCCGACGCGGTCATGGTCGCGCTGAGCACGCTGGAGGGCAGTCATGGGTGACGCCCCAATGACCGCTCGCGGCTTAGTGCGTGAGTTCGCGCCGGGAACCGGTGTCTCCGGAGTAGACCTCGACGTGGGTACGGGCGAGATCCATGCCATCGTCGGCCTCAACGGCGCCGGGAAGACCACACTCATGCGGCTCCTGCTCGGAATGCTGCGCCCGTCCGCGGGCATCGCATTGATCGACGGCCATGACGTCGCGTCCGCGCCCGCGACAGTGTGGGCACGCGTCGGGCACCTGGTCGATCACCCCCTGGCGTACGCCGAGCTGACCACACGCGAGAATGTCGCGGTCGCCGCCAGACTGCACGGAGTGCCCCGCCGGCGGATCGATGACGCCGTCACCGGAGTCATCGTCGAGCTCGGCCTCGACCGCTACTCCGATGGTCGCGCACGCACCCTGTCTCAGGGCAACCGGCAGCGGCTGGGTCTCGCGGCAGCGCTCGTCCACGATCCTGGCGTCCTGGTGCTCGATGAACCGACGAACGGACTCGACCCGGCCGGCGTCGTCCTCCTCCGAGAGTCGCTGCTGCGACGGTGTGCTGACGGCGCCGGAGTTCTCGTCTCCAGTCATCACCTCGACGAGGTGGCGCGAGTCGCCAGCCGCATCACAGTGGTCAATCGTGGTCGCATCGTCGGCGCTCTCGACCCGCATGGCGTCGATATCGAGCGAGAGTTCTTCGCACTGATCCACGCCGATGACGAGCAGTACGCGTCATGACGGGCGCGAAGGCAGCGCTCGCCGTCGAGCTGGTGAAGGCTTCGTCGTCCAGAGTCATCGGGTCCGCGACGATCCTCCTCGTCGCCGGCATCGGCGTCCTCGCCGGTTCGCTCACCGCGGCCGCCCAGAGCGGCAACGAGCAGGTGCTGGCACAGCTCGGAACCCTCGCCGGCACCAGCGGGTGGGATCGCTACCTGGGCGTAGCCGCACAGGTCACGGCGGCCGGCGCGACCCTGGGCTTCGGTGTGACGCTCAGCTGGATGATCGGCCGCGAGTTCGCCGACGGCACCGTCGCCGGCCTGTTCGCACTACCGGTGAGCCGAGCCGCCATCGCGGTGGCCAAGCTGGCGATCCATCTCTTGTGGGCCGCTGCAGTCGCCACAGTCCTCGTCGCCCTCCTCGCCACGGTCGGCGCGCTGTTGCGCCTCGGACCCGTGGACTCCGCCACCGTGGCGGCTCTCGGGCGCCAACTGACGCTCACGATCCTGTCGGCTGGTCTCGCCATGCCCGCAGCCTGGGCCGCAACGCTCGGCCGCGGACTCCTCCCGGGCGTCGCGACGACCATCGGAATCATCGTCGTCGCACAGGTCACCGTCGTCGCCGGAACCGGCGCGTGGCTGCCGCTCGCCGCGCCGGCCCTCTGGGCGCTCGAGCCGGAGAGCGTCTCTCTCGCCCAGCTCGCACTCGCACTTGTCATCCCACTGGCCTTCGCCCTGGCGACGCTCGACGCGTGGCGACGGCTCCAGCTCACTTAGCGGCCGGAACGCCACCCGCGACTCGAGCTCGACCTCGGTGCCCTAAGCTCGGTGACCGGTGTGCCGGGAAGCCTGGTCGGCGTCGTTCTGTCCTGCTCGACTCAGGGAGATGACGCCGTGATCCACCGGTCCCGTGATGCTTCGCCCCGCATTCGGCCCAGCAGCGCCATGATGGCCGCGACAACCGCAACGCTTCTCGTCGGCACTACGACCGTGTTGGCGGTCCGGCCGCGGCTACCCGACCCCATCGCTACCCGCTGGGGACCGGACGGTGCCGAGGGTTTCGAGTCGTTGACGACCACCTTGTGGCTCACGGCGGGCCTGGTCGCCGGACTCGGCGCTCTCTTCAGCGTGCTGCTGACCAGGGCCGCGCCGCTCGGCGCTCATCACCTCACGGGCATCCTGGTCGGCGTCGTCACGGCGGTCGGCAGCGGAACCTACATCGCGATCGTCATGCAGACCGGGGTGGACGACGCACACGACGCGTCCGGCGCAGGGCTCGCGATCGGACTCGGCGCAGGCATCGGCGCAGTGAGCGGACTACTGGCGGCGAAGCTCACCCGTCGAGAAGACAGCTGACGTCGTGAGTTCCTCGGCCTGTAGCCACCTCTGCCTTATCTCTTGCGCCGCCGATTGAACGACTGTTTAATCAGGATCATGCGCGACACGAGCACGAAACGTGAGGCTCGGCCCGCCGGCATGGAGACTGCCGACCGGATTCGCGACGCTGCGATCGCACGTTTCGGCCGCGACGGGTTCGCTGTGGGGCTTCGGGCGCTGGCGACGGAGGCCGGTGTGACCGCGGGGCTGATCGTCCACCACTTCGGGTCCAAAGACGGCCTCAGGCACGCGTGCGACGAGCATGTCCTTGCCGTCATCCGGGCCGAGAAGACCAAGGCCGTGACCACGGGCACGGCCGCGATGCTGTTCGCGCAGTTGGCCGAGGTCGAGCAGTTCGCGCCGATGGCCCGGTACCTGCTGCGCAGCCTGCAGGCCGGCGGCACACTCGCGGCCGAGTTGGTCGAGCACATGATGGCCGACGCCCAGGAGTATCTGGCAGCGGGCGAGGCAGCGGGCGTGATCCTCCCCAGCCGCGACCCGGCGGCGCGGACCCGCTATCTCGCCTACCAGAACATCGGCGGCCTGTTGCTCTGGGCCACGATGCACCTCGACGACCACCCCGACGATTTCGCGGCGGCGTTCCGCCGCTATTCGCAAGAGATCACCCTGCCCGCGCTGGAACTGTTCAGCCAGGGCCTGTTCGTCGACCGTTCCATGCTGGACGACTACCTCATGTACGTGCCGGATCCGCCAACGGCGGGCGACGCAGACTCCACTGCGAGCTAGCCACCGACGCACGGCCTCGTCGTCTCGGGGCCGACTTCATCCGTCACGACATCTCCCGGGCCACCGGCCCGGGCTCACGCATCGAGGTGCACGATGACCCCTGCCATCCAGATCCAGCAACTGCGCAAGTCCTTCGGCTCCGTGACAGCGCTCGACGGACTCGACCTGACCGTCGAGACCGGCGAGGTCCATGGCTTCCTCGGCCCGAACGGCGCCGGCAAGTCCACCACCATCCGAATCCTGCTCGGCCTGCTGCGCGCCGACGCCGGTCGCGCCGTCGTTCTCGGCGGCGACCCGTGGGTCGACGCCGTCGACCTGCACCACCGGCTCGCCTATGTCCCCGGCGACGTCGAACTGTGGCCCAACCTCACCGGCGGCGAGGCCATCGATCTGCTGGCCCGGCTCCGCGGCGGCCTGGACACCGGTCGCCGCCGCGACCTGATCGAACGATTCGATCTGGACCCGTCGAAGAAGGCCCGCACGTACTCCAAGGGCAACCGGCAGAAAGTCGCCATCGTCGCCGCCCTAGCGTCCAACGTGGAACTCTTTGTCCTCGACGAGCCGACCGCCGGCCTCGACCCACTGATGGAGACGGTGTTCCAGCAGTTCATCGCCGAGGTGAAGGCCGATGGTCGAACCGTGCTGCTGTCCAGCCACATCCTCGCCCAGGTGGAGAAGCTCTGCGACACCATCAGCATCATCCGCCGCGGCGAGGTCGTCCAGACCGGCACGCTGACCCAGATGCGGCACCTGACCCGCACCACCATCGAGGCCGAGACCCTGCGACCGGCGAGCCCGCTGACTGAACTGGCCGGTGTGCACGACCTCCACGAGGAAGACGGCCGGGTCAGGTTCGATGTCGACGGCGAACACCTCGACACCGTGATACGCACGCTCGGCGACCTCGGCGTTCGCAGCATCACCAGCCACCCGCCCACCCTCGAGGAACTCATGCTCCGTCACTACGGCGACGAGCTCGCGGGAACCGGGAGGGCACGATGAGCACCGCCACGACGACCCGCGCGACAGCCACGGCCCCCGTGCGGGGCCGGAGCACCCTGACCGGCACCGGGACCATGGTCAGGTTCATGCTGCGCCGCGACCGCGTACGCCTGCCGGTGTGGATCGGCGCTCTGACGCTGTTCGGAGTCGGGACCGTGGGCAGCTTCGAGCAGACCTACCCGACCGCGGCCGACCGCGCGACGGCCGCGGACCTGTCCAGCCTGCCGGCCGTCACCGCCATGGTGGGCCGCATCTACAGCCGAGACGACTACACCTACGGCGTGATGACCGGCCACCAGATGTACGTCTTCATGGCGTTGCTCCTCGGCCTGATGAGCATCCTGTCGTTGGTGCGGCACACCCGCGCCGAGGAGGAGTCCGGCCGAGCCGAGCTGCTCCGGGCGAACGTGCTGGGCCGGCATGCTCAGCTGACCGCCGCGCTCGTCCTGGTCGGTGGCGCCAACGTCGCGACCGGGCTGCTCATCGCCGGCGGCCTGGCCGGATCCGGCGCCGACGGCGTCACAGCCGGTGGATCGTTGTTGTTCAGCGCCGGGCTGGTGGCCGCAGGGCTGGTGTTCACCGCGGTGGCGGCAGTCACCAGCCAGATCACCGAGTACGCACGCGGCGCGTCCGGGCTGGCGCTGGCGGTTCTGGGCATCGCCTACGCCATCCGCGCGGTCGGCGATGTCGCCGAGAGCGGCCTGTCATGGGTGTCGCCGCTCTATTGGGGACAGGCCACTCACTCCTTCGCCGCAGATCAGCGCTGGTGGCCGCTGCTGCTCATGGTCGTCCTGGCCGTGGCGCTCGCGATCGCCGCGTACGCGCTCAGCGTGCGCCGCGATGTCGGCGCCGGGCTCCGACCGGCCCGTCTGGGATCGCCTACCGCGTCCGCCGCGCTGAGCAGCCCGCTCGGCCTCGCATTCCGGCTACAACGTGCCGGCCTCATCGCCTGGTCCGCCGGGCTGCTCGTCCTCGCGGTCACGTACGGCTCACTGGTCGACAGCATCCAGGACATGTTCGACCAGATCTCCTCCTTCGAGGACCTCGTCCGCGACATCTCCGGGGCCACCCTCATCGAGTCCTGGCTCGTCACCGTGCTCAGCCTCACTGGAATGATCGCCTCCATCCAGGCCGTCCTCGCCGTGCTCCGGATGCGGTCCGAGGAGACGTCCGGGCGGGCCGAACCGATCATCGCGACCGCCGTCTCCCGCAACCGCTGGGCCGCGAGCCATCTCACCATGGCCTTCGGCGGCAGCGCCGTCATCATGGTGCTGGTCGGGCTCGGGTTCGGCGTCTCCACCGCGGTCGCCACCGACGACGCAGCCTGGCTCGGCGACATGCTCGCGGCCGGACTCGTACAACTACCGGCGATCTGGGTCGCCGCCGGCTTCGCCATGGCGGTGATCGGCCTGGCGCCCCGGCTGAGCCCGCTGGCGTGGCTGGTTCCGGCCTACGCGATCGCGGTGGTCTACATGGGACAGATCCTGCAGTTCCCCGGCTGGACCAGGGATCTCTCCCCGTTCGGCCATGTGCCCGAGCTCCCGGCTGCCGGCTTCGAACCGGGTCCCGTGCTCGTGTTGCTGCTCGTCGCCGCAGGATTCACCTGGGCGGGGTTGGCCGGGCTCCGACATCGGGACGTCCCGAGCAGCTGACACCGTTCTCGTCCCGGTCCACTGCGAGACGGGCGCCACCGCTTCGACCTCATTGCGAACTGCGGACCCGCGCCGGCAGCACGTGTTCGCGGACCCAAGCCCGGGTGGCCATCTGGGTGGAGTCCCAGGGTGAGCCGAGCGGCGGGGTGTACGACAGGTCGAGCTCGCTGAAGGCGTCGACGGTCATGCCGTGGAACAGCGCGGTGGCATGAGTGTCTACCCGTTTGGCGGTCTCGGTGCCGCGTGGCCCGACGAGTTGAGCGCCTAGGAGCAGGCCGGTGCCGGCGTCGCCGGTGATGCGGATGGTGATGGTCTGCGCGCCCGGGTAGTAAGCCTCGTGGTCGTCCGGGGCGCTCGTCATGCTGAGCGGGGCGAACCCGGCCGCCGTCGCCTCGTACTCGCGCAACCCGGCGGCCATGGTCTCGTCGACGACGACGCCGCGCGGCCCGGTCTGCCCCGGCGGCGACCAGCAGATCGGTGTCCGGCCGCACGCTGCACCACCAGGCCGGCTACCGCACCGTCGGCATCCGCGAGAGGATCGTCCAGCGCAACGGCGCTTGGCACGACACCGTCCTCCTCGAGCGCCGTCGCACCTGATGAGGAGGCGTATGGTCGGTAGCCCGCTCTTGGTGCGCACAGACGGCCACCTCCATGCGAGCGCGACGAACGAAGACCATGCGGACTGTTGTACAGACGCCTGCTCCGCGAGGGAGCACTGAACCAGATAGGCGTACACCTGGGCTGGTCATCGACACCAGATCGCCTTACGGTGGTGAGAACCTCGCATCCGACAAGGGAACTCCCAAGATGTACGAGCGCCATGTCCTCTCACCTCTGCGCAGGTGGTTGATCGACACCGCCACGCCTCAAAGGATCGCTGTCGCGCTACTCGTCGCCGTACTCTTGATAGCGGTCTCGCTGGTCATGCTCGAGAACGAGCGAGACCGCGGCGGCGTCTCCGACATGGTTGAGATCGAGAATCCGGGATAGCGCAACATCGCGGTGCGGTACACCTCGATGGATTCGCACAGGCGGCCGACATCTCTACAGGATGCACCAGCTCCAGCCCTGATCTCCCCAGCGCTAATGCCTGATCCGCCGCCGGCCGGACCGCCCACTCATGTCTCGACATCCCGGGGATCTTGGAAATCTCGACGATTGATGAGAGTGTCTTCCGGCGGCCACCGAATGGCTACTCCATGACAACCAAGGAGGCCGGATCGAGATGAAGGCGATCGTTCAGCACGGTTACGGCCTGCCCCAAGACGTGCTGCGGCTTCAAGACGTCGCCATTCCCGTTGCCGGCGCTGGCCAGGTTTTGCTGCGCACCGGCGCCGCAGGCGTCGCGATCGGCGATTGGCTGACGGTTCGAGGTCAGCCCTACATCGCTCGCCCGGCATACGGCCTACGCCGACCGAAGAACACCGTCGCCGGGCAAGAAGCAGCGGGCCAGGTCGAACGGGTCGGTAGCGGCGTCGCCCAACTCCATTCGGGCGACGACCTGTTCGGATGGTGCAACGGGACACTGGCAGAGTACGTGGTGGTCTCGCCCCATTCGTTGGCGCCGAAGCCGGCGAACCTGACGCCGGAGCAGGCTGCAGCAGTACCGATATCCGGCTGCACGGCACTCCAAGCCTTGCGCGACGCCGGCCGTCTTCAGCGTGGCCAAGACGTCTTGATCGTGGGTGCATCCGGTGCTGTGGGCACTTTCGCCGTACAGATCGCCAAGGCTCTTGGCGCGACGGTCACGGGCGTGTGCAGCACGCGGAACGTCGAACTGGTCCGCTCTATCGGAGCCGACCACGTCATCGACTATGTCCTGGACGACATTGCCGCTGGTGAACATCGCTACGACCTCATCCTCGACCTCGCCGGCAACCGGCCTTTGTCGACACTGAGGGCAGTCTTGGCGCCCAAGGGAACGTTGGTGATCGTCGGCGGATCCGGCGGATCGTGGTTCATGGGGTTCGGCCGCACCATCCGAGCCGCTGTCCTTTCCCCACTCGTCAGCCAGCAACTCCGTCCCTTCTTCTCTCAGCAACGCCGGGATGACCTCTTGGCCCTGAAAGAGCTCATCGAAAGCGGCGAGCTCACCCCTGTCATCGACCGGACGTATCCATTGAGTGACGCGGTGGACGCCTTACGTCATGTCGGTGATCGGCATACGCGGGGCAAGACGATCGTCACCACATGATCGTCGAGGTGGTGGTGAATCGACCATCTAGCGGACTCCTAGGACGGAGAAGGACCGTGCAGAAGATCAACGGAATTCAACCAGACATACCTGTCAAGCGAATCGCACGGGCCGCGGGTGCACTCTATGTCGCCATCTTCATAGTCGCTCCGTTCGCGTTCTTTGTCGGCAGGTCGCGAATCCTCGTGGAGGATGACCCCACAGCCACGGCGGAGAATCTTCTCGCTGATGAGACGCTGTTCCGAATCGGCATGGCCGCCGAATCTGTGGTGTTCCTGATTGAAATAGTCCTGGCAGCCCTGCTCTACACTCTTTTCAGGCCCGTCAACGCCACCGTTGCCATGGCCGCAGCGTTCTCCCGCGTCGCCGAGGCAGTCGTCCAAGCGGTCAATCTACTCACCAGCTCACTCGTGCTTCTCACGGTGAGCGGCGCCGGTTATCTCGCAGCCTTCGAGCCGGACCAGGTCGATGCTCTGGTCTCACTCTTCTTCGACGCGAACGAGTTCGTGACACTGATCTGGGGCCTGTTCTTCGGCCTGCACCTCATTCTCCTCGGTTACCTGGTGTACAAGTCCGGCTTCTTGCCGAGAGTCCTGGGAATTCTGTTAGCAGCGGCCTCGATAGGCTACCTTGCAGAGGGCTTCGGAAACCTCCTGTGGCCGGGAACCGCGGACGTACTCGCGGCGACGGTGGTGGTGCTCGCGGTGCCCGGGGAGCTGGCATTCGCCCTCTGGCTCATCATCAAGGGCGTTGACGGCACGCGATGGCAGCAGGTGGCGTCAGCGCGCTCCGACCCGCAGAGGTCGATCTAGGTGGTCGAGCGCGCAGAGATGCAGGTCTCGCCGTTCTGCGCAGAGTCTGCCTGAGACAGCGCTTGCAGCTCATCGCTGACCGATGGACTCGCCCGATCTCGTAGGATGAACTCGGTGCGCCGGGAAGTCTGGTCGGCAGTCGACGATCCGACCCTCCCGGGAGGTCACCATGGCCGGTCAGCCCCGCAGCCCGCACATCCTGTTCGGCAGGCGTTCCTGGGTCGAGGCACGCCGCATCGCCGACATCCTGCGCAAGGAGACCATCGGCGGCGCGCTGCTCCTGGGCGGCGCGGTAATCGCCTTGGTCTGGGCCAACTCTCCGTGGTCGGACACGTACGAGTCACTGCGCGACTATGAAGTTGGTCCCGCAGCCCTCCACCTCGATCTCACGGTGGCCACCTGGGCGTCGGACGGTCTGCTCGCCATCTTCTTCTTCGTCGCCGGGCTGGAGCTCAAACGCGAGTTCGTGGCAGGCGACTTGCGATCCCCGCGACGGGCAGCCGTCCCGATCGCCGCCGCGCTCGGCGGCGTCGCTGTGCCCGCCATCCTGTTCACCGTCATCAATCTCCGTGACGGCGGTGCCCTGGACGGGTGGGCGATCCCGACCGCGACCGACATCGCCTTCGCCCTTGCGGTGCTCGCTGTGGTGGGACGGTGCCTGCCGACCGCCTTGCGGACGTTCCTGCTCACCCTCGCGGTCGTCGACGACCTGATCGCGATCGTGATCATCGCCGCCTTCTACACCACGAGTCTGTCCGTCGCTCCGTTGCTCGGTGCCCTGGTTCCGCTGGCCGCGTTCACCTGGCTCGTCCAACGCCGGGTCCGGTCCTGGTGGTTGCTCCTCCCGTTGGCGGCAGCGACCTGGACCCTGGTGCACGAATCCGGTGTGCACGCCACCGTCGCCGGGGTCCTGCTCGGCTTTGCGGTTCCGGTGATCCGGAGCCAGCAGGCGGGCGGGCCCGACGCCGGCCCGGGCCTGGCAGAGCACTTCGAGCACCGCTTCCGCCCGTTGTCCGCAGGCGTCGCAGTGCCGATCTTCGCCTTCATGTCCGCCGGCGTCGCGATCACCGGGCAAGGCGGTGGCCTGACCGCATCATGGGGCGATCCGGTCGCCATCGGGATCGTGGCCGGGCTCGTGATCGGCAAACCGGTCGGGATCGTGGGTGCCACCTGGCTGGTCAGCCGGTTCACCCGAGCCCGCCTCGACCCCGAGCTCCGGTGGATGGATGTCCTGGGTCTGGCACTGCTGGGCGGGATCGGGTTCACCGTGTCGCTGCTCATCGGCGACCTCGCCTTCGGTCCCGGCTCCGAACGCGACGATCACGTGAAGATCGCCGTCCTCACCGGTTCGCTGATCTCGGCCGGGTTGGCTGCCGTCGTTCTGCGGATGCGCAACCGCGCGCACCGGATCATCCTGCTCGCCGAGCAAGCCGACACCGACCAGGACGGCATCCCCGATGTCTACGAACAGGACGGCGTGATCGATCCCGCCGCGGGCGCCGGACTCGACGGCGCTCAAGCGAGGAGGTCGAACCAGGAGAAGTGACGGCGCTCGAACCGTGGATCGGCCGGCCACGGCCGGATCGCCCACGTGGCGAGGTCGTCAGGCACCTCCTTGTCACACTCGGTGAGCAGGTCGAAGAGAGCGAAGCCAGCGATGGGATCTGCGTGCTGCATGGCCGCGACCAGATGCGTCTGGGCGATGGCGCAGAGCACCTCGGCCTCGGCCTCGCCCACGCGGTGATGCCGGATCGCATCGAGGACGAGCAGGCCGAACATCACCATGGCCTTCTCACAGCCGGACTCGGCAGCGGACCGGACCCACGTCAGGGCCGTATGGGGATCACCCGACTCCGCAGCCGACGCTGAAAACCACATCCGCGCCTGCGGCTTGCCTGCCGCGGCCGCCTTCGCCATCCAGACCCGCCGCAGCTCGGCGAACCCGTTGCGAGCCAGGTCGATCATGGCGTCGGCCGAGCCGAGCTCTGCGGCCGCCGTCATGGCCAGGACATAGCGGGTGTAGCCCGGCGACCCTACGACGACCCTGTCCCAGCTCTGCCTCGACGTACCGAGCCACTTCTGCAGGAAGGCCTCCCCCTCGGCAGCGACCACGTCCCCTTCGCCGACTCGCACGGCCCGGTCCGAGGCGGACGATTGCATCAGCAACTCGGCGCAGGTCGCGATCTCGCGCCGGCACTCGGCCTCCGTGTGGCCGTAGGCACGGAAGTCGAACGGCCCGAAACACTCGTCGCACATCGTCAGCGAGGGAACGCGGAGCTCGACGACACCGGAATGCCGGCCCGGTTCGGAGAGCTCGTTCCTCGGGCATCTCTCCGATTCATCGCCCAGTGTCCGGCGCCGTGGGACGTTCCGTGCGCATGTACCACCCTGTGACCTCGCCTTTCGTTCGTCGGCCACGCGACGCACCGGATCCCCGGGCAGGCGGCGGCGCCCTCGACACAGGCAGCCAGTGAGCCACGCGACGAATGGCGCGAGGGAGACGAGCCCCGGCACAGCAGGCGTATGCCCTGCACGATCGGCCAGCAACCTCAACCCGCGCCGGGCTGGTTCGGTGTCCACGACGCTATCGGAGGCGTTCGCGGAATCACCAAGCCGAAAGTGCCCTAGCGACGCAATCGTGACGATCGCAATGCCGAATGGTGACCTAGCGACAATTCGATCCACCAGGCGACGCATCGGGCGGCAGGTCCTCGACTGTGTCGCGCGGACCGTGGTTCTCAGCACCGTTCTCGCCACCGTCATTCGGCGTGAAGTAGATCATGTACTCGGGTATCCCGGTGAGGGCGGTGTCCCGCGGCGTCGGCTTGCCGTAGCCGCTCGCGACGACGGCGCCCCAATCGCCGGGGCGGAACAGTCCGCCACCCGCGAAAGTCGCGCGAAGGGCGTCTACGCGGTCCGGGTGAATCCGGAGATACGTGTAGATCTCCTTGCCGTGGGTGTTCCGTCCCAAGATCAGCAGCGTCTGGTCCGCCGGCGTCCACGGCGGCAGGGTGATCGGCGGCTCCGGTGGCTCGTGCTCCGCGATGTGTGCGGCCGCCTGCGCGGCCGAGACGGCGCTCGGGTGGTCCTCGCCCAGGACGTCGGCCGCAATCCTGGCGTGCCGATCGGCGACCTGGCGGGCGAGATCAGCGGCGCCGGCGGCCCACGCCGCCTGGGCGAGCATGTCGAGAGCATGCAGCGTGATGGGGTGGTGCGACCCGAACGTGGCCTCTGCCATGTGCACCGACGTCTGGCTGAAGAAGATGCCGTGCATCAGCTCGCCCGCCGCCAGGTAGCACCCGGCCAGGTTGGTGCGCGCCATGTGGTACAGCTCGAGGTTCTCCAGTCCGGTCCCGGAATCGGCCACGAGCTTCTCGAGCAGATCGATCGCCTCTGCGGTCCGGCCGACGGAGTTCACCGCGATGGCCAGGTTGTTGCGAGCCGCCCACAGCTCCGGCGCGTCCGAGGCATAGGTCGCCGAGAGCACGTCGACGACGCGACGATGGAGTTCGAGTGCACGTTCCTGGCGCCCGGCGCCGGACTCCGCCAACGCCAGTTGGTTGAGGTCCAGCGCGTAGTCGTCGCCGAGTTCCCCGGACGCCTCTCGGAGCCGGACGACCTCGCTCAGCTCGGCGACGGCGTCATCGGTCCGTCCGAGCTGACGCAAGGCCTCACCGAGATGACGACGGCGGCGCAGACCCGCCGGTGAGGAGTCACCCGTCGGTGCGCTGCGGGCCAGGGCCACCACGGTGCGCAGGCTGTCGGTGTCGGGCTGCTCGCGTGCCTCGTCCACGAGGAGGTCCAGCGATTCGTACACCGGCTCGGTCCAGCCGACGAAGCCCTCGGCGGCCAACGACACGAGCATCTGGGCCTGCCAGCGCCGCCGGGGCGCTGCCAGTCCGGACTCCCGAGGATCCAGGTGCGCGGCCAGTGCCTCGTGGATCGCCCGGCGACGCCGCCGCCCGAGTTCCTCATCGGACGCGTCGACGGCGACGTCGAGCTGGGCGGGCTCGTGGAAGCGGCGCAACCAATCGTCGACGCGGCGCACCCAGGCGTAGGCGGTGCTGTCCGTCCCGGCTCCGGCCAGGATCTCCCGCACCTGGTCGTCCAGCCATGGCAGGGCGGCGAGCGCCGTCGCGACCACGTCCGCGTCCCAGCTGCCGTCGCGGAACAACTGTCCGGCGGTTCGTGGCGTCGCGAGCGCCGCCACCATCAGGGCCTCGCGCGTCGCGGCGGGCAGCTGGCTCCAGACCACCCGGTACAGACCCTCGACGTCGCGCGGCAACTCGTCGACGTCCTCGGCCCGCAGGTCGTGCACGGCCACGGCCTCGCGGATGCTGCGCACCGAACACGCCACTTCGAGCGTGAGCGGCACGGTGAACCGAGAGGTCAGCAGCCGCCGCTCCGCGGCACTCGCGTCCGGCAGCAGATGCACCGCCAGTTCGTCCAGCGCGCGAGGCTCGAGATCGGGCAGTTCGGCCGGCTGCCGCATCCTGCGCACCCGGTCGGCCGGCACTTCGTCCAGCACACGGTGCGCGGCGACCTCCTCGCCGTCCAGCAGGCCCGGCCAGGCGGTGGCGAACACCAGGACCGGTCCCGACGGCGCCGTCAGCACCCGCGTCAAGAAGTCGGCCAGCGAGGCGTCGGCGTCGTGCAGGTCCTCGACCACGATGATCACGGGCAGACCGACCCGGGCGAAGGAGCCGAGACTGGTGGCCAGCTCGGTCACCAGATCGGTCCGGTTCTGTCCCTGGGCGTCGACCGGCTGCGGACCGGGATCGGCGGACCAGCGCTGTCGCTGCCGCCACACCACTCCGCCGGCCCACATGAGGAACCCGAGGCCGGGAATAGCCGACCCCACGATTGCCTCGGCCGCGCGTGTGACGCCCTCGTCGCGCAGCACAGTGCCGAACTCCGCCGCGTCCTCACCGCGAAGGACCCGCACCGCCTTGTCCCGCACCCCGGCGAGCTCCCGCCATCGCCGTTCCAGCGCGGCGCTGTGCGCCTCGACCTGCATCAGGTCCTGAGCCAGCGCCTGGACGGCGGTGCCGTGGCGGTGCGCCGTCGCCGTGATGCCCCACCAGAACCAGTGCGGGACGGCGCCCTCCGCCGGCGTGAACCCCGTGGGGTAGAGGCGCTTGCGCCGGCCTTCGAGTGGCAGCGCGTCGTCGGCCCCGGCGAACAGTGACTCCGGCCAGTACGCGGGCGCCTGCTGCCGTTCAGCGGCCATCCTGGCGTAGAGCTCCTGCACCAGGCGCGTCTTGCCCCACCCGGTGCCGGCCTCCAGCGTCACGAGTCGTGGGCGTCCGGTCGCCCTGACCTCGTCGACGTGGGCCAGCAGATCAGCGACGAGACGCTCCCGGGTACCGCCCACGAAAGGCATCACCGGGTGGCCCATGGTGTGACTGTACTGGTCAGCCGCCTCCAGCAGCGAGACCGGCGTCATGCGCGATGAGACCGGCCTGGGTGCGGTTGCTGCAGCCGAGCTTCTCGAGCACCCGGGACACGTACCCCTTGACGGTGGCCTCGGCGAGATAGAGACGTGCGCCGATGCCGGCGTTCGACAGGCCCTCCCCCAGGCAGGCGAGGATCTCCACCTCACGCTCGCTCAGGGTGCCGATGAGTTCGCGGGCTCGGGTCTGTTGACTTCTAGCGTGTGACCTGGCCCCATCTTCGGACGAGCGTCGGCCCCACCCGGTCGATCACGAACTTGGTTCCAGCGAGTTCTGGCCCCATCAAGATCGTTGGAGCATGATGTGGGCTGCTCACGTCGGGGGGCGTATGCACCGAAGCAAGGTCGAGTTGTTCGCGGCGATCCGGCGGGACTCGAGGATCGAGGGCCTGTCGGTTCGCTCATTGGCGCGCAAGTACGGGGTGCATCGCCGCACGGTTCGGGAGGCGTTGTCGTCGGCGTGGCCGGCACCACGGAAGCGTCCGCCGCCGCGTCGGTCGCGGCTGGACCCGTTCAAGCCGGCTATCGACGCGATCCTGTTGGCGGATCTGGACGCCTCGTAAGCAGCGGCACAGTACTCGGTCCCGGTCCGGCTGATCGGCCGGCCGGTGCGGGTGCTGCTGCACGCGTCGGAGCTGGTCATCATCGACGGCCGGGTCGAGGCCGCCCGCCACGGGCGGCTCACCGGCCGCGGCCAGGCCCGCCTGGAGCTGGACCACTACCTGGAGGCGCTGGTCCGCAAGCCCGACGCGCTGCCCGGCGCCACCACGCTGGATCAGGCCCGCGCCGCCGGGAAGTTCACCCAGGTGCACGAGGCCTGGTGGGCCGCCGC
The DNA here is from genome assembly GCF_014204975.1 of Jiangella mangrovi. Taxonomy (NCBI): domain Bacteria; kingdom Bacillati; phylum Actinomycetota; class Actinomycetes; order Jiangellales; family Jiangellaceae; genus Jiangella; species Jiangella mangrovi. Next base: position 5,315,471 of record NZ_JACHMM010000001.1, read on the forward strand.
CGGCGGGCACGCGGTGAGGCCGCCGGCACCCGCGCGCTGATCGGGGTGCTGCTGCACCGCGGCATGACCCACGAGCACGCCGTCGCCGGGATCGCCACCGCGCTGCGGGCCGGGGCACTCACCCCGGACGCGGTCGCGGTCGAGGCCCGCAAGGCCGCCGAGCAAGACGCCATAACCGACGATCACGGCGCCGCGGCGGACGCCGGCTCGTCCCCGGCTCCGGTCACATCGCTGACCCAGCGGCGCCTGACCACACCACTGCCTGCCGATACCCGGCCGCCGCCGTCGGTGGCCGCCTACTACCAGCTGTAGCGCCATACCCGACCGCGGGGAACCTCCATCGATCAGTGAGGGATGAATGAGCCATGGCCACCGCCGCACGACACCGAGGCCTGACCGAGCAGGCCGCCGACGCCGCCCATCGACACCGCCTGCCGGTCGCTGCGCCTGCCCACCATCCGGGCTCAGTTCACCGCGGCCGCCGACGCCGCCGAACGCGAACAGCTGACCTACCGCGGGTTCCTGGCCGAGCTGATGATGGCCGAGTGCGAGGACCGCGACGGGCGCCGCTCCGAACGCCGGATCAAGGGCGCCGGATTCCCCCGCCAGAAGCTGCTCAAGGACTTCGCCTTCGACGCCAACCCGAATGTCGAACCCGCCGTCATCCACACCCTGGCCACCTGCTACTGGGTCCGCAAAGGCCTCCCGCTCTCCCTGATCGGGGACTCCGGCACCGGCAAGTCGCACCTGCTCATCGCACTGGGCACCGAGGCCGCCCTGGCCGGGCACCGGGTCCGCTACGTGCTCGCGGCCAAGCTGGTCAACGAGCTCGTCGATGCCGCCGACGACAAGCAACTCACCAAGACCATCGCCCGCAACGGCCGGGTCGACCTGCTCTGCATCGACGAGCTGGGCTACATGGAACTGGACCGCCGCGGCGCCGAACTGCTCTTCCAGGTCCTCACCGAACGAGAGGAGAAGAACAGCGTCGCGATCGCCCTCAACGAGTCGTTCTCCGGCTGGACTCCACCTTCACCGACCCCCGCCTCTTAGCCGCCATCGTCGACCGGCTCACCTTCGGCGGCAACATCATCGAGACCGGCACCGGCTCCTACCGGCTCGCCCACACCCGCGCCTAGCAGGCCGCGAGCATCTGAGGCGGGCGCTGCGCCCCATGCCCGCCGACCAGCCACCCTTGGAACTGCCCGACGACGACGCCGTCTTCGGGCCGACCCGCGATGAGATCACCGCCGAGCTCCTGGAGCTGACCTGGTGCTTCCTCCACCAGGCCAGCCGCCGGCGTCCGCGATAAGCTGCGTGCCTTCCTCACCATCCGCGGCCACCACCACACCACCGGCATCGAAGCATTCCTCGACACCCTGCAGTTCACCGCCGCCGCGCACCGCAACCATGACGCGGCTCCGGGACGCCACTAGCGCATGCGAGGATGTTCAGATGTCGTCCAGCGGGCATGCCGTCGATCCGACTCATCTTGCTCAGTGGTGCGTGGAGCATCTGGGCAGCCCGCCAGCGGATGAGATCTTCAGATCCGGGTACCTGTCCGTAGTTGTTGGGCTGCGGCTGGTTGACGGCCGCGAGGTCGTGGTCAAGGTGCGTCCGGACTCGGCGCGCATAGCGGCCTGCGTCGATGTCCAATGGCGCATGTTCCAGGCCGGTTATCCGTGCCCTCAGCCGCTCACCGGCGCCGAGCCGTTCGGCGAGGACGTCGCGACCGCGGAGGCCTACGTCCCCGGCGGCGCCACGCTCCCCAGCGCGGACCACGCGCCTCGGGCCTTCGCTGACGCGTTCGCGCGGCTGATCAGCCTCGCTCCAGGGCCGGCGGAGGTGTCCACGCTCGACCCGGCACCGTCGTGGGCGGCCTGGAACCACGCCGAGGACGGACTGTGGCCGTGTCCCGAGGGCTCTGACGTCAACCTCAACGAGGTGGCCGGTCCGGAGTGGATCGACGATGCCGGGCGCCGTGCCCGTGACCGGCTGCGAGCTAGCGAGTCCGAAGCCGTGATCGGCCACTGCGACTGGCTGGCCGGCAATCTGCGCTGGAACGGAGACGGGTTGCTGGTGGTGCACGACTGGGACAGCATGACCGCTGATAGCGAAGCCGTCCTCGTCGGCTTCGCTGCTGCGCTGTATTCGACCGTCAACGTGGACGAGCTGGCGACCGTGGAGGACACCGAGCGGTTCCTCGCCGCGTACTGCCATGCCCGTGGCCGGGAGTTCAGCGCCGACGAGCTCGAACGGTCGTGGGCGGCCGGCGTCTGGACCCGGGCCTACGACGCAAAGTATCAGCACGTGGTCGGGCAGCCCATCACCTCACTGTCCGAGAGTGAGGCCCGTGAGCGCCTCCGTCGCAGTGGGACCGGATCGCTGAGGTCATAGACAGGCCGCTACCCGGTCCACGTCCACTGACCCGACAAGATCAACAAGTGGGGCTAAAACTCGTTCCAACAACACGCGTCGACGCGCCCCAGGTGGGGCCAAACCCATCCGAAAATGGGGCCAGAACTCACCCGAGAAATCAGTCTTGCTGTGACACGTTCGCCGGAGGCGGCGAGAAGGCGACGGGTGGCGACGGCGGAGAGGACGGTGTGGCCCTCGGCCGCGGCGCGCACCAGGCCGATGAGGTCCTCGGGCGGAGTGGACTTCACCAGGAAGCCGGTCGCCCCCGCACGCAGCGCCCGGAGCACGTACTCGTCGGCGTCGAAGGTGGTCAGAACGACGATGACGGGCGGATCGCGCAGGTCGGTGATGCGTTCGATGGCGGTGAGCCCGTCCATGCCGGGCATGCGCAGATCCATCAGGACCAGATCCGGCCGCTCCCGTACGACTGCGTCAACACCGGCGGCGCCGTCATGGGCCTCGGCCGCGATATCGATGCCGTCGGCGGTGCTCAAGATGGTGCGAAGGAACCCGCACACCATGGGTTCGTCGTCGACGATCACCACCTGGACCTCCGTCATGCGAGCCGTCCCGAGGTCGGGATGTAGGCCGGCAATGTTGCCACGAGCTCGAACCCTCCGTCGGATGCGGGGCCGGCGCGGAGGCTGCTGTTCACGAGGTCGACGCTCCGGCGGAGATTGACGATGCCGAGACCGGAGCCGGAGGCCGCCAGCGCGGGGTCGGCGGTGCCGGTGGGCGCGGTGTTGTGCACCGCGGTGTCCGTGGTGGCCGGGACGAGCAGGCCTGCCGGTGCGATCAGCAACGTCACCACCAGGGTGAACGTGCCCAGCACCGCCAGGACGGTGAGCGGCGCCCGGCGCCGCACGACCAACGACGAACACGCCACGGCCTGCAGACCCAGCATCGTCCACGCCAGTGCGCCGGGGTCGGCCGACCACCACGTCCACCCGGCCAGCGTGGTCACGGTGTCGAGCACCACGAAGAGCACCGCGAGGGCCACGTCGAAGGCCCGCGGGTGCCGCCAACGCCACCGCGGTCGATCGCTCAGCCGGTCCACGCAATGCGACGGCCGCTCGAGCCGCGGCGCCCGTCGTACCTACGGCGGGATGGATACCGACGAAGGTCGCATGCCGACGCGCCGTACCCTCCGTCCGTCGGTCCTGGACGCCACCATGCACCCTGCCGGAGCGGCGGCACCGGCGATCTCATGGGTGTCATGGAAACGACACGAGATGAACTCCAGGCCTCCCCGCGGCTCGGCCGCCGGCTTTTCGATCCAGCCGTTCAACCACGCACTGATCGACGCGCTCGCCGGCGACGACCGTGTTCCTTGGGGCCATCTCGGCGTCCTCACCGCCTGGCGAGTGCTCGGCGCTCTCGTCGCCGTACGCCGCTTCCGCTGGGAGGCTCGGTGAGCGGACCGTGCTGGAGGTACTCACAGCCGACCGGGCCTCCGGTGGGGTCGTCGTCGTGAGCGGCTTCGGGCGGGCAGCAGACTGGTACCGCAACGTCCATGCCGCCGGTCACGCCACCATCGAGACGGGCCGGCGCCGGTTCCAGGCGGTCCCACGCGATCTCGGGGCGGACGAGGCTGCGGCGGTCCTGGCCAGCTATGAGCGATGGCACCGGCTCATCGCGCCGATCGTGCGTCGGGTCCTGAGCTCTGGTCGGGTGGCGCTACGACGGCAGTGAGTCCGCCCGCCTCCGGCTGGTCGCCAACCGGCCGATCGTCCGATTCGTCCCCGTCCCGCCGACGCCAGACTGAACGAGCCCTGAATGGTGAGCGGCGCCACGGGGGAGGCGCCGCCCACCGGCCTCAGGACGCCGGGCAACGTTCGCGCCCAGCAAGTCCGCGAACGCCCGATTGCACCTTATCGACACATGGCGCGACCTAGAATCACCGGATGGGCCGAGTCACGCCGTCGCTGTACGACAGCCTCTGCCACGCCGTCGGCGACCTGGACCTGGCCACCGCAGCGAAACACCTGACGACCAGTCCATGGTCATCGAACGGAGCGCTCACGTCGCGCCTCACTGCAGCGTTCGAGGAGTGGGAGGGAGCCTTCGAGCCGCCAGCGCTGATGGGTGCTGGTCGGCTGCGCCCGCTGGTGACGGGCCAGCACGGTGTGCACCACGTCGCGAGCCCGCGGCCCTACTCGCCGTACGACGACGAGTGGGACGAGGCCACCGCTCCCACGCGCTCGCTGCACTGGTACTTCAACGATCCCGGCCGTGGCGACACCAGCGGACATCGTGTCCCGCTGTCGGCGTTCCTGGACCAGGTCAAGCACTACTTGCTCTACTCGGATGCGATCGCCTTCGAGTTCCCGGAGCCCGGAAGCAGACTGACCAGCACGACCCAGCTCGCACGCCTGCTCCGGCTGTGCCATGCGCTGGAACCTCTGCTGCGCGACGACATCGTCGTTCTGGTACCGAACAACCGGACCCGTCCCGAGGCGCTGGCAGATGCCGAGCGAACCGGCTGGGACGAGTTCCGGGCACTGTACACAGAGTCCGCCGCAGACGATCCGCTCGGACCGCTCTCCCATCCCTATACCGCCATGCCCGCCGAATGGTTCTCCTCCGACCTCCGTGACCAGCGCTTCCAGGCCACGGCAGAGCCCCTCGTCTCCGCACTGACCCAGCTCGACCACTACGGCCAGGTCTTCGATCTGCACACCGACGCGGGCGACCTGGCCCTGCTGCGCGCGATGCTGCGCCGGTCGGCTCTCTCCCCGGACAGGGTCACGAAGGCCCAACGCGCACAGCAGGGCCTGATCCTCAAGGACCTCTCGACACTCTCGCTGCCGATCGGCACGCTGGCTCCGGCCGACATCGTCGCGATCCGCAGCCACGGTCAGTTCGAGGCGTTCCGCACCGCGTTGCGCCGCAGCATCGCCCAGGTCGCACAGCGCGACTACAGCGAGTTCTTCGACCCTCGGGCCCAGGCGCTGACGGAGATCCAGGACGAGCTCCGCGCGGCCGAGGACCGGGCGCGTCGCGAGGTCCGGAACTCGAAGTGGCTCAGGACCACCATGCTCGACAGCACGGAGCTCACCGTGGTCTCAGGGCTCGGTGCGGCCGGCGCGCTGCTCGCCAGCCCTCTGTTCGGAGCCGGGCTCGCGGCGGGCGGATTCTTCGCCACGAAGATGCTCCAGTGGCTCAGGGGCCGGCCGGCGAAGGAGGACAAGGCCTTCGCGCGCCACATCGCCGTCTTCGACGGCTGATCTCCTTCGCGCACGTGCCCGTCACTCGGAGTCGCTGCCCCGACGGCGTCGAACCGGTCCGGGATGCATGTGGCCGGGCCCGGTAATCGGTGGAACCCGGTTGAAGGTGCGCACGGTCTCGCCATGGCTGCGCTGCCCGATCAGCTCCGGATCGTAGGCAGGCGTTCCAGTGCCGTCGCCTAGGAGCCGGCCGACACCGATCTCGATGCCGACGCTGTTCACGGCACCGATAGGAAGGAGTAACGTCCGCGCACCGAGCGCGGACAGGCCGCCGGTGTCGACGAGAAGGAATCTCACTCGTCGTTCCTCGGTGTTGACGCCGAGGTCGTCGACGGTGCCGATCGCGTTGCCGTCCTCGTCCACGACCCTACGTCCGCGGATGTCCTCGCCCGGATCGGCGAGAGTCAGGTCCGCATCACGCAGGCAGACGAAGACGGGGTGCGGATCCGTCGTCATGTGATCTCCTTTCGCGCACTCTCGGATCGGGCCGTCGTGCCGGGGTCGCGGCACGTTCGCGACCCCGGCACGACGGTGCTACCGGCCGCGCCGTGACTGCGGCCGGCGGCGGGCGGGCCGGGTCACGCCAGCGCTCCGGCCCGCCAGTCCTCGAGGAAGTCCGGGTTGGCGTCGAGCCACTGCGCCACGGCGCCGGCGTTGTCCTCCCGGTTGTTCTGGACGACCAGGATGTCCTCGATCTCGAGCAGCTGGTCGTTGGAGAGGTAGAGGTTCTGGATCAGCTGTGCGGCGTTCGGGAAGTCCTCGTGGAAGCCCGGCCGGCCCAGGTTGTAGAGGCGCTCGGCCTCGCCAAGAGCACCCTCGGGGTCTTCCAGGTCCCGGATGTCGTAGGCGGCGTAGGCCCAATGCGGATGCCAGAGCGTGACGGCGATGTTCTCCCCCGCCGTCGTCGCGGCGTCGAGCTCGGCCAGCATCGCCGGGGACGACGACGTCGGGAAGTCCCAGTCCTCGAGGCCGTAGGTGGGGATGACCTCGTCCTGGGTGGTCGCGGTCAGTCCGGCGCCGGGCTCGATGCCGACCAGCCGGCTGCCGTAGGCTTCCGCTTGGTCTGCGAGCTCGTCCAGGGACTGAGCGGGTGAGTCGCTGTTGACCGCGATCGTCAGAAAGCCTTCGTCGAACCAGCAGCCGACGTCTTCGAGGTCGTCGCCGAACTGCTCGACGTAGGACGCGTGGGTATTGGGCAACCAGGCGTCCATGAGGACGTCGATGTCGCCCTGGGCCGCGCCGGTGTAGGCGGGCCCGGCCTCGAGCTCCTCGAACTCGACGGTGTATCCCTGTTCTTCCAACGCCACCTTGGCCAACTCGGCCACGACGTAGTTCTCGTCCCAGCCGCTGAAGACGCCGATGGTGATGGCGGTGTCGTCGTCGCCGGTGCCCTCCAGGTCGGCGATCTCGGCGTCACCCTCGGCCGGGTCGCACTGACCGGTCTCGACGTCACCGATCGTCTGGACGTCGGCGCCGTCGTCGCCGGATCCGGCACCGGTGTTGTCGTCACCGCTGTCATCGCCGCATCCGGCGAGGACCAGACCGCTCGCGGCCAGGCCGGCCAGGAGGACGGACGTGGACTTGCGCATGATTCTCCTCTGCGTTGACTACCACTGCGATTTCGATTCGAGGACCTACGAGCAGGAAGGACTCAGGAGCGGACCTTGGTCGCGCGCACGACGGGGGCGCGGTCGGCCAGGGCCGCGACGATGCGGTCGAGGTAGATGGCGAGCACGACGACGGCCAGGCCGGCCTCCACGCCCCGCCCGACGTTCAGCTGCTGCAGCGCGGACACCACGTCCAGGCCGAGTCCGGCAGCTCCGACCATCGCGGCGAGCACGACCATCGAGAGCGACAGCATGATCACCTGGTTGATCCCGGCCATGATCGTGGGCAGGGCGAGCGGCAGTTGGATCTGCCGCAGGATCCGGGCGGGCGAGGATCCGAAGGCGTGCCCGGCCTCGACGACTTCCGCGTCGACCTGCCGGATCGCCAGCTCCGTGAGCCGCACGCCGGGCGGCATGGCGAAGACGACCGTCGAGATCATCCCCGGGACGACGCCGATGCCGAAGGCGAACAGCGTCGGGATCAGGTAGACCATCGCGGGCATCGTCTGCATGAAGTCGAGCACCGGTCGCAGGACGTTGCTCACGGCGGCCGACCTCGCCGACCAGATCCCGAGCGGGACAGCGATGGCGGTCGCGATGAACGCGGACACCAGCACGAGCGACAGTGTCTGCATCGCCCCGTCCCAGCGGTCCATCGCCGCGATCAGATAGAAGCCGGCGGCGGCGAACACGGCGAACCGCCACGACCTCGCCAGCCAGCCCAGGGCGGCGAACAGGACGATCATGGACAGGAACGGCGGCCCGCTGAGCACCCGGTACACACCGTCGTACGCTCCGTCGAGCACCGTATCGACCACATCGAGGACCGGCTGGAACGTGTCGGTGAACCAGTCGAATGCGCCGGAGATCCAGTCGCCGACGTCGAGACGTGGCTCCAGAGGATCGAAGGTCTCGCTGCTCATCGGACCGCCTCGACTTCGGCTTGCGTCTCCGCGACGCTCGCCATGGCCGTGAGGAGGGTCACCCGCGGCACCACACCCGCGAGCCGCCCAGCGTCGTCGACCACAGCGAGCGGCAGGATCGACTCGGCCGACGGCGCGAAGAGCTCCGCCAGCACCGTATCGGGCCGGACGGCCGCGATGTGCTCGGTGACGATGGACTCCAGCGTGCTGTCGTCGCCGCGGTTGACCGCGGCCACGACGTCCTCGTCGCGCACGATCCCCCTCAGCGTGCGGTCGCGGGCGACGACGAACGCAGCACTGAGCTGCTTCTCTCGCATCCCGTGCAACGCGACGCGCGGTCCGGCCGAGGCGTTGACCTCCAGCTGGGCCGGCACCATGACACTGGACGCCGTGAGCACGCGGGTGCGGTCGACGTCGGCGACGAACTGCGCGACGTAGTCGTTGGCCGGGTCACGCAGCACCTCCTCCGCCGTGCCGACCTGCACGATGCGTCCGTCGCGCATGACCGCGATGCGATCGCCGACGCGCATGGCCTCGTTGAGGTCGTGGGTGATGAACACGACGGTCTTGCCGAGCTCGGACTGCAGGTCCAGCAACTGGTCCTGCATCTCACGACGGATCAGTGGGTCGAGGGCGGAGAACGCCTCGTCCATCAGCATGATGTCGCTGCCCGCCGCGAGGGCCCGCGCCAGACCGACCCGCTGCCGCATGCCGCCGGACAGCTGGGCGGGGTACTTGTCCTCCCAGCCCTTCAGCCCCACGAGTTCGAGTGCCTCGGCCGCTCGTGCCCGCCGCTCCATCCTGCCCACGCCCTGAACGTCGAGGGCGTAGCCGGCGTTCTCGGCGACGGTTCGGTGCGGGAGCAGGGCGAAGTGCTGGAAGACCATGCTGATCTTCTGTTGCCGGACCCGGCGCAGCTCGGCGGCGCCGATGCCGAACAGGTCGATGCCATCGACGCGGACGCTCCCCGCGGTCGGCTCGAGCAGCCCGTTGAGCATCCTGATCAACGTGGACTTCCCGGAACCGGACAGGCCCATCACGACGAAGATCTCGCCCGGCCGTACCTCGAAGCCTGCATCGATCACCGCTGGGGTGGCACCGCCGGCCACCACGTCGGCAGGGCTCGCGCCCTCACGAAGCCGTCGAACAGCCTCATCGGCCCGGCGGCCGAAGACCTTGAACAGTCCTTCCGCGCATACGGCACTCACGCCTCACCTTTCGTTCGTCGGCCACGCGACGCACCGGATCACCGGGCGGGCATCGGCGCCTCGACAAGGCAGCCAGTGAGCCACGCGACGAATGGCGCGAGGAAGACGAACGTGGCACCGCAGGCGTGAGCCCGCATGATCGGCCAGAAACCTCAACCCGCGCCGGGTCTGGTTCGGTTGACCGCGACGCTAGCGGACGCGTTCGCGGCAGTTCCAAACCGAAACAGCCGCGGCTGCGGAATCGTGATGTGTGCAATGCCAAATGGTTATCTAGTGATATGCCCCACGCCCGGAAAACGCCCGGACGTGACGCAGATACCAGCCGGCCGAGTACAGAGCGTGATATGAGGAACCCTGCCGGTCGCCCTGGACGACATCCTCATCGATCTCGACGTCGTCGTCGACCCCGCCGGAGTCCGAGCCAACCGGATCACCGCGATCACTTGGAGTCGACCTGCCCGATCGCGTTGGCTCCGGTGGTCAGCGCGTCCCGCGCCTGCTGCCAGGCGGGGTCCGTCCGGTTGAACGCGGTGCGCAGGTAGGCCGAGGTGAGTCGTCCGACCGCGGCGACCCGCTGCGGGTTCTCGTCGGTTGTCAGGACGGAGTCGTAGCCGCAGATCCCGCCGAGCTGATGCTCTCCGTCGAACACGGTGAGCAGCGACTTGGGAGCCGGGGCGAGGAAGTACGCGTCCATTCGCCAGCTCGCGCCCAGGTCGGTGAACGCGGTGGAGAGGTCTCTGTCGCCGGCGACGACAAGGGCCGGTGTCCGCATCGTGGAGAAGTCCGGAGCGTTCAGCGCGGGGTAGAGCTCGGCCACCCCGTCACGCAGCGCATCGCCACCCCGGCCGGGCCCGGCGATCACCACACCCGCTCTGATCCGGCGGTCGGCGAGGCTCACCTTCCGGCCGCCCTGGGACGGATCGTCGTACTGCATGCCCAGCAGCAGGGCGGCCGTGTGCCCGCCCAGCGAGTGTCCCACCGCAGCGATCTTGTCCCGGGCCAGGCGCCCGGCAAGGTGCGGCACCGCCCTCTCGATCACGTCGAGCTGGTCCAGGACCCGCGACATGTCCTCGGCCCGCGCCCGCGCGTACAGGGGCGCATCTGGGTCATCGGCATCGCGCAGACCGAGCGCCGTCGCGTCCAGGAAGGTGGGCTGAATGACCACGAAACCGTGCGACGACAGGAAGTCGACGATCGGGCCGTAGCCGAGGTACGAGTTGAGGAAGTTCACCTGACCGTGGCCGTGCGCGAAGAGAATGACCGGCAGTCTGCGTCCGGTCGCGGGCGCGGTGACCCGCACCTCAAGAGGCGCGGGCCGGCCGCGCGCGGACAGCGTGATCGGGCCCGCCGAGATGATCCGGGAGGGATCGTCGAAACGACCGGCATCGACCCGGTCGGCGCCTACCGCCGCCTCGGCCACACTGGCTCCCACCGCGGCCACGGCACCGACCGCGGCCAGCCCCATCCCGGCCGACAGCACATGACGCCGCGACATCCCGGCCGATCCGTCGACGTAGTCGGCCGGGAGACTCGATTCCTTCATGATGGGTTCCTTTCCATGGGTTTCGTTGCCGGGCCCAACGGCCGACATTCGTGGAGGGCGATACCGAGAGTCGGTCAGGCCGGAACGCTGGTCAGCGACAGGCTGTCGTTCCACAGGTCGTTCGCGCGCACGGTGTCGTACGACTCCTCGGACGAGCGGATCTGCATGCGGCCGTCGAAGTACTGACCCGTGGTCGTGGCCAGCTCCGGCGCGGTCGCGAGCCAGGCGAGCGCGCCACCCGACTCCTCGGCCGTCCGGATGTCGGGGGTGACCGCCCGGCGCAGCAGCCAGGTGATGTGTGGGAGAACGTGGGTGGAGATGAACTTCACCGGGGCGGGCAGCGAGCGCCCCAGACCCGTACCCAGGACCATGCCGGGATCGAAGGCGTTGGCGGTGACGCCGTCAGGCAGCCTGCGGGCCAGGGCGTAGGTGAAGTAGATGTTGGCGAGCTTGGAGGTGCTGTAGCGGCGCTGGCCGGCGATGAACGCGTTGTCCGACCCGGCGGCCGGACCGAGCTCGCCGCGGGCCAGCGCACGCGCGTCGCTCCAAGCGGGCGCCCCGGGCAGGCCGAGTGCAGGGTCGTGCACGCCGCTGGCGGTCACGATGACGCGCGCGGGCGCCTCGAGCACCGGCAGCAGCGCGTTGACCAGCACGAAGTGGCCCAGGTGGTTGACCCCGAAGGTGGCCTCGAACCCGTCGACCGTGTAGGTGACGTTCGCGCCCATCTGGACGCCCGCGTTGCACACCAGGGCGAACACCCGCGGGATCGCGCCCGACGTCACGCGGCCGGTCAGCTCCGCGGCGAAGCTCCGGACGGATTCGAGTGAGGCGAGATCCATCGTCATCGCCTCGACCGTCGTGCCGTTCGTGGCGGCGCCGTCCAATGACTCCACCACCTCCCGTCCGCGGGCGGCGTCGCGGACGGACAGCACCAGGTGCCACGGCCCCTGCACGTCGCGGAGCAGTGCGGTGGCCGCGGCGAGTCCGATGCCGCTGGTGCCGCCGGTCAGGATGATCGTGCCGGCCTCGTCCTCGCCTCGAATTGCCATGCTGACGCCTTCCTCGGTCGTCGCCACGACGACGACCGTCGCGACGACCTCCAGCCTGACAAGTGAGACTGAGACTTCGAATACTTGTCAGTCCGTTCTTCTTGTGCGAGAGTCCCACTGATGGGAGACCAGCTGTCCGAAGTGTTCGAACTCGTCGAGATCCGAGGTGTCGTGGCCGGCGGGTTCGCGGCGCGCGGACCTTGGGTGGCGCGGAACCCTTGCAGGGACGCACTGAAGCTCATCGCCATGGTCTCCGGCCACGGCCGGCTGCTCACCGACGGCATCAAAGAGCCGATCGAACTCGCGCCGGGCGACGTCGCCATCCTCACCAACCGGTCATGGCTGCAGCACGAGGGCGGAACCGGCCCCGGAGCACCCCAGTCGATCGGACCCGAGGAGAACTTCACCGGCCTCACCGGCGCCGACCGCAGCACCGACGACATCGTCATCGGCACCGCCGTCGACATCAACGCCGCGGGCCGCGAACTGCTGCTGCAGACCATGCCGCCGGTAGGACACGTCAAGGCGTCGGCCGCAACCAGCCTGCGCGCACTCCTGGACCAACTGTTCGACGAGATCGCCGGCAACTGCAGCGGTTCCGCGTTCGCGATCCGCCAGTACAGTCAGCTCCTCGTGCTCTCGGTCCTCCGCGCCTACCTCGACCAGACCGAGGTGCCGCCCGGATGGCTCCGTGTACTGACCGACGAGCGGCTGCACCCCGCCCTCGAACTCATGCACGGCGAGCCCGGCAAGCCATGGGGCCTGCAGGACCTGGCGTCCGCCGCAGCGATGTCGCGCTCCTCGTTCGCGCGGCATTTCCGGACCGTGGCCGGCGTCCCGCCGCTGACATACCTCACCCGCTACCGAATGCTGCTGGCCCAGCGCGCCCTACGCGGTCCCGACGTGCGCATCGGCTCCCTGGCCATCGACCTGGGCTACGCCTCCGATGCCGCGTTCAGCACCGCGTTCAAGCGAGAGATCGGAGAATCGCCCCTGCGCTACCGGCACCGCGCACGCCACGATCATCCCGTCCTCGACGGTGCGTCCGTCTAGAGCGTGTCTCCTATATGCGCGCCCATGTGATGCAGGCGGACAGCACGACGGCGGCGCGGTAGGTGATCGCGAGCTTGTCGTAGCGGGTGGCCAGTCCTCGCCATTGCTTGATCAGAGCGAAGGAGCGTTCGACGACGTTGCGCTGCTTGTAGGTCTGCTCGTCCAGGGCCGGAGGTCGCCCGCCGGCCGAGCCCTTGCGTTTGCGGGCGGCGATCTCGTTCTTCTTCTGCGGGATCACGGCCTTGATGTGCCGGGCTGCGAGCATCTGGCGGTTGACGCCGGAGGTGTAGGCGCGGTCGGCGATCACCGCGTCCGGGGTGGTGCGGGCCCGGCCCGGCCCCAGGCGAGGGACGCGGATGTCGGCCAGCACCTCGGTAAGCATCACGCCATCGTTGCGCTGCCCGCCGGTGATGACCGCGGCCAGCGGGCGGCCGTGTCCATCCACCGCAAAGTGGATCTTGCTGGTCAGTCCGCCACGCGACTTGCCGATACCGTGACCTGCAGGTTCACGTTCCCCGCCGATCGGGCTAGGAACGAACCCGTCAGGCTGACTCGTGTGATTCGCCCGCGCCCCCCGTGTCCCGCTCCGGGCGCGTGGTGTTCGTGGCGTGCTGGTGGGCACGGTTGATCGTGGCGTCCACCGACACCGTCCAATCGATCTGACCAGCGGCGTCCGCCTGGGCAAGCAGCCCGGCCAGCACCTTGTCCCAGGTCCCATCCTCGGCGTATCGGCGGTGCCGCTTCCAGACCGTCTTCCACGGCCCGAATGGCTCTCGGGGCAGGTCCCGCCACGGGATCCCGGTCCGGTACCGGTAGACGATCCCCTCCACCACCCGCCGGTTATCCCAGAACGGGTGGCCCCGCCGCCCCGCGTTCGACGGCAGCAACGGCTCGATCTGCTCCCACTGAGCATCGGTCAACGACTCAAACCGAGACGAACTCACACTGCGATCATGCAGCGCGACTCATCACAGATATGGGAGACACACCCTAGCCAACACCTCGGCGCGACGCCGCGAGTACAACCGGACCGCGCGCGTTGACGCGAGCACGATGGCCAGCATCCGTTCCGGCCGGCATCCCGGTGTCGCGCAGCGACTCAACCCTGTCGTCCTCGCCGACAGGCTGGAGCCGAACGTCCGTGTCGGCCCCGACCTCTTCGAGGGCTCCTGGTCGTTCTTCACCCGCCCCCTCAACGCCGCCGGCCTCGCGACGTCGATCGTCGTCGTCGCGATCGGCATCCGGCGCACCGCAAGAGCAGCCACGTCCACAGCAGAGGCTACGACGCGCACAGCGCAACGGCCCGCATCGCTGGCTGTCGCGCCGTGCGACGCCGACGCGACGACGGTGCGACGAGGCCCGCCCCGCCCGCCGGGGCGGGCCCGGCCGGAGGCCGCGTCGGACAAGTGCAAGACGTGTGCCGCCTACAGCGCAATCTTCGTACCGGGTCAGATGACGTCGAGAATCGCTGATCCGGAGGGCACTGACGATCCGGCGGTGCGACGTCATACAGATGCATGGTCGCGCCTGCCCTGCAATGCACGATGACGTCTACGTTGCCGGATTGCTCGACCTAGCGGTGCTTCGCGGTCCGGCGTGCGCACCTAGTGTCCAGAACGTTGTCGACCCTCAGCAGCTGGCCGGTGCCGTCGATTCGACGGCGCCGGGCTAGACATCCCAGGGGCGTAACTTGTCAAGCGGCCTCTGGTTGATCTTGGCCCCGGTGGGCCCAGGCGGTGTGTTCGTTGTAGTGGGTGTGGTGGCGTAGGCAGCCGTGCAGGATGCCGACGAGTCGGTTCAGATGTTCGCCGCGTGCTGGTGTGCACGAGCGAACGTGGAATCCACCGACACCGACCAGCCCAGTTCCACGGCCCGGTCCGCGGCCGCGGCCAGGCGCGCCAGCACCACGTCCCACGTGCCGTTCCCAGCCAGGCGCCGATGCCACGTCCACACCGTCTGCCACGACCCGAACACCACCGGCAGATCCCGCCATGCGATCCCGCACCGATACCGATACACAATCGCCTCCACCATCATCCGCGCGTCGGAGAACGGACGCCCGCGCCGACGAACCGGTAATAGATCAGCGATCAACGCCCATTGCGCATCAGAGAGCAACTGAAACCGAGACACGACCCCGAGCATCCACGACCCACACCCGAGGATTTGTCAGACACGGCTGCACTGCGCCGCCGATCGGGTGCGATTATGGTCGCCCTGGCACACCACGAGAAGGGCATGAACGTGGCGACGGCGATGGTGGAAGAGTTCGATCGCAGGATCGATCCGTACCGGTCGGAGCTGCTGGCCCACTGCTACCAGATGCTCGGCTCGGTCCACGACGCGGAGGACCTGGTCCAGGAGACCTATCTGAGAGCGTGGCGCGCGAAGGACCAGTATGACGAGAGCCGCAGCTCCCTGCGGACCTGGCTATATCGCATCGCGACCAACGCCTGCCTCACCGCGCTTGAGAGCCGTAGCCGCCGTCCGCTGCCCTCCGGGATGGTCGCCGAGAGCGACCCGCGCGGACCGTTGGTCCACGGCGGGGAGATCACCTGGCTCCAACCGCTTCCCGACTCTCTGCTGAGCCTGGGCGAGCCGGAGACTGCCACGATCGACCGCGGCGGTCTCCGGCTCGCCTTCGTCGCCGCCGTGCAGCACCTTTCCGCGCGGCAGCGCGCGGTGTTGATCCTGCGTGACGTGCTCGACTACTCCGCGGCCGAGGCAGCGGGCATCCTGAGCACCACAACCGCCTCGGTCAACAGTTCCCTGCAACGAGCCAGGGCCAGGCTTAGGGAGGCGGGGATTCTGGAGGAGCAGGTCGCCGAACCGTCCGAAGCCGAGCAGCGCGCCTGGGTGGACAAGTACATGAGGGCCTTTGAGAAGGCTGACGTCGAAGGGCTTAAACGACTGCTCACCGAAGACGTGCTCATGGAGATGCCTCCGATGGTCAACTGGTTCGTCGGGCGCGAAAACTACGGTGTGTTCATGGACTGGGTCTTCGCCAAGAACGGCAGCCAGTGGCGCTTCCTGCCGGTCGGCGCCAACTCCCAGCCGGCGTTCGCCGCCTACAACCGCGGCCCGAGCGGCGCGTTCGAGCTGCACACGCTGCAGGTCTTCACGGTCACGAAGAATGGCATCAGCCGCAACTCCGTCTTCCGGGACGCCGAGGTGTTCGCCTCCTTCAAGCTTCCCGCCAAACTCGAAGCCTGACAGAGCAGCCCGCCGTCCCTCCTCGTCGGCGATCGCGGCCGCGGTTGTTCGCCGGGTTCCTGATCGGCAACCTCTCTCTGTCGGGGCACGCCTCAACACCTCTTACCGCTGGCGCGATGAGTTCTGACCCCACCGCCGGTATGTATTGACGAGTTCGCCGGAGTACCCCGGCGAACCGGTCACAAGGGAGCATCCGATGTCAGACAGTCGTGCAGTAGACGAGGCCGCCATCCAGGGCGTATTGATTGACTCCTACAAGGCGTGGGAGGCTGGCGACGCCGACGGCATGGTCGCCAACTACACGGCGGACGCGACCGCCATCATGACCGGCTCGCTCCGCGACAGCCGTGACGTGATCCGCGAGAACATGGCCCTGGCCTTCGAGGGGCCCCTCAAGGGCAGCTCGACCTACAACAAGACGCTCAGCCTCCGTTTCGTCGGCAGGGACGCCGCGATCGTCGTCAGCGAATCCGGCATCCTGTTCGCCGGCCAGACCGAGGTTCCGGACACGGGTAAGGTGAACGCGACCTGGGTATTCGAGAAGCGGGACGGCCAGTGGCTGATCGCCGCGTATCACAACAGCCCGGTGCTGGAGTCTGGGCAGTGAACCCTTCCCTGTAACCGGCAGTGACCGTATGTAGTGGCGCAGCGGCCTGATTTCGCTGGCCCCGATGTTCGACCCTGCCGTCGAACCGCGTGAAGCCCCTGGTAAAAGCAGGTCTCGACTAGAATTCAACTTCACAGGGGCTTCACGCGGACACCATCGTGACATGCACCGCCATGCTCGACGCCGCTGTCCTCAACGCCGTCATCGCCTGGACACGACATTTGCCAGACACGCTCTAGCTCCTGTCTGATCCCCCAGGCACACCGCGGTCCGTGGAACGCACCTACCTCCCGCACGCATGGATCACTGCGAGGAGGCGGCCCGATGACAACGGATCGCGACGGAGAGAAGCCCAGGCGACAACATCTGAAGATCGCCGACATCTGCATGGAGCTGGGCATCGCGCGGTCGACCTTCTACGACTGGCGGGCGAAGAAGACTGCCCCACGGTGCATCAAGCTTCCCAACGGCGAGCTCCGGGTCCGTCGCATCGACTTCGAGACCTGGCTGGACTCACGCTCGGAACGCGACCGGTGAACACATCGTTCAAGGTCAATTTCTGGAAGACGCAGGTCTACCGAGGCGCTCGCAAGACGACCCACTATGTGCGCTGGACGGTCGCTGGCGAGGCGTTCAAAGAGCCGTTCGGCCTCGCCGCACAGGCGGAGAGCTTCCGCTCCGAGCTGGTCGCGGCCGCACGCAAAGGTGAAGCGTTCTACGTCGATTCCGGACTCCCCGTCTCGATGAAGCGCGCCGAGACGACCATGTCCTGGTACCAGCTCGCCTGCGACTATGTGGACGCCAAGTGGCCGCGCTCGGCCGCGACTACCCGCCGCACGGTCGCAGAGGCGCTCACCGCGGCCACCTGCCTGATGTTCACCAATGAGCGCGGCATGCCCGACGCTGTCGAGCTGCGTGCGGCGCTGAAGCGATGGGCCTTCAACACCAATCGTCGCGCGGAGGCGAACCAGCCGGCCTGGGTGAACGACGCTCTCCGCTGGGCATCCAATCACAGCCGACCGGCCTCCGCCTTGGCGGACACCGATGTGCTTCGCCAGGTCATCGACGGACTCGCGATCCGCCTCGACGGCGGGGTCAGGGCGACCAGCGTCACGTCGCGGTGGCGCAAGATCCTCTACAACCTGGCCGAGTACGCCGTTCAGCGAAAGGTCCTCATCGCCAACCCGTTACCCACGGTCAAACAGCCGTCGCAACGTGTCGCTCAGGTCGACCGGCGCAGCGTCGCCAACCCGACCCAGGCTCGTGATCTCCTCGCCGCGGTCGCCGCCCAGAGCAACACCGGGCAACGGCTCGAGGGCTATTTCGGCTGCCTCTACTACGCAGGCATGCGACCCGAAGAAACGGCCGAACTGCGGCGTGACAACCTGGATCTCCCAGAGAGGGGCTGGGGCTGGATCTACCTGGATGCAGCCAAGCCCCACGCCGGCGGCGAGTGGACCGACACCGGCAACGCGAGGGACGACCGGCCGCTCAAGCAGCGTGAGATCGGCGAGATCCGGAAGGTCCCGTCGCCTCCGGAACTCACGGCACTGCTGCATCAGCACCTCGGCACCTTTGGAACCACCCCGGACGGACGTCTGTTCGTCGGCGAACGCAGCGCGGAACACCTTCCGGCGTTCACCGTGTTCCGGGTGTGGAGCCGTGCGCGCGAGGCGGTGTTCGGAGCCGGTGCGAAACGCATGCTGGTGGCGCTGCGCCCCTACGATCTGCGTCACGCCTGCGTCTCGACCTGGCTCAACTCCGGCGTCCCACCGACGAAGGTCGCGGCCTGGGCCGGGCACTCTGTCGACGTCCTGCTCAAGATCTACGCCAAGTGCATCGACGGCGACGACGAACTCTACCGAGCCAGGATCGATGCCGCCCTGGACCGCGGCCACCAGCCGCCAGAACTTGGGCGCGCATTTGGCGAGAACGGCCGTAGAGAGCCGCCCACAGCCGGTGACGGCCGGTCAGACAGAAACGGCCCCTCACCTACGTTCTAGCAGGTGAGGGGCCGTTTCCTCAGGGTAGCCCCGACGGGATTCGAACCCGCGCTACCGCCTTGAGAGGGCGGCGTGCTAGGCCGCTACACAACGGGGCCTTTGCGACCGAGGTCGCGAGGTGAAACTGTACCCGAGCCTCGCTCCGACTCCAAACTGGCTGGAGATCGTCGCCGGGCCGTGCCGGGCGCTGGGGTACCAGGACTCGAACCTAGACTAACTGAACCAGAATCAGTCGTGCTGCCAATTACACCATACCCCACTGGATCGGGCGGATTTCCCGCTCGACCGCCTCGCAAGGATAGCGGTCCGAAGGGGTCCGATCCAAACCGGCAGGACGGCTGCCGGCGACCTGCTGCGCAGCCCACCCGTCAGCTCACCGTCAGCCCACTCGGGCGAGCGCCGCGTCGAGGCGCGCCAGCGTCCGCTCGCGGCCCAGGAGCTCCAGCGACTCGAACAGCGGCGGCGACACCCGCCGGCCCGTCACGGCCACCCGGACCGGGCCGAACGCGTGCTTGGGCTTCAGGCCGAGCTCCTCGACCAGCGCGGCCCGCAGCCCTGCCTCGATGGTCTCCGTCGTCCACTTCTCGTCCTCGGCGAGCCGCGCGCGGGCGGCCACGAGCACGGGCCGGGCGTCGGCCGTCAGGACCTTGGCGGCCGCGTCCTCGTCGAACGCGACCGGACCCGGGGCGAAGAGGAAGCCGAGCATGTCGACCGCCTCGTCGAGCACCGTCATGCGCTCCTGGACGAGGGGGGTCGCCGCGCGCAGCAGGTCCAGCGACTCCGTCGGCACGACGGCGGGCAGGACGCCGGCGGCCTGCAGGTAGGGCACCATGCGCATGGCGAGGTCGTCCGGGGACAACCGCCGCAGCCACACGCCGTTGATGGCCTCGGCCTTCTTGAGGTCGAACCGCGCCGACGCGGAGTTGACCCGTGTCACGTCGAACGCGGCGGCCATCTCGTCCATCGAGAACACCTCGACGTCGTCGCCGATGGACCAGCCGAGCAGCGCGAGGTAGTTGAGCAGCCCCTCGGGCAGGAAGCCGCGGTCGCGGTAGAGCTGCAGTGACGACTGCGGGTCGCGCTTGGACAGCTTGCGGTTGCCCTCGCCGGTGACGAGCGGCAGGTGCCCGAACCGCGGCAGCGGGCCGGATGCGACGCCGATCTCGCGCAGGATCTGGTGCAGCACGAGCTGGCGGGGCGTCGACGACAGCAGGTCCTCGCCGCGCAGCACGTGGGTGATCCCCATGAGGGCGTCGTCGACGGGGTTGACCAGCGGGTAGAGCGGCTGGCCGTTGGCCCGGACGATGACGTAGTCGCCCAGGTTGAAGCGGTCGACGGTGATCTCGCCGCGGATGAGGTCGACGAAGGTGATGTCCTGGTCGGGCATCCGCAGCCGCAGGACGGGCTGGCGGCCCTCCTCCTGGTACGCGGCGATCTGCTCGTCCGTCAGCGTGCGGCACTTGCCGTCGTAGCCGCTGGGCTTTCCGGCGGCCCGGGCGGCCTCGCGCCGCTCGTCGAGCTCTTCGGGCGTGCAGTAGCAGTAGTAGGCGTGCCCGGTCTCGAGCAGCTTGGCGGCGACGGAGGTGTAGGTGTCGTGCCGCAGCGACTGCCGGTACGGCGCGTACGGGCCGCCGATGTCCGGGCCCTCGTCCCACGTCAGGCCGAGCCAGCGCAGCGCCTCGAGCATCGCCTCGTAGGACTCCTCGCTGTCACGCGCGGCGTCGGTGTCCTCGATGCGGAACACGAACGTGCCGCCGAAGTGGCGCGCGAACGCGGAGTTGTAGAGGGCGGTGCGGATCACCCCCACGTGCGGGTTGCCCGTCGGCGACGGGGAATAGCGCACGCGGACGTCGGCGGGGCCGACCTCACCGAGCACGAGAGCGTCCGACGAGCCGGCGCCGTCAGTCACAGCAGATCACCTTGTGTTCTCGAATCAGAAGAGCGGACAGAGGACGCGGATGCACCGCAGGCTACCGTCACTCCGCGGCGACGACCGGGTTGGACAGGACGCCGATCCCCTCGACCGTGACGGTCACGTGGTCGCCCGGCGTGATGGGCCCGACGCCCGACGGCGTGCCGGTGAGGATGACGTCACCGGGCAGCAGCGTGAAAGCCGCGCTGATGTACTCGATCAGCGTCGCCACGTCGAAGATCATCTGCGACGTGCGGCCGTGCTGCCGTTCCTCGCCGCCCACCCGGCAGCGCACCGCCAGGTCGGCCGGGTCGAGGTCGGTCTCGATCCACGGCCCCAGCGGGCAGAACGTGTCGAAGCCCTTGGCCCGCGCCCACTGGTTGTCCTTCTTCTGCAGGTCGCGGGCGGTGACGTCGTTGCCGCAGGTGTAGCCGAAGATCACCTCGGACACGCGGTCGCGCGGCACCGACTTGGCGATGCGCCCGATGACGACGGCGAGCTCGGCCTCGTAGTGCACCTCGCTGGTCTGCGGCGGAACGACGATGGGCTCGTCGGGCCCGATGACCGACGTGTTCGGCTTGAGGAAGAGCAGCGGCTCCTCGGGCAGCGGGTTGTCGAGCTCGGCCGCGTGGTCGGCGTAGTTGCGGCCGACGCCGATGACCTTGCTGCGCGGGATGACGGGCGCCAGCAGCCGCACGTCGGCGAGCGCCAGCTTCTCCCCCGTCAGCTGCGGCGACCGGTAGAGCGGGTCGCCCTCGAGAACCGCGATGACGGTCTCGCCACTGTCGTCCTGTCCCACCGCTCCGAAGCGTGGGTCGTCCCCCGTCGTGAACCTCGCGATACGCACGCTGGTGAGCGTATCCCGCCAGCGGACCACCCATCCGAGACACTAGCCATGAACCGGGCGTCACACCTAGGGTCATGATGCATGACCGACGCCTCGACGACGCGGCACACCGGCGGTGAAGCGCCGGCGACGACGACGGACGTCGGCGAGCTCATGGCCCGCTACGACGAGGAACTGCCCGCGCGCAGGCTGTCCGGCCGGGTCGGGCTGGGCGTCGGGATCGCCTGCTTCGCCGTCGCGCTGTTCGTGCTGCGCCAGGTGTTCTGGCCGCTCAGCCAGGGCAACCAGTACTACCTCATGCTGTTCCTGGCGTTCGTGCTGCCGCTGATCTTCCTCTGCTACCGCGCACTGCCGAGGCGCGAGCGGACGGACGACCCGAACCCGCTCGACTGGGTGCTGGCCGCCGTCGCGCTCGTCGCCTGCCTCTATCCGGTGCTGCCGGTGCTGAGCGGCGGGTTCGACGCGTTCCTCGACCGGCAGGGGTCGCTGACGGGGCTCGACGTGCTCATGGGCGCGATCGTGCTGGTGCTGGTCATCGAGGCGACCCGGCGCACGACGGGGTGGGTGCTGCCGATCGTCTGCGTGGCGTTCCTGCTGTACGCGTACTACGGCGGCTTCCTGCCGGCGTCGATGCCGGGGAGCCACGCCGGCATCGACTTCGACCAGATCGTCAACGCGCTCTACAACGACCCGAGCGGCTTCTACGGCGTCCCGCTCGACGTCTGCGCGACGTACATCGTGCTGTTCACGATCTACGGCGCGGTCCTGGACCGCACCGGCGCCGGGCAGTTCTTCATCGACCTCAGCTTCGCGATCTTCCGCCGCTCGCGGACGGCTCCGGGGCGGACGGTGGCGCTGTCCGGCTTCCTGCTGGGGACGGTGTCGGGGTCGGGGACGGCGACAGCCGTCGGTCTGGGCGCGGTGACGTGGCCGGTGCTGAAGAAGGCCGGCTACCCGCGCGAGAACGCCGGCGGCATGCTCGCGGCGTCGGGCATCGGCGCGATCCTGTCGCCGCCCACGCTGGGCGCGGCGGCGTTCATCATCGCCGAGTACCTGGGCCGGTCCTACCTCGAGGTGCTGGTCTGGGCGCTGGTGCCGACGCTGCTGTACTACCTCGGGATCTTCCTGGCGATCGAGATCGACGCCCGCAAGGCCGGGGTCGACGCCGTCGACGTCGAGCGGAAGAACCCGTGGCGGCTGCTCGCACGGTCCGGCTACCACTTCCTGTCGCTCGGCGTCATCGTGCTCTTCCTGGCCGTCGGCATGACGCCGTTCCGCGCCGTCGTCTACGCGACCGCCGTCGCCGTCGGGTTCGGCGTGATCGACGCGGTGGTGCGGCGGGGCGGGCGCGACTGGCCGGGAGTCCTGGCCGACACCGGACGCGTTGTCTACTTCTCCCTGTCCGACGGCGTCCGCTCGGTCCTGCCCGTGGCCGCCGTGTGCGCGGCCGCCGGGATCATCGTCTCGACCATCACGAAGACCGGGCTCGGCCAGGTGCTGTCGGACCTGCTCGTCGACGCCGCGACGGCGGTCACGGACGATCCCACCGTCGTGCTGATCCTGAGCGCCGTCCTGGCCGCCGTGGCGATCCTGATCCTCGGGCTGGCCGTGCCGGTGACGGCGTCGTTCATCATCAGCTGGGTCGTCATCGGCCCGGCGCTCTTCGACCTCGACGTCCCCGCGCCCGCCGTCGCGATGTTCATCTTCTACTTCTCCGTGCTGTCCGAGGTGTCGCCGCCGACGGCGCTCGCTGCGGTCGCGTCGGCGGCCATCACGGGCGGCCGGGTCATCGCGACGATGTGGCAGGCCTGCAAGTACGCCCTGCCGGCGTTCCTGGTGCCGCTGGCGTTCGTGCTGACGGACAACGGCTCGGCGCTGCTGCTGGAACGCCCGGCCGGCGACGTCCTGTGGACGGTGACCGTGTCGGCGGTCGCGGTCGCGGCACTGGCTGTGGCCGCGGGCGGCTGGGTCGTCCGGCGTGCGGGTGCCGCCGAACGCGCGCTCTGCTTCGTCGCCGCCTGCCTCCTGCTCTACCTGCAGCCGGTGTCGATCGCCGTCGGCGCCGTGGTCCTGGCCGCAGCTGTCGCCGTCAACCTCGTCTCGTCGTCCCCGTCGCCATCCGCCGATCGAGAGGAAGTCCCGACATGAGAGCACGCGTCGCCACCCGTTTGATAGTGGGACTGCTCGCGACCGGCCTGGCCGTGTCCGCCTGCGGCGGCCGTCAGACCACCTCGCCCGACGAGGACGGCGGCGGTGGTGGCGCTGACGCCGGGGCGTGCGAGGCCGGGTCGGGCCGCATGACCATCGCGACCGGCAACTCCACCGGCGTCTACTACGTGCTCGGCGGCGGCCTCGCGCAGCTGATCAGCAACGAGACCGACATCACCGCCACGGCCGCCGAGACCGGCGCGTCGGTGCAGAACGTCCAGCAGCTCGTCGCCGGCGACTACGACCTCGCGTTCTCGCTGGCCGACACCGCCGCCGACGCCACCGAGGGCACCGGCTCGTTCGACTCGCCGCAGCCGGTGCAGGCGCTGGGGCGCATCTACCCCAACTACACGCAGGTCGTCGTCCGCGCCGACTCCGGCATCACCTCGATCGAGGACATGGCCGGCAAGACCATCTCGACCGGCTCGCCGAACTCCGGCACCGAGGTCATCGCCAACCGCCTGCTCGAGGCCGCCGGCCTGGACCCGTCGAGCGACGTGCAGGCGCAGCGCCTCGACCTCACCAAGACCGTCGACGGCATGAAGGACGGCTCGATCGACGGCCTCGTCTGGTCCGGCGGCCTCCCCACCGCGGCGATGACCGACCTGTTCACGTCCATGGGCGACGACATCGCCTTCGTCGACATCACGCCGCTGCTGCCGGCGCTGCAGGAGATCAACCCCGTCTACACGGAGGGCTCGATCCCGGCCTCGACGTACGGAACGGACGCGGCGACGCCGACCGTCGTGGTGCCGAACGTCCTGCTGGTCCGCGATGACCTCGACGAGGGGACGGCGTGCGCACTGACGAAATTGGTGTACGAGAACGTCGAGGCGCTGACGGACGTGCACGCGGCTGCCGCCGACATCGACGCGTCGGTGGCGACGGAGATCGACCCGATCCCGCTGCACCCCGGCGCTCAACAGGCCCTCGACGAGCTGGAGTGAGTGAGTACGGCGTTGTCGTTCACGGGTGCTGAGCGATAGACTCTTCAAAGCTGAGGGCATTAGCCCGAAGAAGTGAGCCCCGGACTTGGCCGGACGACCAGGCGCCGGGGCTTCGCGCTGTTCACAGCACCTCGACGACTCGCCTCACGACCGTGGCGACCTTGGGCCGCCACTCGCCCTGTCGGCCGTACGCCCAAGCCACCGCGTCCGGGACCCACAGCAGCGGCTCGGCGTGCGGGCTCTCGTGCACATACTCGAAGGCGCCCGGTCGCCCCGCCTTCTGCAAGCTGTCGAACAGCACGCGCCGATCGTGGACGTCCTGACCGACCTGCGCCTCGAGGACCAGTCGATCAGCACCCGCAGTGAGCAGGTCCGGCACGACAGTACGGATGATCTCGGCCCTGCCGTCACGGATCGGCTTGCGCCGAGTGACGTAGAGGACCGCCTCGATGGGTTGAGCACGGACGACACCCAGGATTCGACGGCGCCGCTGATCGGACTCGTCGTTCATGTGGAGCCGGCCCGCGCCCTTGGCGACTAGCGCCCTCATCGCCTTGCGAACGTCACCCGCTTCCGCCTGGCGGACGGTCACTACGCACAGCAAGTACCCCTGTCGGCTCGACTCGTCGGCGAAGGCAAGGAGGGGCATTGCCGCAGAGTACGGCGAGGCACCGACAACTCGCCGCGCGTCGAATGCGGAGCCTACGCTGGAGGGCGTGATCCTGGCCGAGGAGGAGTGGCGAGCGCGGACGCTCGCCCACGAAGCGCGCGTCGACGCGCTGGTGGGTGACCATCTCGAGCGGCGCCGGGCCGGCCGGGCGCACCCCGTCCACGACTTCCTGTTCACCTACTACAGCTTCAAGCCGTCCCAGCTGCGACGGTGGCATCCCGGCTTTGGCGTGGTGCTGGGCGGGTCTCCGCCGCACGCGGACTGGGCGGGGTACGTCACGGGGGCCGACGGCGTCACCGTCGGCCCCGCCGTGGTCGAGAAGCGCGCGGCCACCGTCGAGTGGGTGCGGGGTCTGCTGGCGGCGACGGCGTCACGGCCGGCGCACACGGGCTGCTTCGGGCTGCACGAGTGGGCCATGGTCTACCGGACCACGCCCGGCGACGTCCGGCACGAGTCCTATCCGCTGCGACTCGGCCATTCCGGCACCGACGAGGTGGTCGAGGCGCACCAGATCAAGTGCTCGCACTTCGACGCGTTCCGCTTCTTCACCGACTCGGCGCGACCGCTGAACGCCGTCACCCCGACACGGGAGCTGCAGCCGTCATTGGAGCAGCCCGGGTGCCTGCACGCGGGCATGGACCTCTACAAGTGGGCCTACAAGCTGACGCCTCTGGTGCCGTCGGAGCTGGTGGCCGACGCGTTCGAGTTGGCGGCCGAGATCCGCGAGCTCGACATGCGCGCCTCGCCGTACGACCTGGCCGACCTCGGTTTCGAGCCCGTGCGCATCGAGACGACCGAGGGCAAGCGCCAGTACGTCGAGCAGCAACGCGCCTTCGCCGAGCGCGGCGCCGTCATCCGCGAACGCCTCCTCGCCGAGATCGACTGTCAGGAGCCCGCCGTCACGGGACGCGGGTGAGCCACTCCTCGGTGCCGAACTTCGAGTCCACCAGATCAGCGGCCAGCCGCAGCGTCTTCTCGTCCAGCGAGTCGTCCACCAGCCCGTACCGCGACCGGAACGTCGACACCATGCGGTCGATGACGTCGGCCCGCGCCAGCCCGGTCTGCGACCGCAGCGGATCGACCCGCTTGTTGGCGCTCTTGGTGCCCTTGTCCGACAGTTTCTCGCGGCCGATGCGCAGCACCTCGAGCATCTTCGCGGCGTCGATGTCGTAGGCCATGGTCACGTGGTGCAGCACGACCCCGCCCGCCAGCCGCTTCTGCGCCGCGCCGGCGATCTTCCCCACCGGCGAGGTGATGTCGTTGATCGGCTGGTAGGTCGCCTCGATGCCGAGGTCGCGCAGCGCCACCACCACCCACTCGTCCAGGAACGCGTAGGAGTCGACGAACGACAGGCCGGAGACCAGCGACTCCGGCACGTACAGCGAGTACGTGATGGTGTTGCCGGGCTCGACGAACATCGCGCCGCCGCCCGAGATGCGCCGCACCACGTTCACGTCATGCCGACGAGCCCCGTCCATGTCCACTTCGTTGCGCAGCGACTGGAAGCTGCCGATGATCACCGCGTTCGACGCCCACTCCCAGACGCGCAGCGTCGGAGGCCGCTCCCCCGCGCCCACCTGCTCGGCCAGGACCTGCTCCAGCGCCATCTGCAGCGCCGGCTCCTGCGGTCCCTCGTGCAGCAAGTGCCAGTCGTGGTCGGTCCAGGAGGTCGCGCCGGCCAGGGCGCGACGGACGGCCACCGCCACGGCCTCGGCGGAGAACCCGAGCATGACGACACCGTCGCCCAGCGCCCCGGAGACCCGCGCGGCCAGCACCGCCGCCGGCGAGTCGGCCGCCAGACCCGTCAGCGCCCCGTCGATGCGCTCGAGCGCGAGGTCGGGTTCGAGGAAGAAGTCGCCGCTGATGCGGACGTGCTGCAGGACACCGTCGGCCACCTCGAGGTCGGCCACCACCAGCTTGCCGCCCGGGACCTTGAACTCACCATGCACAATCCCATCAACCTCCGCGAACACACCCCTGTTCCCGCTAATCTCCGTTCATGCGAGGGTGGCGCACCAATCCGACCGCGGCTCGAACGTGGCATCTCGTGACCTTCCTGATCATCGCCGCGTGCGTGATCATCCAGCTGGTCATCTCGATCCAGGGCAACGACGTGCTGCTGATCGACGAAGGCGACGAGGCCCCGGGCACGGCGCGCCGCGTGGTGAACTTCTTCAGCTTCTTCACCGTGCAGAGCAACATCCTGCTCGGCATCGGCGCGGCGATCCTCGTCCGCAACCCGCAGGCGGACGGGCGAGCCTTCCGCGTCCTGCGGATCGCCGGCCTGATCGGCATCACCGTCACGGGGATCGTCTACGTGACGCTGCTGCGCGACCTCGTCGACCTCGAGGGCATCCGCGCCGTCACCAACGTCGGCTTCCACTACCTGGCACCGGTGCTCGGCTTCTTCGGCTGGCTGCTGTTCGGCCCGTGGCGCCGGCTCGACCTGCGCACCGTCGTGCTCAGCCTGATCTGGCCGGTCGCCTGGCTGGTGTACACGCTGATCCGCGGCGAGGTCATCGACTGGTACCCCTACCCGTTCATCGACGTGACGGAGCACGGCTACGGCCGGGTGCTGCTCAACTCGGCCGGCATCACGCTCATCTTCCTGGCCCTCGGCTGGCTGTTCCTCTTCGGCGACCGTAGGCTCGGTGACCGTGCCGGATCCCACCCCGCTGACGACCTACCTCGAGCGCGCTGAGCACGATCCGGACTCCCTCTACGACGCCTTCACCACGTGGGCGGGCGAGCGCGGCTTCGACCTCTACCCCGCGCAGCAGGACGCGCTGATCGAGCTGGTCTCCGGCTCGCACGTCATCCTCAGCACGCCGACGGGGTCCGGCAAGAGTCTCGTGGCGGTCGCCGCGCACTTCGCGGCCATGGCCGACGGACGGCGGACGTTCTACACCGCGCCGCTCAAGGCGCTGGTGTCGGAGAAGTTCTTCGCGCTCATCGAGATCTTCGGCGCGGCCAACGTCGGCATGATGACCGGCGACTCCAGCGTGAACCCGTCGGCGCCGATCATCTGCTGCACCGCGGAGATCCTCGCCAACATCGCGCTGCGCAGCGGCAACGACGCCGACGTCGGCCAGGTCGTCATGGACGAGTTCCACTTCTACTCCGACCCGCAGCGCGGCTGGGCCTGGCAGGTGCCGCTGCTGGAGCTGACGAACGCGCAGTTCCTGCTGATGTCGGCCACCCTCGGCGACGTCGCGTTCTTCGAGAAGGATCTACGACGGCGTACGGGTCGCGACGTCGCCGTGGTCACCTCCGCCCAGCGCCCGGTGCCGCTGACCTACCAGTACTCACGCGAGCCGATCCACGACCTGCTGACGGAGCTGCTGTCGACCCAGCGCGCCCCGGTCTACGT
This sequence comes from Jiangella mangrovi, assembly GCF_014204975.1. Lineage (NCBI taxonomy): Bacteria > Bacillati > Actinomycetota > Actinomycetes > Jiangellales > Jiangellaceae > Jiangella > Jiangella mangrovi. The sequence continues at coordinate 5,344,276 of NZ_JACHMM010000001.1, forward strand.
CGTCCACTTCACCCAGGCGGCCGCCGTCGAGCGGGCCCAGGCGCTGGTCAGCGTCAACGTCGCCAGCCGCGAGCAGCGCGACCGCATCGCCGCGGAGATCGGCGGGTTCCGGTTCAGCTCCGGATTCGGCAAGGTGCTGTCGCGGCTGGTCCGGGCCGGCATCGGCGTCCACCACGCCGGCATGCTGCCGAAGTACCGCCGGCTGGTCGAACGGCTCACCCAGGCCGGCCTGCTCAAGGTCGTCTGCGGCACCGACACCCTGGGCGTCGGCATCAACGTGCCCATCCGCACGGTCGTCTTCTCGGGCCTGACGAAGTACGACGGCGTCCGCATGCGACAGCTCTCCGCGCGAGAGTTCCACCAGATCGCCGGGCGGGCCGGTCGCGCCGGTTACGACACGCTCGGCGAGGTCATCGTCCAGGCGCCGGAGCACGAGATCGAGAACCAGCGGCTGATCGCCAAGGCCGGCGACGACCCCAAGAAGCTCAAGCGCGTGGTGCGCAAGAAGGCGCCCGAGGGGTTCGTCTCGTGGGGCCAGGCCAGCATGGAGCGGCTCATCGCGGCCGAGCCCGAGCCGCTGACCTCGAGCTTCGAGATCAGCAACGCCATGGTGCTGGGCATCATCAGCCGGCCGGGCGACGCGTTCGCGCACGCGCGCAAGCTGCTCACCGACAACCACGAGCCGCCGTCGCGCACCCGCAAGCACGTGCACGACGCCGTCGCCATCTACCGGGCGCTGCTGGCCGCCGATGTCGTCGAGCGGCTCGACCCGCCCGACGCCGAAGGCCGGACGGTGCGGCTCACCGTCGACCTGCAGCCGGACTTCGCGCTCAACCAGCCGCTGTCGCCGTTCGCGCTGGCGGCGTTCGACCTGCTCGACCGCGAGTCGCCCACCCACGCGCTGGACCTGCTCTCCGTCGTCGAGTCCACGCTCGACGACCCGCGGCAGGTGCTGTCGGCGCAGCAGTTCAAGGCCCGCGGCGAGGCCGTCGCGGCCATGAAGGCCGAGGGCATCGAGTACGACGAGCGCATGGAGCTGCTCGAGGACGTCACCCACCCGAAGCCGCTCGAGGAGCTGCTCGACGCGGCGTTCACCATCTACCGGCAGAGCCACCCGTGGGTCGGCGACTACGAGCTCTCGCCCAAGTCCGTCGCCCGCGACCTCTACGAGCGCGCCATGAGCTTCGGCGAGTACGTCGCGTTCTACAGCCTGGCCCGCTCCGAGGGCCTGGTGCTGCGCTACCTCGCCGACGCCTACCGCGCCATGCGCCAGACGGTGCCCGAGGAGTCGCGCACCGAGGAGGTCGCCGACCTCGTCGAGTGGCTCGGCGAACTGGTCCGCCAGGTCGACTCGTCGCTGCTGGACGAGTGGGAGGCCCTGCGCAACCCGGCGCTGCTCGAGGGCGACGACGGCGACAGCGGTGCGGTCCCGGTCGAGAACGCGCCCCGCCCGATCACCGAGAACCGGCGCGCGTTCCTGGTCAGCGTCCGCAACGCGCTGTTCCGCAGGGTCGAGCTGGCCGCCCGGCGCGACTGGTACGGGCTGGCCGAGCTCGACTCCGCGGACGACTGGTCGGCCGAGGACTGGCAGGACGAGCTGGAGCCGTACTTCGACGAGCACGCCGACATCGGGATCGGGCCGGACGCCCGCAGCGCCAAGATGCTCATCGTCACCGAGCACCCGGACCGCTGGGAGGTCCGGCAGATCCTCGACGACCCCGCCGGCGACCACGACTGGGGCTTCACCGCCGTCGTCGACCTCGCCGAGTCGAACGCCGCCGGCTACCCCGTCGTGGCCGTCAGCGAGGCCGGCCGGCTCTAGGGTCCGGCCCCAGGGTTCGACGGCGTCAGAGTCCGGTCGCCGAGAACCAGGTCGCTGCGTTCGGCCCGACGAAGACGATCGGGGCGATGCACGGCTGCGGCAGGTCGATCGTGTCCTTGATCCTCGAGTCGCCCCCGGTGCTCGCGGGGAACGGGTCGGTGGCCACGTTGACGGTGGTCACGGCGCCGTCGACAGTGGTGAGGCAGCTGACGACGGCGACGAAGTTCGGCGCCGGGTTGATGCCCTGACGGTCCGGCGGCACCGGGGCGGCCTCGAGCAGGACGAGGTCGTCGACCTCGACCTCGATGCGGCCCTTGCTGGTCAGTTCGACCTCTGACTCGTCGATCTGCCACGGCAGGCCGCCGCCGTTGATGCCGCGGATCGGGTTGGCGGCGCCCACGAACGGCCCGTCGACCGCGAACATCGTCTCGGCCTCGAGCACCGTCAGGCTCCTGTGCCCCTTGCCGGAGTGTCCGTGGCCGCCGTGCGCCTGGGCGCCCGAGGCGGGCAGGACCACCAGGGCGGATGTGGCCAGCAACGCGAGCACGGCTGCGGGTATGCGCTTCATCTGACGTCCCTTTCGCAGGTCGGTGAAGGTCCGTTTCTTGTACGGATCGGACCGGCGAAAGGATCGAGCTTCGTGCCTCTGCCGTGCGCGACGGTGTCAGCCGAACGTCACGTCGAAGTAGGCCTTGTATGCCCCCTCCCCCGTGAGCAGCGGGGTCGCCAGGTGGAACTCGACGTCGCGCTCGCGCTGCAACGGCGAGCGGGCGAGGCCGATCAGCGACTTCGGCGCCAGCGGGAAGACGGCCGTGCCGATCGTGTCGTCGCCGCTGTCGATGGCGTCGTTGATGGCGTTGGCGATCGGCCCGGCGCCGGCGTTGGCCAGTGCGAGCGCGATGCCGCTGACGGTGAGCCCGACACCGGTCGCGGCGACCGCGGCGGCCAGGCCGTTCATCGCCAGGCGCACCCCGGCCTCGATCTGGCCGCAGTACTCGTCCGGGTTCCCGGTGTCGTGCTCGGCCATCGTCACGGCGAGCGCGCCGATCCCGGCCGGTGGTCCCTCGTAGACCACCAGCGTGTCCGGGAAGGAACCGCCGGCATCGACGTCGAAGATCCGGCGCCGCACCGAGACGGTGGCGTCGCGGTTCGGGCCGACCACGGTGGCGACGACATAGGTCTCGTCCTGGCCGGACAGCTCGTCGGACTCCGCGAAGCAGTTCTGCCCGCGGAAGCGCACCTGGACGCTGCGGATCACCTGGACGCCGAGGTCGTCCCACTTGTAGATGTCGCCGTGCTCGAAGGTCGAGACCTTGCCGCGGTCGGACCGCTCGAACTGCTCGTTGCTCGTCGGGTAGCCGAGGTCACCCGTCGGTCCGCCGAGCTCCTTCCACTTGGCGCCGATCGGCCCGTGCACCTCGTGCGCGCCGGTGGTCGCCGTCGAGTACATGGTGCCCTGCTCGAACTCGGTGATCTTGCCGCGGCCGTCGGGCAGCCGCTTCGTGTCGGTGGTCGGCCGGCCCAGGAAGCTGCCGAGCGCGCCGAGCTCCTCGTACTCGGCGAAGATGGGCGCGTCGATCGCGAACGACTGGCCGGACGGATGGAGGAAGTAGATCGCCCGGGCACCGTTGAACTCCTGCGAGTAGAGGCGCCCTCCGCTCACCGGCGTCGAGTGGATCGGCCCCGTGGGAGTGTCGAAGCCCGGCACCTCCAGGGCCTTCGCCTCGATACCGTCGCGCACGATCCGGGCGACCCCCAGGCCGTCTGCCCGGCCCTCCAGCCAGGCCGCGTTCAGGTCCTCGACGTGCTCGGTGCCGAGCGGCGGCGGGACGAAGTCGTCGACGGTGATGCCGCGCAGCCCCTTGTGATGCCCCGCTTGAACCCCTTCTCGTAGGCCTCGAACCGGGCCATGCCGTCGTCGAAGCCCTCGGTGAACGCGTCCGTGGCGGGACCCGGCTCGCCCGCCGGGTTGTTGTCCAGTGTGTGGTCGCCGAACGCGCCCTCCTTGTAGCCGTCGGCGTAGGCCGGTCCCAGGACCGGATCGTTCGCGTGCGGATTCCCGAACGGCCGCTCGATGAGCTGGGCACCCGTCCCGTCCTCGTCGTCCGGCATGGCCATCGCCCCCTGAGATGCCTGGCCCGGGCCGTGCGGCACCGGGCCGCCTGACGTTTCCCCTCCTCGCAGCATGGCACCGCCGGTAGCCGGTGTGAAGGGAGATTGACATGTGACTATTTGGTCACCTATCGTCGCTGCCATGACCGACGACCGGGTCTTCAAGGCGCTCGCCGATCCCACGCGGCGGTTCCTGCTCGACCTGCTCTTCGCGCGTGACGGCCGCACGCTGACCGAGCTGGAGTCCGAGCTGGAGATGAGCCGCTTCGGCGTCATGAAGCACCTGCGCGTGCTGGAGGAGGCGAACCTCGTGGTCACCCGCAGGTCGGGGCGAGAGAAGTTGCACTTCCTCAACCCGGTGCCGATCCGCGAGATCCACGACCGGTGGATCGACAAGTACACCGAGCGCCACACCACGGCGCTCCTGGAGCTCAGGGCCGAACTGGAGGACGAATCATGACCACCACCGCGACGCAGACCAGCACGCAGGTCTACCGCATCTACATCAAGGCCACCCCGCAGGCCATCTGGGACGCCATCACGAAGCCGGAGTGGACGGCGCGCTACGGCTACACCGGCCTGGCCAGCTACGACCTGCGCCCGGGCGGCGCCTACACCGTCGCACCGACGCCGGAGTTCAAGGCCGCGGCCGAGGCCCAGGGCTTCCCGTGCCCCGACGTCGTCGTCGACGGCGAGGTCCTCGAGGCCGAGCCGCCGTCGCGCCTGGTCACGACGTTCCGGATGCTCATGGACCCGGGCATGGCCGCCGAGGGCTTCAGCCGGATCACGCACGAGATCCGCCCGACGCCCGACGGCACGTCCTGCTCGCTGACGGTGACGCACGAGCTGGAGGGGATGCCGCTGCTGGCCGCGCTGTCCCGCGGCGACAACGAGGCCGAGGGCGCCGGCGGCGGGCACGCCTGGGTGCTCAGCGACCTCAAGAGCCTGCTCGAGACCGGCACCCCGCTCGCCGGCTGAGACGACCCGCTCGTGGGCTGAGACCCCGAGGCCAGCCGGTCGGCCGACACGCGGAGTCCCCGTCGGCCGAACGGCTGATCTTGGTCGACGCGCCGTATTTCAATGCGACATGGCGTGCGGAAAGTGACAGACTTCACTTCGGCCATACCGCAGAAACATCGCTACGAGAAGGGAACCAAGGTGATCCGGGGGATCCTCGACCACGGCAGCAACGGCTGGCGGGTCGAACTGTACGACACCGAACCTCTCCGCCGCACCATCATCGAGATCGACGCGCTGCCCACGTGGGCCGACGCCTCGGCCGTCATGAGCAGCGCCTTCAGGCTCGTCAGCTGATCGCCGTTCCCCCCTGGCGCAGCAGACCGTAGGTGACGGCGTCGACCAGCGCCTCCCACGAGGCCTCGATGATGTTGGCCCCGACCCCCACGGTCTCCCAGGACGTCTTCCCGTCCGTCATCTCCACGAGCACGCGCGTCACCGCGTCCGTGCCGTGGGCCGCGTCCAGGATCCGCACCCGGAAGTCGATGAGCTCGAGCTTGTCGATCTCCGGATAGAGCGCGCCGATCGCGGTGCGCAGGGCGTGGTCGAGCGCGTTGACCGGACCGTTCCCCTCACCGGTCACGACGACGCGCTCGCCCCCTGCCCGCAGCTTCACCGTCCCCTCGCTGACGGCGTCGCCGCCGGGGCGCGACTCGGTGATGACCCGCCACGACTCGACGTCGAAGTAGCTGACCCGCCGGCCCTCGGCCTCTTCGCGCAGCAGCAGCTCGAACGAGGCGTCGGCCGCCTCGAACGTGTAGCCGGCGGCCTCGAGGTCCTTCACCCGCTGGGTGACGCGGGTGACCAGCTCGCGGTCGCCCGAGACGTCGTAGCCCAGCTCGCGGCTCTTCAGCTCGATGCTGGCCCGGCCGGCCATGTCCGACACCAGCAGCCGCATGTCGTTGCCGACGAGGGCGGGGTCGGTGTGCTGGTACAGGTCGGGGTCGACCTTGATGGCGCTGGCGTGCAGGCCGGCCTTGTGCGCGAACGCGCTGGCGCCGACGTAGGGCTGGCGCGAGTAGGGCACGATGTTCGTCAGCTCGGAGACGGCGTGGGCGATGCGCGTCGCCTCGTGCAGCGCGCCGGCCGGCAGCACCGTCATCCCCCGCTTGAGCTCGAGGTTCGCGACCACGGTCATGATGTCGGCGTTGCCGGTGCGCTCCCCCGTTCCGTTGACGGTCCCCTGCACGTGGGTGGCCCCGGCGTCGACCGCGGCGACGGAGTTGGCGACGGCGCACCCGGTGTCGTTGTGCGCGTGCATGCCCAGCCGGGCGCCGGTCTGCTCGAGCACCGCGGCGACGGTCGCGCGGACGTCGTCGGGCAGCATGCCGCCGTTGGTGTCGCAGAGGACGACGACGTCGGCGCCGGCCTCGGTGGCCGTGCGGACCACACGCAGCGCGTACGCGGGGTCGGTGCGGAACCCGTCGAAGAAGTGCTCGGCGTCGACGAACACCCGCCGGCCCTCGCCCGTGAGGAAGCCGACGGTGTCGGCGATCATCGCCAGGTTCTCGTCCTGCGTGGTGCGCAGCGCCCGCTCGACGTGGCCGACGTGGCTCTTCGCGACCAGCGTGACGACCGGCGTCTCGGCGTCGAGGAGCGCCCGCACCTGCGGGTCCTCGGCCGCCGTCGTGCCGGCCTTGCGGGTGGCGCCGAACGCCGCGAGCGTCGCCGTCTTCAGGTTCAGCTCGGTGCGGGCGCGGCGGAAGAACTCGGTGTCCTTGGGGACCGCGCCCGGCCAGCCGCCCTCGATGAACCCGACGCCCAGCTCGTCCAGGTGGCCCGCGATGGCGAGCTTGTCCTGCACCGAGAGCGAGAGCCCCTCCTGCTGGGCGCCGTCGCGGAGCGAGGTGTCGTAGACGTGGAACTGTTCGAGGTCGGTCACTGCTCTGTCCTCACGGGTCGGTGAGCGCGGGTCGGGCGGTTGGACAAACACGATGTCATTGCAAAGAAAAAGACCCCTCGCGGATGCGAGAGGTCTGCGCGCCTGGCATTGGTGCTGGGTGCCGGCGCGCCTACGTAATAATCAGACAGAAGCTCATCGTGCAGCAGTATGGCACAGTTCACGCGACGACGCCCGGCCGCCTCCACACTGTGGAGGGACCGGGCGCCGGCCGAGCAGGTCAGGCGACGCGGTGCATCCAGCCGTGGGGGTCGTCGGCGCGGCCGTACTGGACGTCGAGCAGGGCCGAGCGGATCTCCGTCGTCACGGGGCCGGGCTCGGTGCCGTGCGACAGCTCGCCGCCCTCCCAGGCCAGCCGGCCGAGCGGGGTGATGGCGGCGGCGGTGCCGCAGGCGAAGACCTCGGTGATGTCGCCGGAGGCCACGCCGTCGCGCCAGTCGTCGATGGACAGCCGGCGCTCGTCGACCTTGTAGCCGCGGTCGGCGGCCAGCGCGATGATGGAGTCGCGGGTGATGCCCTCGAGGATGGTGCCGGTGAGCTCCGGGGTGACGATGGAGCCGTCGGCGTGCACGAAGTAGAGGTTCATGCCGCCGAGCTCCTCGACCCACTTGCCCTCGACGGCGTCGAGGAAGCAGACCTGCGAGCAGCCGTGCTCGATGGCCTCTTGCTGGGCGATGAGGCTGGCGGCGTAGTTGCCCGCGCACTTGGCCGCGCCGGTGCCGCCGGGAGCGGCGCGCGTGTACTCCGACGACAGCCAGATGTCGACCGGCTTCACGCCCGACGCGAAATAGGCCCCGGCCGGCGACGCGATGACGCAGAACGTCACCTGGTTGGCCGGCCGCACGCCCAGGAACGCCTCGGAGGCGAACATGAACGGGCGCAGGTAGAGGCTGGTCTCTCCGCCCGACGGCACCCAGTCGGCGTCGGCGCGGACCAGGAGGTCGACGGCCTCGACGAACGCCCCCGCGGGCAGCTCCGGCAGCGCCATGCGGTGCGCGCTGCGGTCCATGCGCGCGGCGTTGGCGTCGGGGCGGAAGGTCCACACGGAGCCGTCGGCGTGCCGGTAGGCCTTGAGGCCCTCGAAGATCGCCTGGGCGTAGTGGAAGACCGCCGTGGCGGGGTCGAGGGCGAGCGGCGCGTACGGGCGCAGGCCGGCGTCGTGCCAGCCGTCGGGCGTCCACGTGGCGGTGACCATGTGATCGGTGAAGTTGGTGCCGAACCCGGGGTTCGCCAGGATCTCCGACCGGCGCTCAGGGGCTACCGGGTTCGACGTGAGGGTCGTCGAGAACTCCAGAGCCGGTGCGGTCGGTGTCATGGCGGTGCTCCTAGACGATCGGAATTAGTTGGACGTCCAACCAACGCTACCGATCATCGCGTTCTGCGTAAACGGTGCGTGGCCAACGACCCTCGGCGATCATCACCTCGCGCAGCACATCGGGCCGGTCGGTGATGATGCCGTCGACACCCGCGTTGATCAGCCGGTGCATGACGACTGGGTCGTCAACCGTCCATACGATGAGGCGCAACCCCAGGTCATGGGCGCCTTCGACCAGACGGTCGATGAATATCGGGAGTCTACCCCAGCGCAACGGCACGTGCACGAAGCCCCCGTTGGCCACCCGGCGCGGCGGCGCGACCCGCCCGTGCGAGCAGGCCAGCCACGACACCAGCGAGCGCCAGCCCAGGGCACACGACAGCCCGGGCCCGAGGTCGGCCCGCAGCGACGCCAGCCAGCCGTCCCAGGCGCCGGCCAGGCAGACCCGCTCGACGGCGTTCGTGGCGCGCAGCACGCGGGCCAGCGGCTCCAGCGACTCCTCGTCCTTGACGTCGATGACGAACTTCGCGTCGGGGAACGCCATGAGGAGGTCGTCGAGCCGGGCCACGGGCTCCGAGCCGAACACCGTCAGGCGGCGCACCTCGTCCCAGGAGCGGCGCTTGACCAGGCCCCGCCCCTCGGTGACGCGGTTCAGCTTGGCGTCGTGGAAGGCGAGGGGGACGCCGTCGGAGGTGATGCGGACGTCGGTCTCGAGATACCGCAGCCCGAGGGCGTAGGACCGCTCGAAGGCGGCCAGGGTGTTCTCGGCAGCCAGCCCCGCCCCGCCCCGGTGGGCGATGGCCAGCACGTGGGGCTCCACTCCGTAACGAGTCAGGCTCACGACCCTTACGCTGACAGCCTTCAACGCGGCGGTCGATGGCAAAGTGCCTGTTCGCAGCAGGGTTCACAGAAGGTTCATCGGCGCGGCAACCACGGGTGGCCCCACGGTCGGCGGGGGTCCGCGTGCGAGCGCGGGCCCCCGCCGATCCGGTCCTACCGGCGGGTCACTTCAGGCCCGCGGCCTGGGCCGCCGCCCGGCCGCCGACGATCGGCAGTTCGATCAGCGAGCGCTGCGGGGCGATCGAGATGGTGGCCCGGTTCTGGTCGGCCTGGCTGCCGTAGTCGCGGTAGCTGCCGACGATGATGACGCCGATCCGGTGCCCCTCCGGGAACACGTAGTCCTCCGGCAGCAGCGGGAAGCTGACGTCGTAGACCTGCCCCGGGACCAGCGGGGTGGGCGTCGTGTAGTCGTCGATGTTGACGCCGTCGACGATCCCCTTGGTGACGACCTCGCGCGGCGTCTCGGCGACCCGTTTGCCGACCGTGCGGTAACAGGCGTCCTCGGCGAACCCGCCCCACACGGCGGACTCGCCCCAGCAGTCCTCGACGGTGCCGGTGATGACGCCGTCGCCGGCCCGCTGCACACGCACGGCCGGGCCGTAGTCGACCAGGATCGCGGCGAAGTTCGTGTCCGCGGTGCTGGACGTCGCCTGCAGCTGGACCGTCGGTGTGCCGGAGATGTGCAGCGGCGCCGTCAGCGGCTCGGACACGTACGCGAGCCGGTTCGGCTGGACCGCGAGCTCGTTGGTGATCATCGCGGTCTCGCGCTGGTTCGGGTCGTCGACGAAGCTCAGCGTCGGGTCGAGCGGGCGGTTCGGGACGACCGACAGGCCGCCGGCGCCGTCGGCGTGCGGCTGCAGCCAGACCCGCGTCTCGCGCGCACCCTTGATGGGCCAGTCGCTGTACTCGGCCCAGACGTCCGGCGCGCGCTCGATGTCGGCGATCGGCTCGTCCATGATCCCGTTGTCGACGCCCTGCAGCCAGTAGTCGAACCACCGGTGCAGCTCGACGACCCATTCGGCGCGGCGGAAGTCGAAGGGGTCGATGTGCCCGGTCTGGGTCAGCCACAGCTTGCGCGGCACGTCGTTCTCGGCGAGCGCGTACCACCACTTGCTGAAGTGGTCGGGGCGGACGTTCTCGTCGTTGATGCCGTGGACCACGAAGACGCTGGCCTTCACGTTGCCGGCGTCGGGGTTGTAGTCACGCAGCGCCCAGAACGGCGTGTAGTCGCCGGTCTCGTCGCCGTCGGTGGCGGCCAGTTCATCGCGCACGGGCTGGCAGTGCGCGCGGCGATCGGGGTTGGTGACGGTGTTGGACAGCGACGACGGGTAGCTGTTCCCGCGGGTGACGACGCCGTTGCTGCGGGTGTAGTCGTACCAGCTGGAGATCGCGCTGATCGGGACGATGGTCGACAGGCCCTCGACACCGGAGGCGGCGGTCGCGTTGGCGAGCGTGCCGTCGTAGGACTTGCCGATGAGGCCGGTCCTGCCGTTGTGCCAGTCGGCGACGACCGGGACGCCGTCCTTGTCGACGCCGGGGATGCGCCCGTTCAGCCAGTCGATGACGACCTTGGGCGACAGGTTGTCCGAGACGCCACCGGTGGTCGGGCAGCCGGTGGAGTTGTTCGTGCCGATCATGTCCATGAGGACGATCGCGTACCCGCGCGGCACGAAGTAGTTGTCGTAGTAGAGCGGCCAGCGGTCGAGCAGGCCGTCGCCGTCCTGGTCCAGCTTCAGCTCCGACTCGTTGCCCCGCCCGAGGGTCGAGTAGTACGGGCTCGGGTCCATGATGACCGGGACATCGAGGCCCTGCTCGCTGGCCGCCGGCCGCATGATGTCGACGGCGATGACGTCGACCACGCCGTTCGAGTCGGAGTCGTACGGCGACGTGATGAAGACGCGCTCCCGGATGGCATCGTCGTAGCCGAAGACCGGCTGCGTCACGCCGTCCTCGACGACGATGCCGACCTCTTCGTCCGCCGCTCCCGCGCCCGCGTTCGTCGTGACCGCCGCGGTGGCGGTCAGCGCGAGGGCGGCGGGGAGGGCGAGCAACCTGCGGGCTCTGACCACGAGAGTTCTCCCATGTCCGGTGGGGCGGTGATGTGATGGGGGAATGCGCCGGTGACGCGGCCGTCCAACCGCGGCCGCGGCACCGGCGCATCCGTCAGGCGCTACTCGAGGCCGGCCGCCACGGCCGCCATCCGGCCGCCGACGATCGGCAGCTCGATGACGCTGCGCTGCGGCAGGACCGAGATGGTGGCGCGGTTCGGGTCGGCCTGGCTGCCGTAGTCGCGGTAGCTGCCGACGATGATCACGCCGATGCGGTGGCCCTCGGGGAACACGTAGTCCTCGGGCAGCAGCGGGAACTGCACGTCGTACGGCTTGCCCGGGATCAGCGGCGTCGGGGTGCTGTAGTCGTACAGGTTGACGCCGTCGATGATGCCCTTGGTGACGACCTCGCGCTGGGTGAGCGCGACCCGCTTGTCCACCTCGCGGTAGCAGGCGTCCTCGGCGTAGCCGCCCCACGTCGCCGTCGCACCCCAGCAGTCCTCGACGGTGCCGGTGATGACGCCGTCGCCCTGCCGCTGGACCCGCTCAGCCGGCCCGTAGTCGACCACGATGACGCCGAAGTTGGTGTCCGTGGTGCTGACCGTCGCGCCGATCTTCAGCTCCGGCGTGCCGGAGATGTGCAGCGGCGCCTCCAGCGGGTCGGACAGGTACACCAGGCGGTTCGCCGTGACGGACTCCTCGTTCGACACCATGGCGGTCTCACGCTGGTTGGGGTCGTCGACGAAGCTCAGGACCGGGTCGGACCCGCGGTTCGGCGTGAGGGAGAGGTCACCGGAGGCGCCGGCGTTCGGCTCCAGCCAGAGCCGCGTCGGCCGCGAGCCCGGGATCGGCCAGTCGTTCGCCGTCTCCCACACGTCCGGCGCCCGCTCGACGTCGACGATCGGCTCGTCCATGATCCCGTTGTCGACGTCGTACAGCCAGAAGTCGAACCACTTGTGGATCTCGTCGACCCACGCCTCGCGGCGGAAGTCGAACGGGTCGATGTGGCCGGTCTGGGTCAGCCACAGCTTGCGCGGCACGTCGTTCTCCGTCAGGCCGTACCAGAGCTTGCTGAAGTGGTCGGGGCGGACGTTCTCGTCGTTCAGGCCGTGGACCACGAAGACGCTCGCCTTGATCTTGTCCATGTCGCGGGTGTAGTCGCGGACGTGCCAGAACGGCGTGTAGTCGCCGGTCTCGTCGCCGTCGTTCGCCGACAGGGTGTCGCGCACCGGGCGGCAGTAGTCGCGGCGGTCCGGGTTCGTGACGGTGTTCGCGAGGCTCGCGAGGTAGTTGTTGCCGCGCTGGATGACGCCGTTGCTGCGGGTGTAGTCGTAGTAGCTGGCGATCGCGCTGATCGGGACGATCGTGGTCAGCCCCTCGACGCCGGACACCGCCGTGCCGTTGGCCAGCGTGCCGTCGTAGGACTTGCCGATGAGCCCGGTCTTGCCGTTGTGCCAGTCGACGACCACCTCGGCGCCGTTCTTGTCGACGCCCGGGATGCGGCCGTTCAGCCAGTCGATGACGACCTTCGGCGACAGGTTGTCCGACGCGTCGTGCACCGTCGGGCAGCCGGTGGAGTTGTTCGTCCCGATCATGTCCATGAGGATCACGGCGTAGCCGCGGGGCACGAAGTAGTTGTCGTAGAACAGCGGCCAGCGGTCCAGCAGGCCGTCGCCGTCCTGATCCAGCTTCAGCTCCGACTCGTTGCCGCGGCCCAGCGTCGAGTAGTACGGGCTCGGGTCCATGATGACCGGGACCTTCAGCCCCTGGTCACTGGCGGCCGGCCGCATGATGTCGACGGTCACGATGTCGAGCACGCCGTTCGAGTCGGAGTCGTACGGCGACGTGATGAAGACGCGTTCGCGGATCGCGTCGCCGTAGCCGAAGACCGGCTGCGTCACGCCGTCCTCGACCACGATGCTCGGCTCGTCGTCGGCGGCGCCCGCGCCGGCGCTGGTGGCGACCGCTGCGGTCGCCGTCAGCGCCAGGGCGATGGGTACTGCGAGCAACCTGCGGGCTCTGACCACGTCTGTCTCCCATGTCTGGAGGAGTCCGGATTTAGTGCTATGTCACATACAAGTGGGTGTGACAAGGGGTGTCAAGATCGGACTTTTGGTGACATGGAACGACGAAATGCGCTGGTGATGCCCGTATCACGGCGAAAGGGTGACGCTGGTCATGCCCTCGCGGTGGGGCGCGGCCGCCACGCTCGGCACATGACCACCCGCATGGCTGAACCGCGAGAGGGTGGGCGCATGTCCGAATCCACGACCGCGCGTCGCGTCGTCCTGGCGATCCTGCTGGGCAACGCGGCCTGGGTGGTCGTGATCCCGTGGCGGATGGTCCGGCCGCCCACGCCGGTGCTCGATGCGGCCTTCGCGGCAGGACTGCTGGCGGTGGCGATCGTCACCGGCATGATGCTGCGTTCTGCAGCCACGGCGCGAGACGGCGCCCGCGGCCGCGCCCGCGTCCGCCGTACGCCGGGCGGAGCCGCGGTCCTGGTGACGCTGGGGTTGTGGTGGCCGGCCTACCAGTGGGCGGTTCCGGGCGACGCTCCGTGGGCGTGGCTGGCCGGAATGGTGGCGGGCGCGGTCGCCCTCGCCCTGCCCTGGACCGTCACGGCGGGCGTCGTGCTGGCGCACACGGGCGCGGCGACGGCGGGCGCGCTCGCCTTCGGCACATCCGTCCTGACGCAGGTGCTCACCGTCTGGGGCGCCGCGGCAGCCGTCGTGGTGATGCTGCACGCGCTGGTCTGGCTGCTCGGGCTGCTGCACGACTCGGAACGGGCCCGGGAGTCCGAGGCCGCACTGGCCGTGGCCGAGGAGCGGCTGCGGATGAGCCGGGAACTGCACGACCTGCTCGGGCACCGGCTGACGGTGATCGCACTGAAGGCGGAGCTGGCCGCCGGCCTGACCGGCGCCGATCCCGAGCAGGCCCGCGCCGAGACCGACGAGATCCGGCAGGTCGCCGCGGCCACGCTCGGCGAGGTGCGCCGGGCCGTGCAGGGCGAGACGGTGAGCGACCTGCGACATCAGCTCGAGTCGGCGCGCCTGGTGCTGTCGTCGGCCGGCGTCCGGATGGACGTCGCGCTGGAACCGCTGCCGCTGACCGCGGCGGAGTCCGCGCTGCTCGCCGCCGTCGTCCGGGAGGGCGTCACCAACGTCCTGCGCCATGCCCGCGCCACCGAGGTGCGGATCCGGCTGGAGGCCACGCGGGGAGGGCGCACCTTCGGGTTCGTCAACGACGACGCCGGCGGCGCGGCTTCCGGGACCGGGCCGGCGGGGACCGGGCCGGCCGGGACCGGGCTGGCCGGGCTGGCGATCCGCTGCGCCGATCTCGGCGCGACGCTGACGGCCGGGCCGACCGACGGCGACTTCGAGCTGCGGGTGGACCTGCCCGCGTGACATTGCGTCAAGGCCGTCCGGTCCGGACACTGTCCCTGTGCGCGACGTGGTGATCAGGGTGCTGCTGGCCGAGGACGAGGAGCTGATCCGGGTCGCGCTCGCCGGACTGCTCGACCGCGAGCCCGACATCGACGTGGTCGCGACCGCCGCCGACGGCCGGGCCGCGGTCGACCTCGCGAGGCGGCACCGGCCCGACGTCGCCGTCGTCGACCTGCAGATGCCGGGGCTCGACGGGCTCGAGGTCGTGACGGAACTGGGCCGGGCGCTGCCGGAGTGTGCGGCGGTGATACTCACCGGGCACGGCCGGCCGGTGGTGCTGCGGCGCGCGCTGGCCTCCGGCGCCCGCGGGTTCCTCGCCAAGGGCGCACCGGGCACCGCACTGGCCGACGTCGTCCGGCGCGTCCACGAGGGCCATCGCTACGTCGACCCGCTGCTCGCGGCCGACGCGCTCACTGCGCCGCCGTCGCCGCTGACCACCCGCGAGGCGGACGTCCTGCGGTGCGCCCGCGCCGAGCGGCCGGTCCGCGACGTCGCCCGCGAGCTGTTCCTCTCGCCCGGAACCGTGCGCAACCAGCTCTCCCGGGTGACCCAGAAGCTCGGCGTCGCAACGCGGGCCGAGGCGTACGAGCTGGCGCAGGAGTCCGGCTGGATCTGAGCGCACGTGTCAGTGGTGACAATCCGCACGTACTTCCTGCGCCCCGCTCCGGCCAGGGTGGCGGCATGGACACGGACACGACCTCCCGGCCCCTGCTCGGGCGGGTGCTGGCGCGCTGGCCGGCCGCGCTCGCCGTCGCCGTCTCGCTACCGGGCTTCCTGAGCCCGCCGCCCGAGGCCGACGGCCTCGCCACCAGCCTCGGGGGCGCGCTGCTGATGCTGCCGCTGGGCTACCTGGTCGTCGCCAAACTGCGCCGGCGCTGGGTGACCTGGCCGGTGGTGGTGGCCGCCATGGCGGTCGTCGTGGTCACCCGCGCCCTCGACGTCGTCTCGCCCGCCGTCGTGCTGGCCGCCATCGCACTGGCCGTGCTGGCCTGGAGTGTCGTCGACGGCCAGCTGCGGCGCGACCGCACCCTCCGGGTCCAGGCGCTCGGCCTGGCCGGCTTCGCCGTCCTCACGGTCGCCGGGCTGACGTTCCTCGCGGTCAGCCCGGACCTGGGCGTCGTGCTCGTCGCGGCCGGCTGGTTCCTGCACGGCATCTGGGACCTCGTGTACCTCAGGCGCGACGAGGTGGTGGCGCGCTCGTTCGCCGAGTGGTGCGCCGTCATCGACGTCCTGCTGGCCGTGCAGCTCGTGCTGCTGCTGTGACGTCAGGGGGTGACGTCAGGCGGTGACCTCAGGCGGTGACGTCACGCGGTGACGCGGGCGGCGAGGGCGTCGCCCACCTCGGCCGTGCCGCGCTTGGCCGTCCCCCGCTCCCCCAGGTCGGCCGCGACCGCGTCGACGATGCGCGCGGCCTCCGCCGTCAGTCCGAGGTGCTCGAGCAGCATGCTCACCGACAGCACCGCCGCCGTCGGGTCGGCGATCCCCTGGCCGGCGATGTCCGGCGCGGAGCCGTGCACGGGCTCGAACATCGACGGCGCGGTGCGGTCGGGATTGACGTTGCCGCTGGCCGCGAGGCCGATTCCGCCGGTTATCGCGGCCGCGAGGTCGGTGAGGATGTCGCCGAACAGGTTGTCGGTGACGATGACGTCGAACCGGGCCGGGTCGGTGACGAAGAAGATCGTCGCGGCGTCGACGTGCAGGTAGTCGACGGCGACGTCGGGGAACTCCTGGCCGACGCGCTCGACCGTGCGCCGCCACAGGTGGCCCGCGTGCACCAGCACGTTGTGCTTGTGGACGTAGGTGAGCTTGCGGCGCGGCCGGGCCTGCGCGCGGGCGAACGCGTCGCGCACCACGCGCTCGACCCCGAACGCGGTGTTGACGCTGACCTCGTTGGCGATCTCGTGCGGCGTGCCGACCCGCAGCGCGCCGCCGTTGCCGACGTACGGCCCCTCGGTCCCCTCACGGACGACGACGAAGTCGACCTCGCCGGGGTTCGCGAGCGGCGTGGCGACGCCCGGGAAGAGGCGCGACGGACGCAGGTTCACGTAGTGGTCGAGCTCGAACCGCAGCTTCAGCAGCAGCCCGCGCTCGAGCACGCCGCTCGGCACACCCGGGTCGCCGACGGCGCCGAGCAGAATGGCGTCGTGGCCGCGCAGTTCCTCGAGCACGGAGTCCGGCAGCGTCTCGCCGGTCGCGTGCCAGCGCTTGGCGCCGAGATCGTAGGTGGTGGTGCCGACCTTCACGTCGGCGCCGGCGAGGACGGCGTCGAGCACCTTCAGCCCCTCGGCGACGACCTCGGTACCGATCCCGTCGCCCGGGATGACTGCCAGATTGAGACTGCGCGACATGGCCCACACCGTACGACCGTCGTCCACATGATGGCACCTGCGTCCCGCGATTCGGACGCGGGTCGCGTTTACCCAGGTCAGCGCGAGGCTACGGAAAGGTCCTGCCGGCCGTACTCGCCGCCGTTGTCGCGGCGGTCGATGGCCTCCTGCAACGCGTGCCGGGCCTCCTGAGCCTGCTGCTGTTCGTCGGTCATCATGCACTCCACTGATGTACTCGGTCGTCCTAGCATATGGAGCTTCGTGATCTCCGTCTCGCGGTTTGGCGGATGATCTCGGGATGTGAGACGTGCCGGAGAGTTGAGGTATCGCCGGAGAGGCCCCGGGCACGCCTCGCCCCTCCGTGTCCGTTTCGTCCCGCTGTGGTCGACTGTGGACAGCGATGATCATCAACGATCCGCTACATCACCACGATTACCCGAGCCCCAACACGATTGCAGGCGTGTTGAGGCTCGGGCAATCGTGGTGGGCGGCCCAGCAAACACCCCGAAAGGTGCGGGCCCGCCGACCACCCACCCGTCGCCAGACTCCCCCATCCCCCTGATAGCTGCCCGTTCTTAGGCCGCGCGGGTGCGGTCAAGTCCAAGCCCCCCCCAACCACACGGTCAAGCAACCACAGGGGGCGCGGACTTGAGGGCACCCGCGCGGCTAAAGAGAATGGGCAGCAGGGGGACGGGGGAACCCAACCCAACCACGCGGCACCCCAGCGCAACGCGAAACTCCCGCCGCGCCCCACACCAGGGCACGACGGGAGTCGCGAACGAAGCAGAAGAAACGATCAGCCGTCGAGGTCGACGGTGCGGCCCCACTCGGCGCCGATGGCGGCGACGATGTCCTCGAGGACCTGGACCGGGACGGCCTGGTCGACGGTCATGGCGACGAGGGCGTGGCCGCCCTTGCTCGACCGGCTGACCTGCATGCCGGCGATGTTGACGTCGGCCTCACCCAGCACGCGGCCGACGGTGCCGACGATGCCGGGGCGGTCGGTGTACTGGAAGAAGGCCATGTGCTCGGCCGGGACGACCTCGATGTCGTAGCCCAGCACCTCGACGATCTTCTCGACGTGCTTCGGGCCGGACAGCGTGCCCGACACCGACACCGAGCGCCCGTCGGCGAGGACGCCGCGCAGAGTGACCAGGTTGCGGTAGTCGGCCGACTCCTCGTCGGTGACGAGGCGGACCTCGACGCCGCGGTCGGCGGCGATGAGCGGCGCGTTGACGTAGGAGACCGGGTCCTCGACGACGTCGGCGAAGACCCCCTTCAGCGCGGCCAGCTCGAGGATCTTCACGTCGTGCGCGGTGATCTCGCCGCGGACCTCGACGTCGAGCTGGGTGGCGACGCCGCCGGCCAGGGCGGTGAAGATGCGGCCGAGCTTCTCGGCCAGCGGGATGCCGGGCCGGACGTCCTCGGCGATGGCGCCGCCCTTGACGTTGACGGCGTCGGGCACCAGTTCGCCGGCCAGGGCCAGCCGCACCGACTTGGCGACCGAGACGCCGGCCTTCTCCTGCGCCTCGTCGGTCGACGCGCCGAGGTGCGGCGTGACGACGACGGTCTCGAAGTCGAACAGCGGCGACTCGGTGGTCGGCTCCGACGCGAACACGTCGATGCCGGCGCCGGCGACCCGGCCCTCCTTGAGCGCCAGGGCGAGCGCGTGCTCGTCGACGATGCCACCGCGGGCGGCGTTGATGATGCGCACCGACGGCTTCACCTTGCGCAGCGCCTGCTCGCCGATGAGGCCGACGGTCTCGGGCGTCTTGGGCAGGTGGACGGTGATGAAGTCGCTCTCTTCGAGGAGCTGGTCCAGCGACACGCTGCGCACGCCCATCTGCGCGGCGCGGGCGGCCGGCACATAGGGGTCGTAGGCGATGACGTTCATGCCGAACGACGAGAGCCGCTGCGCGACGAGCACGCCGATGCGGCCGAGGCCGACGATGCCGACCGTCTTCTCGTACAGCTCGACGCCCGAGTACTTGCTGCGCTTCCACTCGCCGCCCTTGAGCGCCTTGTCGGCGGGGGCGATGTTGCGGGCGGTGGACAGCAGCAGGCCGATGGCGAGCTCCGCGGCGCTGGTGATGTTGGAGGTCGGCGCGTTGACGACCATGACACCGGCCTGGGTGGCGGCCTTGACGTCGACGTTGTCGAGGCCGACGCCTGCGCGGGCGATGACCTTGAGCTTCTTGGCGGCGGCGATGGCCTCGGCGTCGACCTTGGTGGCCGAGCGGACCAGGATCGCGTCGACGTCGACGATGGCCGGCAGCAGGGCCGCGCGGTCGGCGCCGTCGACGTTGCGGATCTCGAAGTCCGGCCCGAGCGCGTCGACGGTGGCGGGCGAGAGCTCTTCGGCGATGAGTACGACGGGCTTGGTCACGGTGGACTAGACCTCCGGGTGTGTCGGGCAAGGTGTGACGAGCGCGACACTGGGCCCGGGTTCGATCGAGTGTAACGCCACGTAAACCTGAAGCGCATCCACCACACGTACGGTGGTCGGTTCGTTACATCCGCATTACGCAGGCTCCGGCCACGTCTCGCCTCGCCACGCGGCGTCCCAGAACATCCACTCGAACCGGGTCGCCCGCGCATAGGCCTCGTGCATGCCGGCGACGGCGCCCGGATGCAGGTCGGCCTGCTCGTCGGCGAAGCTCTCGGCCCGGCGGGTGTCCGCGGCGAAGACGGGGTCGCCGTAGGTGCGCAACCACGTCGCGTACGGGTGGCTGACGCCGTCGTCGCCCTCCGAGGACAGGACGGTGACCAGCTCCTGCCCCACTTCCGTGTAGATGCGGAAGCACGGCAGCAGCCCGGCCAGCGCGACCGCGGCGGGCGCGTGCGCCGCGTCGGCCTGCAGGGTGCTGACGTAGGCGAGGCAGGTCGGGGTGGGTTCGACGGCGGCGACGGTGTCGGCGAGCGACCCGCCCGCCTCGGCCAGCAGCGCCTCGTGCAGCATCCGTTCCGCGTCGACGGCCCCGGCGGCGAACCGCGCCAGCACGGCCGCCTGGGCCGGATCCGGCCAGCGCGCCGCCGTCGTCGCCAGCGCCCGCGCGTACCGGGACAGGTAGTGCGCGTCGTCGGCGATGTAGCGCAGGAACACCTTCCGTTCCAGCGTCCCGTCGGCCAGGCCGGTGAGGAACGGGTGCGCGCGGATGGCGTCGTACCAGGGGGCGGCGGCGGTCCAGGCGTCGGCGGAGAACGTCATGCGGGGGTCCCTTCGGAGGCGGGTGTCCACCAGGCGTGGAAGTGGTGAACGGGGCCGTGACCAGTACCGATGTGCAGCTGGTCGGCGGCGAGCAACGCATCGGTGAGGTACGTCTTGGCGTCCCTGACGGCCTCGCGCAGCGGCCGCCCGTGCCCGAGGCCGACGGCGATCGCCGACGACAGCGTGCAGCCGGTGCCGTGCGTGTTCGCCGTGGGGACGCGCGGCACCCGCAGCTCGAGCATGCCGTCGTCGTCGGCCAGGACGTCGACGGCGTCGGGCCCGCCCGCGTGTCCGCCCTTGACCAACGCCGCCGGACCCTTGGCATGCAGCTCGACGGCGGCAGCCGCGGCCTCGCCGGGGGCGACGGCGCCGACCCCGAGCAGTGCCGCGGTCTCGGGCAGGTTCGGCGTGACGACGGCGGCCAGCGGGAGCAGCCGGTCGCGGATCGCCTCGACCGTGGCGTCGTCGACCAGCCGGTCCCCCGAGGTCGCGACCATGACGGGGTCGACGACGAGGTTCCGCACGCCGTACCGGCGGGCGGCGTCGGCGACCGCCTCGACGACGTCCGGGCTGCCGAGCATGCCGGTCTTCACCGCCCGGATGTCGAGGTCCTCGAAGAGCGCGGAGAGCTGGTCTGCGACGAAGGCGCCCGGGATCGGCATGACGCCGGTGACGCCGCGGGTGTTCTGCGCTGTCAGCGCCGTGAGGACCGCCCCGCCGTAGGCGCCGAGCGCCGAGAACGTCTTGAGGTCGGCCTGGATGCCGGCTCCGCCGGACGGGTCCGACCCCGCCACCGTGATGATCGTGGGCGTCAACGCGCACTCCTTCCACCGGGAAGGGAGCGCCGACACGCACACACCGTCGGGCTCCCTGCGCCGGCATGACCCGGATCAGGTTCGGCGGGTGTGATCTCAGCCCTTGCGGGCACCCCGGCCGATCGGTTCTGCCGCCAGCCTATCCCGCGCTCAGATGCTGCGCGAAGAAGGCCGCGCTCCGCTCGATCGAGAGCTGCCAGTCGCCCTCGAAGGCGTGCGGCTCGCCCTCGTAGAGCTGCAGCGTGACGTCCTTGCCCGCGACGCGCAGGGCGGCGTCGGTGTCGAGGGCCCACTGCGGCGGGCAGGTCTCGTCGGCGGTGCCGTGGTGGATGAGGACGGGCTCGGTGACCCGGTCGAAGAACGTCACCGGCGAGACGCCCTGCCAGAACTCCGGGTTCGCCTCCGGCGCGCCGTACGCGCCGATGATCTGGTCGGTGAGGGCTTCCGAGCCCGGCTGGCCCCGGGTCCACTGGTCGAAGTTCTGGACGGCGTTCGAGCTCACCGACGCGTAGACGACCGCGGCGTCGACCAGCCCCGGCTGCACGACCAGCGTGTTCAGCGCGACGCCGCCGCCCATGGACCGGCCGAGCAGGCCGACCCGCTCGCCGTCGAGCTGCGGGATCGTGTCTGTGGCCGCGCGCACGGCGAGGACCGCGTTGACGACGTCCTCCGTGTAGCCCAGCCGCAGCCGCACCTCGTTCTCGGGGTCGTCGCTGGAACCGGCGTGGTTGCGGTAGTCGGTGTGCAGGACGGCGTACCCCTGGCGGGCGAGGTAGTCCTGCTCGCGCCGCAGCCCGCGCCCCGTCGTGTAGACGTCGGGGTCGATGTACCCGTGCGCCAGGACCAGCACCGGGAACGGCCCGGCGCCGTCGGGCAGGTTGAGGATGCCGCTGATGGTCAGGCCGGCGCTGCGGTAGGTGACGGCGTAGCGCGTGTAGGTGTCCGCGGTCTCGAGCACCTCGCCCAGCCGCAGGTCGCCGCCGTCGTACCCCTGCTGCATGAGGGCCGGCAGCGAGACCGGGTGCGGCGCGGGGGTCGGCGTGGGTGTGGGCGTCGGCGTCGGGGTCTCTGCCGGCGACGGCGTGAGAGTGGCGGTCGGCGACGGGGTGAGCGTGCGGCTGGGCGCGGCGCCCGGCTCGCCGCTGCCGCCGTCGCCGTCGCCGCGGCTGCAGGCCGCGAGAAGCAGGACCGCAGCTGCCGCCGTCGCCCGGAACGCCGTCACGGCTCCATTCTCCCCGCCGCGACCACCATGATGGGTCCATGGCGCGGACGTATCGCACGACGCTGGCCCGGCGGATCGGCAACACCGTCTTCACCGCGGCGCTGAGGACGGTCCCGGTGCCGGGGCCGTACGCCCTGCTCACGGTCCGTGGCCGGGTATCGGGACAGCCGCGGTCCACGCCGGTGCGGGTCATGGAGCACGACGGTCAGCGGTACCTCGTCGCGCCGTACGGCGAGGTCGAGTGGGCCCTGAACGCCCGGGCGGCCGGCGAGGTGTCGCTGCGCCGCGGCCCCCGCAGCCACACGCACGCCGTCGTCGAATGTGCGCCCGACGAGGCCGGCCCGGTCCTGCGCGCCTACGCGAAGGCCGAGCCGATCACCCGTCCGTACTTCGACGCCGCGCCGTCGGAGCCGCCCGAGGCGTTCGCCGCCGAGGCCGCGCGCCACCCGGTCTTCCGGCTGGTCTGAGCAGGGCTCCGACCAGGGCGCGCGGGCGTCAGGCGGCCTTGCGGAGGTCGGCGAGCACCTCGCGGCGGGTCTCGCGCGGGTCGATGCCGAGCCGCTCGAACACCGCCAGCGTCTGCTGGTCGTCGCTGCGCAGCAGGCCGAGCACGATGTGCTGCGTCCCGATGAAGCCGTCCTTCAGCGCCAGGGCCTCGCGCAGCGAGAGCTCCAGGGCCTTCTTCGCCCGCGGCGCGAACGGGATGTGCCCCGGCCCGCGCTCGGCCTTGCGCCGTCCGAACAGGCCGAACCGCTTGCCTCGGCCGGACTCGAGCGGCGCGTCGAGGGCGCCCTCGCCGAACGTCTCCTCGGCGCGCTTGCGCACCTCGTCGAGGTCGATGCCGAACGCCTTGAGCGCCTCGGTGTCCTCGTCGCCCAGGCCGTCGGCTCCGTCGCCGGCGACGGCG
The DNA here is from genome assembly GCF_014204975.1 of Jiangella mangrovi. Classification (NCBI taxonomy): domain Bacteria; kingdom Bacillati; phylum Actinomycetota; class Actinomycetes; order Jiangellales; family Jiangellaceae; genus Jiangella; species Jiangella mangrovi. The sequence continues at coordinate 5,367,252 of NZ_JACHMM010000001.1, forward strand.
AGCACCGCGTCGCGGGCCTGGGCGGCCGTGACGCCGAGACGGGTGAGGGTCGTGACCCCGGGCGCCTCGGGCGTGCCGACCAGCGACAACAGCACGTGCTCTGTGCCGATCCAGCGGTGATGCAGCCCGCGCGCCTCGCGCTGTGCCCCGATGACGACCTCGCGGGCCTCGTGGGTGAACCGCTCGAACATTCCTACCTCCTTGCGTGTTTCTTGTGCACGGCCTGTCTGCTGACGCCGAGGGCGGCTCCGATCTCCTCCCACGACCAGCCCTGTTGGCGGGCGCTGTCGACCTGCAGGATCTCCAGCCGGTCCACCAGCCGGCGCAGCGCCGCGACCGCCCGCAACCCGACCCTGGGGTCGGCGTCGACGGCTCCGGTCGCCGCGTCGACCGCCTCTCGTGCCTCCGATCCGGTCATGCTGTCAACCTAAGCTGACAGATGGTGGGTTGTCAACTCGCGTTGACGACGGGGACTGTCGGTGGCGGGCGATACGGTCGCGGACGTGACCGAGCCCGCGTACCTGACCGCCACCCGTGCCGCCTACGACACCGTCGCCGAGTCCTATGCGTCGACCCTTCGCGACCATCTCGCGGGGGCGGTGTTCGACCGCGCGATGCTCGACGCGTTCGCCGGGTCGGTCGACGGCGACGGCGGCGGTCCCGTGGTCGAGGTCGGGTGCGGGCCGGGGCGCATCACCGGATATCTGCACTCGCTGGGCCTGGACGTCTCGGGTGTCGACCTGTCGCCGGCGATGATCGACGTCGCGCGGCGTGCATGTCCCGGGGTGTCGTTCTCGGTGGGGTCGATGACGGCGCTCTCGGTTTCGGATGGGGTGCTGGCCGGAGTGGTCGCGTGGTACTCGATCATCCACATGCCACCGTCGGTGTTGCCCGAGGTGTTCGCCGAGTTCCGCCGGGTGCTGCGACCCGGGGGCCGGCTGCTGCTGGCATTCCAGGTCGGCGACGAGGTCGTCCGGGTGGAACAGGCCTACGGTCACTCCGGTCTCGCCGTCGACGCGTACCGGTTGGCGCCCGAGCTGATCTCGGGGTTGCTGGCCGATGCCGGGTTCGCCGTCGAGGCGACGTTGGTGCGGGAGCCGGTGGCGTCGGTGCCGCCGGAGAAGACGCCCCAGGCCTATCTGATCGCGACGGTTGCCTGACGTTCTGCCGGGGTGGTGAGGTGGGCTCCCCGTCCCCCTGCTGCCCAGTCTCTTAGCCGCGCAACCGCGCCTCAAGTCCGACGATGGAGGCGCTTCGCGCCGGAGGGCGGACTTGACCCGCGGTCCCGCGGCCAAGAACCTGGCACCTATCAGGGGGACGGGGAGACCCTGGGCACGCCTCGCCGGTCCGTATCAGTCCGCTCGGGCTGTGGACAGCGATGATCATCAAGGATCGCGTACATCACCAGGATTACCCGAGCCTCGACACGATTACAGGCCTCGTGATGCACGGGTAAACGTGGTGGGCAGCCCGGGAAACGCCGGGAATCCCACATCGTGGACCGCCGCCGGGGCCAACGCGCCGACTTCACTATGCAGAGCCGTCTTCACTACGCAGAGCCGTCTTCTGCGCCCCCGCGCCAGGTCAGAAGACGGTTTCCGCTAGTGAAGTCGGCCGGCGCTAGTGAAGTCAGCCACCACCCACCCGTCGCCAGACTCCCCCCGTCCCCCTGATAGCTGCCCGTTCTTAGGCCGCGCGGGTGCGGTCAAGTCCAAGCGCCCCCACCACAGCAGCGACCCAACCCCAGGGCGCGCGGACTTGAGGGCACCCGCGCGGCTTAAGAGAATGGGCAGCAGGGGGACGGGGGAACCCAACTCAACCCCACGCGCCCCAGCGAAAGATCACGCCTCGGTGATCATCTCGATGGCTTTGGCGGCGCGGTCGTCGCGGGTCTGCTGACGCTTGCCCTCGGCGACCCAGTCGGCGTAGCGCTTGCGGTGCGAGAACGGCATCGCGTCGTAGGCGCGCAGCGCGGCGGCGTCACGCGCGAGCGCCGCGCTCAGCTCGCGCGGCACGTCGACCACCCGCGGCTCGTCGTCCAAGGCCACGACCACGTGGACGGTGTCACCGACGTCGACGCCCCACTCGGCGCGCTGGGCCTTGCGCAGGCCGATCCAGCCGGCGCCGCCGTAGACGGCCACCGTCGTGCGGAACGCCGGCGCGCCGTTGACCGATACCCGCACGGGCGCCCGCGCCCTGCCGTACTCGGCCTTCGGGTCGTAGGGCAGCTCGAATCCGCAGCCGGGGCCGTCGTCGCCGATGAGCACCGCGTCGAACTCCGCCGTCGCCATGCCGCCATTCTGCGCCCCTCATAGGGTCGAAGGCATGAGCGACGACGCCCTCTTCCCGGACAGCGGCACCGACCTCGGACGACGCATCGACGAACGGCTCCGCGACGACCGCGTGCTGTGGCTGACGGTCGTGGCGCCCAGCGGGACGCCGCAGCCGACGCCGGTCTGGTTCGTGCGCAGCGGCGACGACATCGTCGTCTACAACGATCGGCACGCCAAACGGCTGGACTGGATGGAGAAGAACCCCAGGGTCGCGCTGCACCTCAACAGCGACGGCGACGGCGGCGACTTCGTGGTCCTCACGGGCCGGGCCGAGATCCGCGAGGACGTCCCGGGGCCGGACGAGTCGCCCGGCTACCTGGCCAAGTACGGCGACGAGATGACCCGCATCATGGGCAGCCCCGGGGCGTTCGCGCAGCAGTACTCCGTCGCCGCGGTCATCCACGTCGACCACGTCCGCGGCGCCGCGCCCGAGCCCGCGTGATCGACGACCTCATCCGTCGCGGACGAACCTGATCGGTCTCGAGCAGCTCACCGCGGCCGCCGCCCCGATCGCCCGGCGAGCCCCCGAACTGCCCTGACGGTGTCCGAACGCGATACGAACGCGGCTGGAACACGATCGGAAAGGCAGCCGCAAACCAGTGGAATCCGGGCGATGACAGGAGCAAGATGGAGAGCACACAACCGCCGAAGAGACTCTCGGGGTGCATCCATGTCCGGTCTCCACAACGACGCACCTGGCATGTTGCCGGTGCTCTCGAAGGGCAAACACCGCAACGCACGCAAGGGCGCGTGCTTCATGGAATTCGCGTCGTACCTCGCCGGTGAGCGCTGGAGCGACCACCCGTCCTGCACGCACCCGCTGCTGGCCGCGGTCGCCCGGCTGGTGAACGACGCCATCTCCGACGAGCACCGGCCGCGCCTGGCGCCACTGGTTCCCATGGTCATCGGCGTCGACTCCGACGACCCCCGCATGGACGTCGCCATCACGCTGCGCGTCGCCGCCACGGCGCTCCCCGTGGCGTCGGCCGAGCGCCAGCGGGTGCTGGCCGTCGCCATCCTGTCCGCCGAGCGCATCCTCGACGACCTCGACCACCGGCCGGCCGGCACGCTCACCGACCGCAGCCGCGAGGCTCTCGACCGCGTGCCGGTGGCGGCGCAGTGGGCGCGCGACTTCGCCGAGGGCGAGCAGACCACGCTCAAGGGCTTCCAGCGCTATGCGGCACCCACGGCGGTCCGCTGCGCGGTCGAGGGCGTCGCCAACGCGTGCGTCTCCGACCCCGACGCCCTGCTGCACCAGCTGCTCGAACTCACCATCGCCGACTGCTCCGACCTGGTCGAGCCGCGCGGCCACCCCGACCCCGCACGGTGGGCCGACGCCTGCCGGCTGACGGGGACGGTCAGTGTTTGAAGTTAGGTGAGCCTGAGCTAACTTGGTGCGGGTGACTCATCGACGCCTGCCCACGTTCCTGCTCGCGCTGCTGCTCGGAGCCGCGGCCCTCACCGGCTGCGGCTCCGGCGACGGCGGTTCCGACGACGGCGGCAGCGCGGCTCCCGCCTCCGGTGACGACGGCGGCGCCGACGCGTTCCCCGTCACCATCGAGCACGCCCTCGGCAGCACCACCATCGAGGCCGCACCCGAGCGTGTCGCCACTTGGGGCCCGTCCGGCCAGGACGTCGCCGTCGCGCTCGGCGTCACGCCGGTCGCGATGCCGGTGATCGACTACGGCGGCGACGACGAGGGCGTGCTGCCGTGGGTGCGCGAGGCCCTCGGCGAGGAGGACCTGCCGGCGCTCGTGCCGAACGTCGCGGGCGAGGAGATCCCGTACGAGGCGATCGCCGACACCCAGCCCGACGTCATCCTGGCCGTCTACTCCGGCATCACGCAGGAGGAGTACGACACCCTCAGCGCCATCGCGCCCACCGTCGCCTACCCGGACGCGCCGTGGAGCACGCCGTGGCAGGAGCAGACCACGATCATCGGCGAGGCGCTGGGCCGCTCCGCCGAGGCCGAGGGGCTGGTCGCCGACACCGAGGAGTACCTCGCCACCCGGTCCGACGAGTACCCGGAGCTGGCCGGCACGAGCTTCGCCTACGGCGCCGAGAACGCCGGCCAGCTCGCCCTCTACACCTCCGACGACGTGCGGGTGCGGCTGCTCGCCGACCTCGGCATGACGGTCACGCCGTACGTCGACGAGAACGCGCCCGGCGACGCCGTCTACTACGACGTCTCCCCCGAGCTGGTCGGCGACATCGAGTCCGACGTGTTCGTGGCCTGGTTCAACGACGACGCGGCGGCCGAGGCGTTCGCCGCGAACCCGGCGTACGCGCGGATCCCGGCGGTCGCGGCCGGCGCGTTCGCCCCTGTGGTCGGCGAGTCGTACGTCGCCGCCAGCTCCGCGCCGTCGGTGCTGTCGATCCCGTGGATGCTGGACGACTACCTGCCTCAGCTGGCCGAGGCAGCGGCCGCCTCCGGCGCGGGTGCCACCGAGTAGACACCCGCGACGATCAGGTCCATGTTGATCATCGCGGCCGCGTCGACCCCTGCGGCGGCCGACTTGATCACCGTCGCGAACACGTCGGCGACGTTGCCGGCCGCCCAGACGCCGGGCACCGCCGTCCCGCCCATGGGGTCGACCGTCAGGGCGGTGCCGACGACCATGCCGCCGCGCTCCTGCTCGACCGCCTCGAGCCCGAGGCCTTCGACCATGGCGGTCCGGGCACGCGGGAGCGGCTGCACGACGACGGCGCCGGCGGGGACCACGACGCCGTCCTCCAGCTCGACCCCGGTGATGGCGTCGTCCTCGATCCGCAGCGCCGCGACCGGACCCTCGACGACGCGGATGCCGCGGGCCGCGAGGTCGGCCAGCTGGTCGTCGCCGAGCGCCGGCGCGGTGTGCGCGAACAGCGTGACGTCGGCGGACCACTGGCGCAGCAGCTGCGCGTGGTGCACGCCGCCGGGCGAGGTCGCGAGGACGCCGATCGCGCGGTCGCGCACCTCCCAGCCGTGGCAGTACGGGCAGTGCAGGACGTCGCGGCCCCACCGCTCACGCACGCCCGGCACGCCGGGCAGCTCGTCGACGGCGCCGGTGGCCAGCAGGATCCGCCGGGCGCCGACGGTGTCACCGCCGGCCAGGGCGACGGTGAAGTCCCCGGCCGCGCCGGTCACGGTCTCGACCGCGCCGGTGCGCACCTCGCCGCCGTAGCCCTCGATCTCGGCCCGGCCGGTCCTGTAGAGCTCGGCCGGGGCGGCGCCCTCGCGGCCGAGGTAGTTGTGCACGCCCTCGGCGGGCGCGTTGCGCGGCTCGCCGCCGTCGATCAGCAGCACGGAGCGCCGGGCCCGCGACAGCGTCAGCGCGCCGCTCAGCCCGGCCGCACCGCCGCCGATCACCACTACGTCATAACGATTCTCATCAGCCATATCCCCAGCCTGCGCTCACCCCGCCGCCCACGCAAGGCTCGTTGCCATTACCGCAAGACCGGAATTCTCGCCAGCCCCGGAATGATCACGTTCAGCACCAAATCCCGCGCCGCACCACGATTGCAGGCCTAGTGGAGCACGGGATTACGTGCTGAACGTGATCATTCCCAGGCGGGATCGGCGGTCAGGGGAGGTCGACACGGTGAAGACGCTAGAGTCGAGCCGTGCTCGAGTGGCTGCGTCTGGTCTACGCCGGCGGCACCATCGGCGGGACGCACTCCGCGAAACCCGCGCGCGCCGCCGCGGCTCTCGACCGCGTCGACCGCTCCGACCCCGTCGTCGCATGCGCGATCGGCGACGTCGACGGCGTCAGCGGTGCGGTCGCCGCCGACCCCGGCTGGGTGCACCGCCCCGGCGGGCCGCTCGCCCTGCCGCCGCTGGTCGCCGTCACGCACTCGTCGCTGGTCCGGCTGCCGGACTTCGCCCGTGGCCTGCGCGAGTGCGCCCGGGTGCTGCTCGAGGCCGGCGCCGACCCGGACCAGACGGTCGCCTCGCCCGACGGGCATCCGCTGAGCGCGCTCTACGGCGCCGCCGGCCTCACGCACGACGCCCCCATGACGGCGCTGCTGATCGACGCCGACGCGAACCTCGACGACCACGAGTCGCTCTACCACTCACTCGGCGACCTCGGCTGCGTGCGGCTGCTGCTGGCCGCCGGCGCGACCGTCACCGGCACGAATGCCATGTACGCCGTCGCCGACCACGACGACGCCGACGTGCTGCGGCTGCTGCTCGAGCACGGCGGCGACCCGAACGAGCCGTCGCCGACCTGGGGGTCGCCGCTGCTGTTCGCACTGCGCCGACGGTGCTCGACGGCGTTCGTGCGGCTGCTGCTCGACGCCGGAGCCGACCCGGACGCCGTCGGGCCGGACGGCATCGGTACGCACCGCGTGGCGCTGCGGTTCGGCCTGCCCGAGGTCGCCGCGCTGCTCCCCGCGACCGAGTCGGGCGACGATCCCCGCGAGCGGCTGATCGCCGCCTGCACGAGCGGCGACGGCGCCACCGCCCGGCGGCTGCTCGCCGACAACCCCGGCGTCGTCGCGTCGCTCGACGCGGGTCAGCGGCGGCTGCTGCCCGACCTCGCCGCGGCCGGCGCCGTCGCGGCCGTCCGGCTGATGGTCGAGGCGGGCTGGCCCGTCGACACCCTTGGCGGCGACTGGCACGCGACCGCCCTCAACCACGCCGTCTTCCGCGGCGACGCCGGGCTGACCCGGTTCCTCCTCGAGCACGGCGCCGACCCCGCCGTGCGGCACGGCTTCGGCGACACCGTCGTCGGCACCCTGTCGTGGGCGTCACAGCACAACGAGGAGCGCGGCATCGCCGCCGACTGGCCCGGCTGCGCGCGGGCGCTGCTCGACCACGGCGTGGTGCTGCCCGAGGACTACGAGTTCAGCGAGGACGTGAGCGCGCTCAGGTGAGCGCGCCCGCGTGGTCGGGCACGTAGCTCTGCAGGTCGCGGGGCGGACGCTGGTAGCCCTTGGCGGCCGGCCGCGGCGGCAGTTCCAGCGGCCGGCGCTGCACCTCGTGGTACGGGATGGTCGAGAGCAGGTGCGCGATCATGTTGATCCGCGCGGCCCGCTTGTCCTCGCTCTCGACCACGTGCCACGGCGCCTCGGGAATGTCCGTGTGCACGAACATGTCGTCCTTGGCGCGCGAGTAGTCCTCCCAGCGGCTGATCGACTCGAGGTCCATGGGCGAGAGCTTCCAGCGGCGCATCGGGTCCTCGAGCCGCGACTGGAACCGTCGTTCCTGCTCGGAGTCGCTGACCGAGAACCAGTACTTGCGCAGCAGGATGCCGTCCTCGACCAGCATCCGCTCGAAGGTCGGGGCCTGACTGAGGAAGCGCTGGTACTCCTCCTTCGTGCAGAACCCCATGACCCGCTCGACGCCGGCGCGGTTGTACCAGCTCCGGTCGAACAGCACGATCTCGCCGGCGGCCGGCAGGTGCTCGACGTAGCGCTGGAAGTACCACTGGCCGCGCTGGCGTTCCGTCGGCGCCGGCAGGGCCGCGATGCGCGCGATGCGGGGGTTGAGGTACTGCGTCACCCGCTTGATCGTGCTGCCCTTGCCGGCCGCGTCGCGCCCCTCGAAGACCACGACGACGCGGGCGCCCTCCTGCCGGACCCACTCCTGGAGCGTGACCAGCTGCGCCTGCAGCCGGAACAGCTCCTTCTCGTAGATCTTCTTGGGCACGCGGGCCGGCCGGTCGTCGTCTGCCGGTGCGGCGTCCTTCTTCTTCGCCACGGTGACCCCCTCATTCCTCGACGGCGGGCAGCGCGAACTGGCTGTTGTACAGATCGAAGTATGCTCCGCGCCGCTCCAGCAGCTCGGCATGCGAGCCCTGTTCGACGATCGAGCCGTCGCGCATGACGAGGATCAGGTCGGCGTCGCGGATGGTCGCGAGCCGGTGCGCGATGACGAAGCTGGTCCGGTCGCTGCGCAGCGCCGCCATGGCGTGCTGCACCAGCACCTCGGTGCGGGTGTCGACCGACGACGTCGCCTCGTCGAGGATGAGGATGGCCGGATCGGCGAGGAACGCCCGCGCGATGGTGAGCAGTTGCTTCTCACCGGCGCTGATGTTGTCGCCCTCTTCGTCGATGACGGTGTCGTAGCCGTCGGGCAGCGAGTGGACGAACCGGTCGACGTAGGTCGCCTCGGCCGCCGCGCGGAGCTGCTCCTCCGACGCCGTCGGGTCCCCGTAATGGAGGTTCTCGCGGATCGTCCCGCCGAACAGCCAGGTGTCCTGCAGCACCATGCCGATGTTCGAGCGCAGCTCGTCGCGGCGCAGCTCGGCGATGTCGCGGCCGTCGATGGTGATGCGTCCGCCCTGCAGCTCGTAGAACCGCATGATCAGGTTGACCAGCGTGGTCTTGCCGGCCCCCGTCGGGCCTACGATCGCCACCGTCCGGCCCGGTTCCGCCACCAGCGAGAGGTCCTCGATGAGCGGCTGGTCGGGGTCGTAGCTGAACGAGACGTGCTCGAACTCGACCCGGCCGCGGGGCTGACGGTCCAGCGTCGCGGGGTCGGCGGCGTCGGGCACCTGCTCCGGCTCGTCGAGCAGCTCGAACACCCGCTCCGCCGACGCGACGCCGGACTGCAGCAGGTTCGCCATGGACGCCAGCTGGGTCAGCGGCTGGGTGAACTGGCGGGTGTACTGCACGAACGCCTGCACCTCGCCGAGGCTCATCGAGCCCGACGCGACCCGCAGCCCGCCGACGACGGCGATGGCGACGTAGTTGAGGTTCCCGAGGAAGAACATCGCCGGCATGATCAGCCCGGACACGAACTGGGCGCCGAAGCTCGCCTGGAACAGCTCGTCGTTCTTCGCGCCGAACGACTGCTCGACCTCGCGCTGCCGGCCGAACACCTTCACCAGCGCGTGACCGGTGTAGGCCTCCTCGATCTGCCCGTTCAGCGCGCCGGTGTGCGCCCACTGCGCGACGAACTGCTGCTGCGACCGCTTCGCCACCAGCGTGGTGATGACCAGCGACAACGGAATCGTGGCCAGCGCGATCAGCGCCAGCAGCGGCGAGATCCACAGCATCATCGCTAGCACGCCGACGACGGTGAGCAGCGAGTTCAGCAGCTGGCTCATGGTCTGCTGCAGGCTCTGTGAGACGTTGTCGATGTCGTTGGTGACCCGGCTCAGCACGTCGCCGCGCGCGTTGACGTCGAAGTACTTCAGCGGCAGCCGGTGGATCTTGTCCTCGACGTCGGAGCGCAGCCGGAACACCGTCCGCTGCACGATGGTGTTGAGCAGGTACGCCTGCAGCCACATGAACAGCGAGGCGCCCACGTACAGCGCCAGCACGCCCAGCAGCACCGACTGCAGCGCGCCGAAGTCGATGCCCTGGCCCGGGACGACACCGCTCATGCCGGCGAGCATGTCGGCGAAAGTGTTCTGGCCGTCGGCCCGCAGGTTCTCGACCGCCTGGTCCTTCGTGACGTCGGGAGAGAGCTGCCGGCCGATGATGCCCTGGAAGATCAGGTCGGTGCCGTGGCCGAGCAGCCGCGGCCCGACGGCGTTCAGCGCCACGCTGACCACGGTCAGCACGATCACCAGGATCACCCCGAACCGCTCCGGCGCCAGCCGGCCGACCAGCCGCTTCGCCGACGGGCCGAAGTTCATCGCCTTCTGCGTCGGCCCGGCCATGCCGCCGAACGGCCCGCCGCCACCCGGGCGCATGCCTCCGCCGCCGGGGCGAGCGGGAGCCGCAGCCGTCGCCGTCGCCCCTGGCCTGGACGCGCTCATGCCGCCTCCTCCGCGGTCAGCTGCGACTCGACGATCTCGGTGTACGTCGGGCAGCTCTCGATCAGTTCGGCGTGCGATCCCAGGCCGACGACGGCGCCGTCGTCGAGCACCACGATCTGGTCGGCGTCGATGACGGTGGAGATCCGCTGGGCGACGATCACCACTGCGGCGTCCGTGGTGTGCGGGCGCAGCGCCGCCCTCAGCCGGGCGTCGGTGGCGAGGTCGAGCGCGGAGAACGAGTCGTCGAACAGGTACAGGTCGGGCTTGCGGACCAGTGCGCGGGCGATGGCCAGCCGCTGGCGCTGCCCTCCGGACACGTTGGTGCCGCCCTGCGCGATGGGCGCGTCGAGGCCCTCGGGCATCTCGCGGACGAAGTCGTCGGCCTGCGCGATCTCGAGCGCCTCCCACAGCTCCTCGTCGGTGGCCTCGGGATTGCCGTAGCGCAGGTTGCTGGCGACGGTGCCCGAGAACAGGTACGCCTTCTGCGGCACCAGGCCGATGCGTGATCGCAGCACGTCGGGATCGAGGTCGCGGACGTCGACCCCGGCGACGCGCACCTGGCCCGCCGTCGCGTCGATGAGCCGCGGCACGAGGTTGACCAGCGTGGTCTTGCCGGACCCGGTGCTGCCGACGACAGCGGTCGTGGTGCCCGGCTCGACGGTGAAGCTCACGTCGCGCAGCACCGGCTCGTCGGCGCCCGGATAGGCGAACCCCGCGCCGCGCAGCTCCAGCGACATCCGCCGCGGCAGCGTCGTCACCGGCGCTTCGGGCGGGACGACGGAGGAGTCGGTGTCGAGGACCTCGCCGATCCGCTCCGCGCACACCGCCGCCCGCGGGATCATGACCAGCATGAACGTGGCCATCATGACCGCCATGAGGATCTGGATGAGGTAGGTGAGGAACGCCGTCAGCGCGCCGATCTCCATGTGCCCCTGGTCGATGCGGTCCGCGCCGAACCAGAGCACGGCCACGCTGGACACGTTCATCACCAGCATCACCCACGGGAACACCAGCGCCTGCAGCCGGCCGACGTGCAGCGCGGTCTCGGTGAGCGCGGTGTTGGCGACGGCGAACCGGCCCTGCTCGAACCGCTCGCGGACGAACGCCCGGACCACCCGGATGCCGGTGATCTGCTCGCGCATGACCCGGTTGACGCCGTCGATGCGCTCCTGCATGAGCCGGAAGCCCGGCACCATGCGGCGGGCGATCAACGCGATGCCGACGACGAGCGCCGGCACGCAGACCAGCAGCAGCCAGGCCAGCTCGACGTCCTCGCGCAACGCCATGATGACGCCGCCGACCGCCATGATCGGCGCCATGACCAGCAGCGTGCACGACATCAGCACCAGCATCTGGACCTGCTGGACGTCGTTGGTGTTGCGGGTGATCAGCGACGGCGCCCCGAACCGGCCGACCTCGCGCGCGGAGAACTCGCCGACCCGGTGGAAGACGCCGGCGCGGACGTCGCGGCCGAACGCCATGGCCGTCTTCGCGCCGAAATAGACGGCGCCGACGGTACAGGTGATCTGCAACACCGTCGCCGCGAGCATCCAGCCGCCGGTGCGCATGATGTAGCCGGTGTCGCCGCGGGCGATGCCGTTGTCGATGATGTCCGCGTTCAGGCTGGGCAGGTAGAGCGAGGCCAGGGTGCCGACGAACTGCAGCGCGACCACGGCGCCGAGCCACCGGCGGTACGGACGCAGGTAGGTCCGCAGCAGGGTGATGAGCATGGAGCGGCTCCGAACTGGAGAGATGTGTGAAGTGGGTTGCGCGTGCCCGAGCTGGTGGGGCCCCGAAGTCGCGGGGCGACGGCGTCAGGGTGACGGATCGTTGGCGGTCGCCGGCGGGAGGACGACGCCGTACAGCAGGAGGTCGACGACCTCTTCGGGCGGCATGGGCTCGTGGTCGTTGATGAGCGGGTGGAAGCCGGCGAACGCCAGGATGCGCAGCCGCCGCGCCACTTCGGCCGGCGAGACGCGCAGCCGGTGTCGGTCGGGCTCGACCAGCGCGGTGATGACGGCCATGATGCCCGCGTGCCGCGGCGGCTGCGTCCGCCCGTCGTCGCCCGGCGGCCGGCTGAACCCGATGGCGACCATGAGCTGGAAGACGCTGGTCAGCCGCTCGTGCAGGATCTGCGCGGCGACGAGCAGCCGGTGCTCGAGCGGCAGGTCGGTGCCGATGGCCCGCAGCCGCCGCTCGGTGTCGGTGGGGTCGACGGCCGCGTCGAGCACCTGCTTCAGCAGGGAGTCCTTGTCCTCGAAGACCCGGAAGATGGTGCCCTCGGCGATGCCCGCCGCCTCGGCGATCTGCCGCGTGCTGACCGCGAACCCGTGCTGGCGCACCAGCGGCAGGGTGGCCGCGATGATCGCCTCGCGTCGCTGCTCGGGCGACATGGGCGTTGCGCGGGTGCGGCGGGTCTCGGTGGCCACGACAGCAGAGTAAGTGAGTGAGGACTCACTCACAAGTGGATTTCCGGAGGTTCACTCGCCGTTCGCTCCCCGCGGAACCGCGATGGTTGAGGGATCCGTGTCGCCCTGGCAGCACCAATCCCTCAACCATCCCAGCGGCCCACTCGATGAGTGAGCACCCGATGGGCCCAGAACACCAGCAAACGCTCACCCATCCACCCGCGAACACCCCCGCGCACCTCCCGATGGTTGAGGGATCGGTGTCGCCCTGGCAGCACCAATCCCTCAACCATCCCAGCGGCCCACTCGATGAGTGAGCACCCGATGGGCCCAGAACACCAGCAAACGCTCACCCATCCCCGCCGGGCGGCCGGGCTGAGCGCGATCCACGGCACCGGGCGTACGCTCGAAAGTGAAGGGCCGCTGACGAGGAGGTCAGCATGGGTGCGCTACTCGCGATCCTCATCATCCTCGCGATCGTCGCCGTCGTCGTGTACGGAGCGAGCGCCCGGATCGTCCGACAGTTCGAGCGGGGCGTCGTGTTCCGGTTCGGCAAGGTGCACGGGCCACCGCGCGAGGCGGGGTTCGCGTGGATCGCACCGTTCGTCGACCAGATGCACAAGGTGAACATGCAGATCGTCACGCTGCCGATTCCGGCGCAGGACGGCATCACCCGCGACAACGTCACGGTGCGGGTCGACGCCGTCGTGTACTTCCGGGTGCACGACCCGGTCGAGGCCGTCGTCGAGGTGCAGGACTACGAGTTCGCCGTGTCGCAGGTCGCACAGACGTCGTTGCGCTCGATCATCGGCAAGAGCGAGCTCGACGACCTGCTGTCCAACCGTGAGGCGTTGAACCAGGGCCTGGCCCTCATGATCGACAGCCCGGCCGTGGGCTGGGGCATCGAGATCGACCGGGTCGAGATCAAGGATGTCGCGCTGCCGGAATCGATGAAGCGCTCGATGTCACGACAGGCCGAGGCGGAGCGGGAGCGTCGCTCGCGGATCATCACCGCCGACGGTGAGCTCCAGGCGTCGCACAAGCTCGCCTCGGCCGCGTCCGCCATGTCCGCCACCCCCGCCGCGCTGCAGCTGCGGTTGCTGCAGACGATCGTCGAGGTCGCCGCGGAGAAGAACTCCACCGTCGTGCTGCCGTTCCCCGTCGAGCTGCTGCGCTTCCTCGAGCACGCGACTGAGAAGCCGTCGGCCGAGAAGCCGGCGGACAAACCGGCCGACCAGCCGGTCCCCGCACCGGAAGAGCCGGCCGCGGTCGAGAAGCGGGCCGAGATGCCGGCCGTTCCACCGCCGCCACAGCAGCCCAACGGCCTGGGTGCGTCAGCGGTTGAGGGTGCTCCGCGCCTGGTCCCAGGCTCGGGCGGCGAACCCGGAGGCGGCGGCCTCCGGTGAACGGAGGGTGATGCTAGGGTCTGGCGCATGTACGCGACCGTTCTCGGTAGCTGGTGGCCCGCCTCCTAGGCGGCTCACCCCCTCGCGTACCCCACGCAAGCGACCGCCTCCTCCGAGGCGGTCGTCGTCGTGTCCGGCGTTCTTCCGCCCGGTCGAGGCTCGACCGGAAGGACCGACATGCTCACCGACCTGCTCGACGATCCCGCTCCCCCGCCGTTCGCGCTGCTCGCCCGCGCGGGCCGGCCGGAGGTGGAGCTGCTGCTGGGCGACGTGGTCGACGTCGACCGGCTGGCGGAGATCCCGCTGCCGGAGGGCGACGGCGCGACGCTCGCCCTGGTCCCGTACCGGCAGCTGGCCGAGCGCGGCTTCGAGTGTCACGACGACGGCGTCCCGCTGCGGTGCCTGCGGGTGCGACGACGGGTTCAGCTGTCCCGCGCCGCCGTCCTCGCCGCGCTGGGGGGCGACGGTGTCGACGTCACCCCTGGCGGGTTCGACGTCGCCGACGAGGAGTACGCCGACATCGTCGGGCGGGTCATCCGCGACGAGATCGGCCGCGGCGCCGGGGCGAACTTCGTCATCCGCCGCGACTACCTCGCCCGTCTCAGCGGCAACGTCGCGCACACGGCGCTGCGGCTGTTCGCCCGGCTGCTCACCGGCGAACCGGGCGCCTACTGGACCTTCGCCGTGCACGCCGGCGACGTGACGATGGTCGGCGCGACCCCGGAGCGGCACGTCAGTGTCGACGCCGGCACCGTCGTCATGAACCCGATCAGCGGCACCTACCGGGTCCCCGCCGGCGGCGCGACCGCCGACGACCTGCTGCGCTTCCTCGCCGACCCGAAGGAGACCGAGGAGCTGTTCATGGTGGTCGACGAGGAGCTCAAGATGATGAGCGCCGTCTGCGAGGACGGCGGGCGCGTGCTCGGGCCGTACCTCAAGGAGATGAGCCACCTCGTCCACACCGAGTACCTGCTCGAGGGGACGACGCGGCTGGACGTGCGCGACGTGCTGCGCGAGACGATGTTCGCCCCGACGGTGACGGGGTCGCCGCTGGAGAACGCGGCGCGGGTCATCACGCGGTACGAGGCGGGCGGGCGAGGCTACTACGCCGGGGTCGCGGCCCTCATCGAGCACGACGGCGAGCGGCTCACCGTCGACGCGCCGATCCTCATCCGGACCGCCTACCTCGACCCGGACGGGACGGTGCGGGTCCCCGTCGGCGCGACGCTGGTGCGGCACTCCGTCGCCGGGCACGAGGTCGCCGAGACGCACGCCAAGGCCGCCGGGGTGCTGACGGCGCTCGGCCTGCGGGAGGCGGCGCCACGAGCGAGCCGGACGCCGTCGCCGTCGTCCGCCGATCGGCCGTCGTTCGCCGAGGACCCCGCGATCGCCGCCGCCCTGACCGCCCGCAATCGCACGCTCGCGCCGTTCTGGCTGCGGCCGCAGGGACCGGACGCGCGGCCGGCGCTGGCCGGGCGGACGGCGCTGATCGTCGACGCCGAGGACCGGTGGACGGCGATGCTGGCGCACCTGCTGCGGCGGCTCGGCATGCGCGCGGACGTCCGCCGCTGGGACGAGACGGGGGCCGGCGACGGGTTCGATCTGGTCGTCTCCGGTCCCGGGCCCGGGGACCCGCGCGACCTCGCCGACCCGCGGATCGCGCGGCTGCACGACGTCGTCACCGGGCGGCTGGCGGCGGGGCGGCCGCTGCTCGCCGTGTGCCTGAGCCACCAGGTGCTGGCCGGTGCGCTGGGCCTGCCGGTCGGCCCGCTGCCGCAGCCGTACCAGGGCACGCAGCGGCCAGTGTCGCTGTTCGGCCGCGAGACCCGGGTCGGCTTCTACAACACCTTCGCCGCGTCGCTTCCGGCCGGGGCCGAGGTGCCGGCCGGGCTCGAGGTCGCGGCCCACCCGTCGTCGGGCGAGGTGTTCGCGCTGCGCGGCGCCGGGTTCGCGTCGGTGCAGTTCCACCTCGAGTCGATCCTGTCGACGGACGGGGTCGACCTGCTGGCCGGGCTGGTGACGGACGTGCTCAGCGGGTCGCGGAGTCCGGCTGCTGCGAGATGATCCACTGGATGCCGAACGGGTCGCGCAGCCGGCCCTGGCGCAGCCCGTACGACTGGTCGTCGAGCGGGAAGACGACGGTCGCGCCGGCCTGCTCGAGCGCGGCCCAGACGGCGTCCGCGTCGGGGACGTCGAGGGTGAGAATGGCGGTGGTGGCGGCGTCGTACTGGTCGGCATCCTTGATCGACAGCACGGTGCCGCCGATGCGGAACTCGGCGTACACGACGCTGCCGCCTGGCCCGTCGTGGCGCTCACCGGGTTCGGCGCCGAGCGCGCTCTTGTAGAGGTCGAGGGCCGCGTCGGCCCCCTCGACGACGAGTTTCGGGGTCACGGTCATGTCGGTCATGGGTCCATCGTGTCCCCGCCCCGACGGTGGGCGCTTGGAGAAATCGGTCAGGACGAGTGCGGGAGCGGTGTGATGGCGGGCGGTTTGGTGGTGCCCTGGCACCACCAAACCGCCCGCCATCCAGCCAGTACGGGAGGTCAGGCGAGCGGGACGTGGTTGTGCTCGGCGGCGGAGCGGGGGCGGTAGCGGCCGGGGGTGAGGCCGGTGAGCGCACGGAAGTCGTGGATGAGGTGCGCCTGGTCGAAGTAGCCGTGCCCCGCCGCGACCTGCGCCCAGTCGACACCGCCGTCGCCGGCCGGGACCGTCACCGTCCGCAGGACCCGCTGCAGCCGGCGGACCCGGCCGAACTGCTTGGGCGACAGGCCGACGGCGGCGCGGAAGCGGCGCTGCAGGGTCGACGCGGACAGGCCGGTCCGCTCGGTCACCCAGGCGACGGCCGCGCCGCGGGACAGCTCGCCGGCCGCGTAGAACACAGCACCGTCCGGCGCCGGAACGCGCGCGCCCCGCAGTCGGGACACCAGCACCGATTCCAGCACGTCGAGCCGCTCGGAAGGCGTCCGCGTGGTGAGCACGCGGTCGCGCACGCTGACGCCGTCGGCGCCCCAGAGGTCACCCAGGGACGTGACCGGATCGGTGAGCGCGGACGCCGGGACGTCGCCGAACGCGACCAGGCCGCCCGGGCGGAACACCACCCCCGCGGTCGACGCCTGGTCGGCGGTGTCGACGCCGATGGGCCGGGCCACCGGCCCGCACATGCCGGCACCGTCGACCCCCCGGCACACCGACAGGTCGTCGCCGTCGTACCACCGAAGCCGGTCACGAGCGAGGTTGACGACGAGCTGTGGCGCGCCGGTGGGTATGGTGCGGTCGCGGCCGGGCGGCAGCGGCTCGTCGAGATACCAGAGGTGCTCGACGAACGGGGCGAGCTCGGGGCGCGGCCGGCGAACCAGCATGCTCCGACCGTATGTCAGTCCGAGCGGCCGGTGATCGCCAGCCGGGCGCCCAGCCCGATCATCGCGACGCCGCCGACGGCGCTGAAGGTGCCGAGCCGGCCGGGCGAGCGGGCGAACCAGTCGCGGGCGGTGCCGGCGCCGAGCGCCCAGCAGCTGTCCATGAGGAACGCCATGACGGTGAACACGGCCCCGAGCAGCAGCATCTGCAGGCTCGGGTGCGCGCCCGCGGGATCGACGAACTGCGGGAGGACGGCCGCGAAGAAGATGATGACCTTCGGGTTGGTGAGCCCGACGACGAAGGCCTCGCGCGCGGCGCGGCGCGGGCTGCCGGCCGGCGCCGACGCCGTCGTGCCCGAGAACGAGCGACGATGCCGGATCGCCTGGATACCGAGCCACACCAGGTAGGCGGCGCCGGCGAACTTGATGATCGTGAAGACGACGATGGACCGCTCGACCAGCGCGCCGAGCCCGAACGCCACGGCCATCGCCTGGGTGAGGGCGCCGACGGAGTTGCCGGCGGCCGACGCGACGCCGCCGCGCCGGCCCAGGACCAGCGCCCGCCCGACCGTGAAGAGGACGCTCGGGCCGGGGATCGCGATGAGGACGAACGAGCTGATGACGAACGCCAGCAGATGAGTCGTCGAGATCATCGCGATCCCCTCCCCCGAATCGTCGACGGCGTCAGCGCGCCGCCGTGCCCTCGGTGTAGTCGTCGTCGCTGGTCTTGACCCAGCTCATCAGCTTGCGCAGCTCGCGGCCGGTGGCCTCGATGGGGTGCGCCTCGCCCTCGGCGCGCAGCCGCTTGAAGTCCGGCGCGCCGGCGTCCTGGTCGGCGATGAAGCCGGCCGCCCACGAGCCGTCCTGGATCGCCGTCAGGGCGTCCTTCATGCGCTCCTTGACCGAGGCGTCGATGACCTTCGGGCCGGTGGTGTAGTCGCCGTACTCCGCCGTGTCCGACACCGACCAGCGCTGCTTGGCGATGCCGCCCTCGTACATGAGGTCGACGATGAGCTTGAGCTCGTGCAGCACCTCGAAGTAGGCGACCTCGGGCTGGTAGCCGGCCTCGGTCATGACCTCGAAGCCGCTCTGGACCAGCCGCGACACGCCGCCGCAGAGCACCGTCTGCTCACCGAACAGGTCGGTCTCGGTCTCTTCGGCGAACGTCGTCCTGATGCCGCCCGCGCGCAGGCCGCCGATGCCCTTGGCGTACGCGAGCGCGAGCGCCCACGCCGAGCCCGACGCGTCCTGCTCGACGGCGACCAGCACCGGCACGCCGCGGCCGTCGGCGAACTCGCGCCGGACCAGGTGACCCGGGCCCTTCGGCGCGACCATGGCGACGTCGACGGTGGCCGGCGGCTTGATGTAGCCGAACCGGATGTTGAAGCCGTGGCCGAAGAAGAGCGCGTCGCCCTCCTGCAGGTTCGGCTCGATGTCGTTGGCGTAGATGTGCCGCTGCACGTGGTCCGGCGCCAGGATCATGATGAGGTCGGCCTCGGCGGCCGCCTCGGCCGGCGTCACGACGCGCAGCCCCTCGGCCTCGGCCTTGGCGCGGCTCTTCGAGCCCTCCTGCAGGCCGACGCGGACGTCCACGCCGGAGTCGCGCAGGCTCAGCGCGTGCGCGTGGCCCTGGCTTCCATAGCCGATGACGGCGACGACCCGCCCCTGGATGACCGAGAGGTCGGCGTCGTCGTCGTAGTACATCTCTGCCACGAGGGCTTCTCCTTCTGTGTTGCCTTCAGAAACCTGAACGGATTATGCGACGCGGTCGACGGGCCGCAGCGCGCGGTCGGTGATGGACCGCGATCCGCGGCCCACCGCCACCACACCGGACTGCACGAGCTCGCGGATGCCGTACGGTTCCAGCACCTTGAGCAGCGCGCTCAGCTTGTCCGACGAGCCGGTCGCCTCGATGGTCACCGCGTCGGTCGCCACGTCGACGACCTTGGCGCGGAACAGCTCGACCGTCTGCAGCACGTGCGGCCGGGTCTCGTTGTCCGTGCGCACCTTGACCAGCACCAGCTCGCGCTGGACCGACTGGCTCGTGTCGAGCTCGACGATCTTCAGGACGTTGACCAGCTTGTTCAGCTGCTTCGTGACCTGCTCGAGCGGCGAGTCCTCGACGTCGACGACGACCGTCATGCGGGAGACCGACGGGTGCTCCGTCGGCCCGACCGCGAGGGAGTCGATGTTGAAGCCGCGGCGCGAGAACAGCGCGGCGATGCGCGCGAGCACACCGGGCTTGTTCTCGACCAGCACCGACAGCGTGTGCTTGCTCATCAGTCGTCACTCCTGTCCCACTCCGGAGCCATGCCCCGGGCGATCTGGATCTCGTCGTTGCTGGTGCCGGCGGCGACCATCGGCCAGACCATGGCGTCGCGGTGCACGCCGAAGTCGACGACGACCGGGCGGTCGTCGACGGCCATGGCCTTCTCGATGGTGGCGTCGACGTCCTCGGCGGTGTCGCAGCGCAGCCCGACGCAGCCGTAGGCCTCGGCCAGCTTGGCGAAGTCGGGGATGCGGCGGCTGCCGAGGTCGGTGTTGGAGTAGCGGCCGTCGTAGAACAGCGTCTGCCACTGCCGGACCATGCCGAGGCTCTCGTTGTTGATGACGGCGACCTTGATCGGGATGCCCTCGATGGCGCAGGTGGCCAGCTCTTGGTTGGTCATCTGGAAGCAGCCGTCGCCGTCGATGGCCCACACCGTCGTGTCGGGCATGCCCGCCTTGGCGCCCATGGCGGCCGGGACGGCGTAGCCCATGGTGCCGGCGCCACCGGAGTTCAGCCAGGTGTTCGGGTTCTCGTAGGAGATGTACTGCGAGGCCCACATCTGGTGCTGCCCGACGCCGGCGACGTAGATGGCGTCGCTGCCGACCAGCTTGCCCAGCCGCTCGATGACGTACTGCGGCATGAGCTCGCCGTTCTCGGCCGGCGTGTAGCCCAGCGGGAAGTTCTCGCGCCACTGGTCCAGCTGGCGCCACCAGCCGGTGAGGTCGGCCCGGTGGTCCGCCGCGAACTCGGCCTCGATGGCCGGGATCAGCTCGCCGATGACCTCCTTGCAGTCGCCCACGATCGGGACGTCGGCGACGCGGTTCTTCGAGATCTCGGCGGGGTCGATGTCGGCGTGGATGACCGCGGCGTTCGGCGCGAACGACGACAGCTTGCCGGTGACGCGGTCGTCGAACCGGGCGCCCAGCGCGATCAGCAGGTCGGCCTTCTGCAGCGCCGTCACCGCCGCGACACCGCCGTGCATGCCAGGCATGCCCAGGTGCTGCGGGTGACTGTCGGGGAAGGCGCCGCGCGCCGTCAGCGTGGTGACGACGGGGAAGCCCGTGAGCTGCGCCAGCCGCGCCAGCTCCTGCCACGCCCGCGCCCGCAGCACGCCGCCGCCGACGTAGAGGACGGGGCGCTTCGCCGCCGCCATGAGCCGGGCCGCCTCTCGGACCTGCTTGGCGTGCGGACGGGTGACCGGGCGGTAGCCGGGGAGGTCGAGCTCGACCGGCCAGCGGAACGTCGTCATCGCCTGCATGGCGTCCTTGGCGACGTCGACGAGGACCGGCCCGGGCCGCCCCGTCGTCGCGATGTGGAACGCCTCGGCGATGGTTCGCGGGATCTCGGCGGGGTCGGTCACCAGGTAGTTGTGCTTCGTGATCGGCATCGTGATGCCGCGGATGTCGGCCTCTTGGAACGCGTCGGTGCCGATGGCCGCCGACGCGACCTGCCCGGTGACGGCGACGATCGGGACGGAGTCCATGTGGGCGTCGGCGATGGGCGTGACGAGGTTGGTGGCGCCCGGCCCCGAGGTGGCCATGCAGACGCCCGGCTTCCCCGTCGCCAGCGCGTAGCCCTCGGCCGCGTGGCCGGCGCCCTGCTCGTGGCGGACCAGGATGTGCCGGATCTGCTGGGAGTCGAACATCGGGTCATACGCAGGGAGAATGGCGCCGCCGGGAATGCCGAATACGGTGTCGACGCCAACCGCCTCGAGCGAGCGGATGAGGCTCGCGGCGCCCGTCATCGTCGTCCCGTTGTCCCTGGCTGGCTGTCCCTGCGGCATGGCCGGACCCTTCTGCTGTGTGGTCGTGTGTGCGTCTGGAGCTGTCCCGTGCAACAAAAAACCCCCCGGCCCTGGTGGGCTGACGAGGGGTAGCGCGTCGGCGAGGTACCGCCTACGCGCTAATGAAGTACGAGAATGCCGAAACGCACGAATGCACCGTCCCTCACCCGGAGGGCGCCCGTCAAGGCGGATGACCAGATGTCTCACCATCCGGAATCGGCGTTCAGATGCTGGGCGCCGCCCGTGGGCGTCACCGTACCCGCGTGCGGCGCGACCAGCGCCGGCCGCGCACCAGGAGCACCCGGCAGCGGGCCGGCGCCTGCGGCCCGAGGCTGGTGCTGAGGACCGCCGCGGCGCGGTCGGCGGCGTCGGCGACCTCGTCCAGGTCGGCCCCGGGATCGAGGGCGGCCCGCAGCTCGGCGACCACCTCGCGCTGGTCGCGCCAGACCCGGCCGCCGCGCGCCGTCACGCCCGGCGTCTCGTCCAGCGCCGCCGACGCCGCGTCGAGCAGCGCACCGGAGTCGGCCTCGAGTGCTCCACCGCGGCCGGTGCCGGGCAGCTTCAGCCGGCCAAGGCTCCGGCGCCGCGCGTGTGCCCGCAGCCACAGCAGCCCGATCACCACGAGGAGCAGCCCCAGCAGCCCGACCGCCCACGACCACCAGCTCTCGTCGGTCCGGTCGAGCAGGGCCGAGACGTCGAGCTGGTCGACGGCGTCGACGGCGTCAGGGATACAGTCCCGCTCCCAGGCGGCCGCGCCCGCCCCGAGGACCAGCAGCGCCAGCCCGACGACGAGGACGGCGATCCGCTCGGCCCCCGCCGCCGCGCGGTTCACCGCTCCTCCTTGCGTCGCGCGCCGACGCGCACCTTCGGCGCCCTGGCCAGCCGGGTCAGCCGGTCGGCCACGCCCTGCCGCACCTCGGCGGCGGTCCCCGGCTCGCCGTCGGTGACCACGCGGACGACGACGGCGCGGGGCCTGGCCTTCGCGCTGGCGCCGAGCACCCCGCCGTGGCCGGCCGCGCTGTCCACCGTCAGCTCCTCGACGGCGCCGCGCGTGGCGAACACGCCGGTGCGGGCCGCGACCGGGAGCGACCGGCGCGGCCGCGGCCAGAGCGCGGCCAGGACCAGCAGCAGGCCCACGGCGGCGACGGCGATGCCCGCGGGGAGCATCCAGTCCTGCGGCTCCAGCCCGTCCAGCCACTCCAGCAGCGGCTCGACCAGCTTCCGCCCGTCGACCACGCCGCCCTGCACCAGCGCGTCGTAGATGCCCGCGATCCCGAGCGCGACGAGGAGCAGCGCGACCAGCAAGCCGGCCTTGCGGGCGATCCCCGGCGCGGCCGGCCGGCCCGCCGCGGGCAGCGGCTCGGCCTCCGGCGATGCGCGGAAGGGGGCGACGGCCGCGACACGGACATCCACGCGGTCGACGGCGAACCCGGTGAGGTCGGCGACCTCGCGGGCGACGGCGTCCCGGACGGCGGCCGCGAGGTCGGGCAGGCTGGCGCCGCCCGGCGCGCCGACCTCGACCTCGAGCCGCACGTGCCGGCCGATCACCCGCGCGTTCGCGTGCGGCAGCGACCGGCCGCCGAGGCGCTCCCAGACGGTCGACTGCTCGGTGCGCCCGGCGACGCCGGCGGCCGCCCGCTCGGCGATCTTCCGGACCACGCGCTCGTGGATCTCCAGCCGGCCGCGGGTGTCGACGTCCTGCTGCGCCGTCGCGTCGGCCGCTTCGGCCGCGCCGGCTCCGGCGCTCACGTCACTCCCGGTCCCGGCCGCGCAGGACGGCGGTCACGTCGATCTCGCCGGACACCTGCCCGGCGACGGCGGCGCCCACCAGCCCGAGCAGCGCCGTCACGACGAACCCCCAGAACCCGCCCGCCGCCGCGGCCACGCCGAGCAGCAGGCCGGTGAACAGGCCGATCGTCAGCGTGTTCACGATTCGCCTCCGTTCTCCGGGGCGGCGACGTCGTCGACCACGACGTGTACCCCGCCGGGCACCAGCCGCGCCACCGCGCGGCGGACCGCGTACGCCGTCGCCGGCACCGGATGACCCCACTGCAGGACGACGTGCACCTCGGCGTTGCCGCCGTCGTCGATCCGGACCCCCGCCACCCGCCGGCCGGCCAGGTGGGTCGCGACCTCGCCGAACAGCCCGCCGTAGAGCCCGGCCACACCCGGGACCGCCAGCACCGCGGCCGCGACGATCTCGGCGCGGTCCGGCTGCCGCTCCGGGTCCGCGGTGGTCCCCGGCAGCTCCATCGAGATCACTCGACCCGGCTCTCGCGTTGCTCGCCCTCGTCCTCGCCCTCGACGTACACGTCGTTGACCAGGACGTTCACCTCGGTGACCTCGAGCCCGGTCATCCGCTCCACCGCGGCGACCACGTTGCGGCGGATCCCCGTCGAGAGGTCGACGACGGAGACGCCGTAGTCGGCCACGATGTCGATGTCGATGGCCGCCTGCCGCTCCCCGACCTCGACCGAGACGCCCTGCTGGAGGTTGGTGCGCGAGCCCGGGATCCGCTCGCGGATCGCCCCGACCATGCGGGCGGCGCCGCCCCCGAGGTCGTGCACGCCGGACACCTCGCGCGCGGCGATGCCGGCAATCTTCGACACGACGCCGTCGGCGATGGTGGTGCGGCCCATCTCCGTGACGAGCGGCCCCTGCGCGGGTTCGCGCCTCGACTCCCGCGCAGGCGCCGTCGTCCCCCCACTGCCGGAAGCGCTCCCCGTCGTCGCTCCGCCTCCGGTCGTACTCCCCGTCGTGCTCCCCGTCGCCGACACGTTCGGTCCGTCGGTGGTCATCGCCGGCCTCCCCCTGATCACTGGCCGCTCGTGCGGCTGACAGTGCTAGGACACGTCCACCTGGCCGGATGTCACGCATGATTCCGGACATTCCGGTCACGAATCCGGTGTGAGCGATGGGCCCGGGACACCGGAGCAGCTGGACGACCTCGTCCTCGCCCGGCGCGCGGGGCTGGGCGACCGGGTGGCGTTCGGCGTCATCGCGCGGCGGCACGGCCCGGTCATGTACCGGCTCGCCCGCCGCGTCCTGCTCGACGACGGCGACGCGGAGGAGGCCGTGCAGGACGCGCTGCTCGCGGCCTGGCGGCACCTGGCCGAGTTCCGCGGGGCGGCGGCGCTGCGCAGCTGGCTGCTGCGGCTCACGATCAACAAGGCCCACAACGTCCGGCGCAAACGGCGTCCGCTGCCGCTGGAGGCCGGCGACCACGACACGATGGTCGACGGCGTCGGAGACCCGGTCCGTGGAATCATCGAGAACGAACTGGTGGCCGCGCTCGACGCGGCGCTGGCGTCGCTCCCCGAGCCGCAGCGGGTGGCCTGGCTGCTGCGCGAGGTCGACGAGCTCAGCTACGAGGAGATCGCCGAGATCATGCACACCTCCCGCGACGTCGTGCGCGGCCTGCTGCACCGCGCCCGGCGGCGGCTCGCGGAGAGGCTGGCGGCATGGCGCTGATCCCCGATCCCGACGGCACCGCCGTGGTCGACCGTGCCGCGTCGGCCCTGCGCGCCTACACCGACCACGGCTGGACGGCGGCGTCGCAGCGGATCCTGCAGTCGGTGCTCGCCGCGGCCCGCCGGTCCCGCCCGGTCCGCGCCCGCGACGACGCCGGCGTCTTCCACGTCAGCGACCAGGTCGTCACCAGCTACCTCCAGTCCGCCGCCGACGCCGTGGACGGCGTGCAGGTCACCCACATCAGGCTCGACCTCGACGGCGACGAGCTCGTCGCGCTGCGGCTCACGGTCGCCGTCCGCTACCTCCAACCCGTCCACCCCCTCGCCGACACCGTCCGCCAGGCGGCGGGCTCGACGATCGAGGCCGTCCTGGGCGAGCCCTTCCCCCTCGCCCGCGTCGCCATCCACATCGGCGACGTCGATGACTGAGCGCCTCGACGAGGAGAGCTAGTGTCGTGAGTCAATAGTTCGTATTTAGTGGGTAGGCTTTGCGGGTGCCGAGTCCGGTTGCCCCTGTTGTGACGTTGACTGATGAGGAGCGGTCGCAGCTGTTGACGTGGTCGCGGCGGCCGACGAGCGCGAATGCGTTGGCGGTGCGGTCGCGGATCGTGCTGGCCGCTGGTGACGGGCTGGGGAACACCGCGATCGCGCAGAAGCTCGGGATCGCGGTGTCGAGTGCGCGTAAGTGGCGCTCGCGGTTCGTCGCCGACCGACTCGATGGCCTGCTTGATGAACCGCGCCCTGGCCGGCCCCGCACGGTTGGTGACGAGCAGGTCGAGGCGGTGATCACCCGGACGCTGGAGACGACGCCGAAGGATGCGACGCACTGGTCGACTCGGTCGCTGGCGGCCGAGCTGGGCCTGTCGCAGTCCGCGGTCTCGCGGATCTGGCGGGCCTTCGGCCTGCAGCCGCACCGGCAGGAGTCGTGGAAGCTGTCCAAGGACCCGCTGTTCGTCGACAAGGTCAAAGACGTCGTGGGTCTCTACCTCGACCCGCCCGAGCGGGCCGTGGTGCTGTGCGTGGACGAGAAGTCCCAGATCCAGGCCCTGGACCGCACGGCCCCGATCCTGCCCATGCTCCCGGGCACCCCGCAGCGCGCCACCCATGACTACAAGCGCTACGGCACGTCCAGCCTCTACGCCGCCCTCGACCTCGCCACCGGCCAGGTCATCGGCTCGCTGCACGCCCGCCACCGAGCGATCGAGTTCAAGAAGTTCCTGGCCAAGATCGACGCCGAGGTGCCCGCGGAACTCGACGTGCACGTCGTGCTCGACAACGCCTCGACCCACAAGACACCGGCCGTGAAGCGATGGCTGATCGAACACCCCCGCTTCACGCTCCACTTCACCCCGACCAGCTCCTCATGGCTCAACCTGGTCGAACGCTGGTTCGGCGAGCTGACCACGAAGAAACTCCAACGCGGCACCCACCGGTCAGTCCGCGAACTCAACACCGACATCCGCGCCTGGATCGACACCTGGAACGACAACCCCAGGCCCTACGTGTGGACCAAGACCGCCGACCAGATCCTCGAATCCATCGCCAGATACTGCACGCGAATTAACGACTCAGGACACTAGCCTGCCGGTGTGGGCATGACGAGCAACTCGAGCGCCAGCTCGCCCGACCCGCACGCGCGAGAGCCGATCCGACGCAGCAACGACTGGCGGGACCTGCGGACCCTCGTGCTCGACGGCGCCACTTCGGCGCCAGTCGGCACCGCCGACGCCACATACTTCGACGGGCTCCGCACCCGGGTCGAGCAGGCGCTCGACGAATGACGGGTACGGCGCATCCGTCACCCTTGGCACGCCTGGGCGTCCCCCTTGGCACGCTGGAAGTGAGCGATCGCGCGTGGAATGCGGCTTTTGTGGAGCGCTCCGGCGTGCCAAGGCGCGAGAGCTAGCCGCCCACATCGACGACCACACCCTTGACTTGCTCGCCCCAGAAATTGATCTTGGAGGTTCGGGGGTGTCAATCGGACATTCCGCCCTGCGATTCCGCCAGAACTCCAAGATCAACTCGGGTTGACGGGTCCCACGCCGGCCGGGCGGGGCGGGAGCTAGCTCTCCACCGGCTCGTGGCGGGGGTGCCGGCGGCGCCGGAGGTCGACGCCGATCTTGCCGCCCAGTGCGGCGGCGACCGTCACCGGCAGGAAGATCGGATGCAGCAGGAACAGCAGCGCCCCACGACCGCGCCGGCCTTGGCGTAGCGCATCCACCGCCCCCGCCGCGGCGCCGCCACGGGCGTCCGGTTCTCGATCCACACCGCCACAGGCAGGCCGACGAGCAGGAAGCCGGCCAGCCAGATCGGCGTCGCGTAGAACAGGACCGCGAGCGCGAGGCCCAGCGCGTCGGGGCCGCCACCCGCGAACGTCAGCGTCAGCACGAACAGCGCCATGGCGAGGAACGAGCCGGCGGCCGCGGCTGCGCCCTCGTGGAGGTCGAGGCCCTCGTAGTCCACGACGGCGTCCATGCTCACCTCACACGGGGTCGTAGTCGAACGCCGGCAGCCCGTCGACGCTGACGCTGTTCTTCCGCTGCCGGTACTCGGCCTGCCCGTCCGCACCCTTGCGTTCCATGTACGGCGGCAGCAGGTCGCGCTCGCCGGCATAGTCCATGAGTGGGACGCCGTAGCCGCAGGAGTCCGACACCCGGTGGACGTCGACGACGATGACGGCGCGGGCGCCGCGCCGCTCGGGGAAGAGCTCCGCCAGCTCCTCGAACTCGTCGTCGTACAGCGTCACGAACCGGCCGGACCCGTGCAGCCGGACGATGTTCGGCGGGCCGGTGAAGGCGCAGAACATCAGCGTGATGCGACCGTTCTCGCGCAGGTGGGCGATGGTCTCGGCGCCGCTGGCGGTGTAGTCGAGATAGGCGACGGTGTGCTCGTCGAGCACCGCGAAGGAGCCGCCGATGCCCTTCGGCGAGACGTTGACGTGGCCGTCCGGCCCGCTCGGCGCGGTCGCGACGAAGAACATCTGCTGCGCCTCGATGAACGCGCGGAGCCGGCCGTCGATCGATTCGTGCACCTTGCCCACATCCGCACCCTACCTAGCCGCCAGGCAGACCGCAGCGACGCCGATCACAGGCCGAGAACGCTCTTCCGCACCAACGCGCTCCCGGTCAGCTCGGCGGCACTGCCGGACGCGACGATGCGCCCCTCGGCGAGCACGTACCCGCGCGCCGACACCTCCAGCGCCCGCTCGACGTCCTGTTCGACCAGCAGGACGCTGACGCCGTCGGCGTTGATGGTGCGGATGGCGTCGAACACCTCGTCGACGACGACGGGGGCGAGGCCCAGCGACGGCTCGTCCATGAGCAGCAGCCGCGGCTGGGCCAGCAGTGCCCGCCCGATGGCCAGCATCTGCTGCTCGCCGCCGCTCAGACTCCCGGCCAGCTGCGACGACCGCTCGGCGAGGCGGGGGAACAACCCATGCACCCGCTCCAACCCGGCAGCCAACCCAGGACGGGCCCCGCGCCGGTACGCCCCCAGCACCAGGTTGTCGTGCACCGTCATCCGGGCGAACACGCGACGCCCCTCGGGCACCAGCGCGACCCCGTGGTCGCCGACGCGGTGGGCCGGCACGCGGGCGACGTCGACGCCGTCGACGGCGATGGTGCCCCGGGTCGAGCGGTGCAGCCCGGCGACCGCCTGCACGAGCGTCGACTTGCCGGCGCCGTTGGGCCCGACCAGGGCGACCACCTCACCGTCCGCCACGTCGACGTCGATGCCCCAGAGCGCCTGCGCCTGGCCGTACCAGGCCTCGAGCTCACGTACCTCGAGCATGGGCGTGCCTCCCCAGGTAGGCGCGGATGACGTCGGGGTCGTTCATGACCGTCCGCGGGTCGCCGTCGGCCAGCAGCGCGCCCTGGTTCAGCACGACGACCCGTGTGGCCAGCTGGTTCACGACCCGCAGCAGGTGCTCGACGATGACGATCGTGATGCCGGTCGCGTGGATGCGCCGGACCACGGCGACCGCGGCGTCGATCTCGGCCGGGTTGAGGCCGGCCAGCGCCTCGTCGAGCAGCAGCACCTTCGGCTTGGTGGCGATGGCCCGGGCCATCTCGAGCAGCTGCCGTTCGTGCAGGTTGATCTCCGCGGGTCTGGCGTCGGCCAGGTGCCGCAGGTGGACGACGTCGAGGCAGGCCTCAGCCTCCTCGCGGGCCGGGCCGAGCGGCCGCGGCGAGCGCCCGAACATGATCGCCATCGCCACGTTGTCGCGGACCGTCATCGACTCGAACGGCTTCGGGATCTGGTGCGTGCGGCTGACCCCGACGTGCGCGATGCGGTGCGGCGCCAGCCCGACGATGTCGCGCCCAGCGACCTCGATCGACCCGCTGGTTGGCCGCAACGCCCCGGAGAGCAGGTTGACCAGCGTCGTCTTGCCGGACCCGTTCGGCCCGACCAGCCCGACCAGCTCGCCCGCGCGGATCCGCAGGCTGACGCCGTCGAGCGCGCGGACGCCGCCGAAGGACTTGGCGACCTCGCGGCACTCGACCAGTACCTCCCCCGGCTCGGCCTGGGCAGGAACAGGCCCGGGAACGACGGCGTCAGCCTCGGTCTCGACGGGGTCGGCTGCGGCCGCCGTGGGCGGACGGCGTTCGACCGGCGTGGGCGCGCGGCCCGGCCAGAGCACGACGGCGACCGCGGCCAGCACGCCGCTGACGAACCAGTCCAGCGGCCCGCCCCAGGAGTCGACGACCGCCAGCACCCCCGTCACCACCACCAGCGCCAGCGCGGCCTGCCACGGCCGGCGCCAGAGCCGCGCCTGCAACCCGTCGGGCGCGACGACGACCAGGACGGCCAGAATGGCGCCGAGCACGATGAGGTTCCAGCCCTCGAACCCGGACGCCGACAGCCGGTCCTGGATGAGGACGATGACCACGGCGCCGAGCACCGGCCCGACCCAGTGCGTCCGTCCGCCCAGCACGCTCATGACGATGACGAACAGCGGGATCGTCAGCCCGAACACGCTCTCGACGGTGACGAAGCCGATCTGCAGGGCGAACAAGCTGCCCGCCGCACCGCCGATGAGCCCCGTCACGGCGATGGCCTGCATCTTGTAGCGGAACGTCGCGACGCCCAGGCCCTCGGCGACGTCCTCGGCGTCGCGGATGGACGCCAGCGCCCAGCCGAACCGGGTGTGCTGGATCGCGAACGCCGCCGCGACCGCGGCCACCGCGACGATGAGGTTCAGCAGGTAGAGGAAGTCCTGGAACTGCGCCAGCCACTCGGGATACTCCGCGACCGGCACAACGACGCCCTGGCCGCCGTCGATCTCGCTGTTGACCCGGGCCAGCGCGGCCAGGATGAACGGCACCGCCAGCGTGAGCAGCGCGAAGATCTCGCCGCGGAACGAGCGCAGCCGGAACGCCAGCCCGCCGACCAGCAGCGCCAGGAGCGCCGAGAACACCGCCGCCACCGGCACCGTCAGGTAGAAGTCGACGCCGTGCCGCCCGCCCAGCACCGCCGTCGTGTACGCGCCGACGCCGACGAACGCGCCCTGCCCGAAGCTGAAGTAGCCGCTGTAGCCGGACAGGACGTTCCAGCTGGTCGCCTGCGCGATCCAGAACAGCGCCGTCGACGCCAGCACGAGGTAGAAGATCGGCAGGCCGAGGTCCTCGCGCCACAGTGCCAGCGCCGCCAGCACGGCGAACACCAGCACGAAGCCGCCGAGCCCGCGGGCCATCACCTGGCCCTTCATCGCGCACCCCGGGCGGCGGGGGTCAGCAGTCCGTACGGCCGGAACAGCAGCGCCAGGATGATCGCCGAGAACAGCACCAGCGGCGACAGCGCCGGCGACCACGTCGCCGACACCACCGCCGACAGCGTCCCGACCAGCACGCCGGCCAGCAGGACGCCGCCCACCTGGCCGATGCCGCCGAGGATGACCACCGCGAACACCACTCCGATCCACTCGAACGGCGTCGACGGCGTCACGGCGTTGCCGAGCGCGAAGAGCATGCCGGCGACCGCTGCGGATGCCGCCGACAGGCCCGCCAGCACCATGCCGAGCCGGCGGTGGTCGATGCCGAACGCCGACGCGACGGCGCGGTCCTCGGCGAACGCCCGAAGCGCCCGGCCGGCGAACGTGCGCCGCAGCACCTGGTCGGCCGCCACCACGATGACCACCGCGAACACGAACGCGATCAGCGTCGGCGCCGGGAACACGAACCGCCCGATCGACACCGACTCCGTCGCGTACGGGTTGATGTCGCCGTCCATGCGCTGGAAGTCGGCGCTCCACACGTTGCTCACCGTCTGCATGACGATGATCAGCAGGCCGAAGCTGACCAGCAGCGACGCGAACTCCTCGACGCCGAGCCGGTCGAAGGCCCACTGCAGGCCCGCGCCCACGAGGAACATCAGCGGCACCGTCAGGACGATGGTGAGGATCGGGTCGATGCCCCACGACGTCGCCAGCTGGAAGGTCAGGTAGGCGCCGACGAGGATCAGCCCGAAGTGCGCCAGGTTGATGACCCTCAGCATGCCCCACGTCAGGGACAGGCCCGCGGCCATGACCGCGAACATGCCCCCGACGAGGGCCCCGCTGAGCGCGGCTTGCAGTGTCGTCATGCGACTCCCGTCCCGTCAGAACCGTCAGAGCCCGGAAGGCTCAGCCGACCGGCGGCTGGAGCTGCGCAGCCGCGCGGTCGGCTGGCCAGACCATGACCCAGTCGCCGTCCTGGATCTGCTTCAGGCCCTGGGTGCTGGGCCAGAAGTTGTTGTCGTCCGGGTTGAACTCGAGGTGGCCGCTGAACGTGGTGTCGGCGCCGTTCTCGTGCAGGTAGTCGCACATGGCCTGCTGGTCGGTGTCGCCGGCGCCCTCGACGGCGGCGACGAGGATCTCCCAGGCGTTCCACGACGCGGTGGCCTGCGTCTCGAACGCGGTGTACGGCAGGCCCTCGGCGGCGGCGCGCGTCTCGAACTCGTCGACGATCGCCTGCGCCTCGGGACCGGCCGCCTGGATGAGCGCGTCGTTCGGCTCGAAGATCGACACCGACAGCAGCCCGTCGGCCACGTCGCCCAGGCCCAGCAGCGGGCCGGGCGCCGGGAACAGGCTGAACATCAGGGGCGGCCGGTAGTCGAGCTGCTCCATGGCCTGCAACAGGTTGACGGGGTCGACGGCCAGCCCGCTGTTGAACACGAAGTCGGGGTCGGCGTCGCGGATCTGCGCGGCGATGGGCGCCCAGTCCGTGGTGTCCGGCGGGTACCGGATCTCGGCGACGACCTCGTACCCGCGCTCCTCGGCGATGGGGACGGCGCCCGCGTCGCTGTCGTCGTCGGGCGAGCCCTGGGCGATGAAGTCCGTCGACCCGCCCTGGTTGATGACGAACGCGACCCGCTCGGGCGGCGTCGGCAGGCTGTCGAGGGCGTCGAAGACCTGCTCGGGGACGTACGCGTTGGGCTCCGGGCCGATGGACCAGGCCGGGAACTGGCACTCGTACGTCATGAGGGGCGCGAGCACGGCCGTGTGCTGCGGCATCGTGAAGCCGTGCCGCTCGGCGACGGCCATGGCGGAGATGATGTTCGGGGTGGCGTACGGCCCGATGATGAGGTCGACGCCCTCCTGGCCGATCAGCCGCTCGTACAGCGCGGTGACCTGCGCCTGGTCGGACTCGTCGTCCAGCACCATCCACTCGACCGGCCGGCCGAGCAGCCCGCCGTTCTCGTTCAGCTGCTCGACGAACTGCTCGCCGGCGATCTGGTGGATGATGCCCGTCGGTCCGAAGGCGCCGGTCAGCGAGAGGGTGGAGCCGACGACGATCGGGTCCCCGCTCGGCGCGCCGCCCTCGTCGGACGGATCGGCCGGCTCCGCGGTGTCGGCCGGGTCCGTGCCGGAATCGGCCGCCGGTTCGTCGTCCGAGCAGGCGGCGGTGATGAACAGCGTCAACGCCGCCGTCGCGGACAGGGCGGTCAGCGAACGGGTCCTCATGTCGGTGCTCCCTCCTCGTCACCGCACCGGCAAGGCGCCGGTGTCGTGGACGATCTCGCCGCCGACGACGGTGAGCACGGGGAGCGTGCGCCGCATGTCGGCATCGGAGACGGTGAAGTAGTCGCGGTCGAGGACCAGCAGGTCGGCCAGCTTGCCCGGCTCGATGGAGCCCAGGCGGTCCTCGCGGTTCAGGTACCAGGCGTTGGCCCGGGTGTAGGAATGGAGCGCTTCCTGCCGCGTGAGCTGCTGACCAGGGTTGATCTGCTGGCCCAGCGCGTTGAGCCCGGTGGTCGCGTAGTGCAGCGCGTACCACGGGTTGTGCGGCGCGATGTGCACGCCGTCCTCGTGCATGCCGGCCGGGATGCCGCTGTCGACGATCATGCGGAACGGCGGCCCGACGGGGTTGGCTCCCGGGTTGCCCTGCAGCCAGCGGAACCCGGACATCGAGACGCCGCAGTTCAGCGCCTTGAGCCGGGCCAGCAGCTCGGGCGTGGCCTCGTTGATGTGCTGGACGCCCCAGCGCAGGTCGGTGATGCCGAACTCGGCGTTCACCGCCTCGTACGCGGTGACCACCTGGGTCAGCGCGGCGAGGTTGCCGGGGCTGTTCTCGTTGCGCCAGCGGGCCTGGGCGATCAGCCGCTGCGCCTCCTGCCAGACGGCGCCGGCTCCGATGGGCGCGCCCCACTCGCCGATGGCGCCGGTGCGCAGCATGTCGTCGCCGAAGAACGGGAACTGGTGCCGCAGCCGCTCGCGCAGTTCCGGCAGCTGGTTCGCCAGGTCCCCGAGCGCCGGGATGTTGCCCTGGTTGTGCAGGAAGTTGGTCTGCAGGCGAATGAACGCCTTCTTCTCGCGGTGCAGCGACAGCCAGGCGTCGTACATGCGGTAGTGGTCGAGGCCGGACAGCGCCTGGTTCGGCGTGAGCGGTCCCGGCGACGGCGGCAGCACCTGGTCGAGCACGGTGGTGATGCCGACCTGCGCGGAGAACGCCATGGCGTCCAGCGCGCTGCGCCGCTTGTCCTCGAACGTCTGCCGGACCCGCAGGTGGTAGAGCGCCGCGTTCGTCTGCGCGCCGGACGTGATGGCGCCGGTGGGACTGACGGTGACAGGCCCGGCCAGCGGCGACGTGACGGTCTCGAAGAACTGCTTGCCCAGCGTGTTGGTGACCGACGGCCCGCTGAACGTCTGCAGCAGGAACACCGGGCGGTCGGGGACGGCGGCGTCGAGCTCGGCGAGTGTGGGGAGCCGCTGCTCCGTCCACTGCCGCGGGTGCCAGCCGCCGAGTGCGGTGATGAACTGGCCTTCCGGGACGTCCGGACGCCGTGCGGCGAGGAAGCCCTGGACCTCGGCGATGGTGCGGGCCAGCTCGAGCTGCGCCACGTGGTGACCGGGCCGGTTGGCCAGGCTGACGAAGTGCGTGTGGCTCTCGATCAGGCCCGGCACGACGGTGGCGCCGCGCAGGTTGATCGAGCGGCCGTTGCTGCCCGGGTTCGGGACGGAGTTGCCGACGGCGACGATGCGGCCGTCGCGGATGGCGACCGCGCGGACCACCGTGGCGTTGTCGTCCATGGTGTGGATGCGGCCGTTGGTCAGGACGAGGTCGGCGTGGGCGCCGGTGTCCGGGTTCGTGCGCCCGGGCGAACCGGAAGCTGTCGCCGTCACCCCGGAGGAGACGGCGGCCGCTCCAGCGGCGGCGCCCGCGCCGCGGATGACGTCGCGGCGGCTGATGCCGGTCATCGCACCCACCTCCCCGGGTCGTGGACGACCTTCCCGCCGACCACGGTGAACAGCGAGCGGATCTGGTAGATCTCCTCGTCCGGGACGGTGAAGAAGTCGCGGTCGAGGACGGCGAGGTCGGCGTGGTGGCCCACCTCGATGGACCCGAGGTCGTCCTCCCAGATGAACCACCTGGTGTCGGCCGTGGCCAGGCGCAGAGCCTGCTGCCGGGTGAGGTTCTGGTCGCCGAGGATGTGCGCGCCGGCGAGGTTGCGGCCGGTGATCATCGTGTAGAGGTTGAGCCACGGGCTGATGACGGTGATGTCGCCGCCGTCGGAGTGGTACCCGACCTGGATCGGGTGGTCGTAGAGCATGCGGTACGGCGGGCCGACGTTCGTCCCCGTCCGCGTCGGGCCCCAGCCCACCAGGACGCCGCCGCCGATGGCGTGGAACCGGTTGGCGAGGTCCTCGTTGAAGCCGGGGATGTGCGAGATGATCCAGCGCAGCTGGTCGATGGGGATCTCGGCGTGCACCTGCTCGCGCAGCGCGATCAGCGACTGCGCCGACGCGAGGTTCAGCGAGTGGTCCTCGCCCCGCCACCCGGTCCGGGCGATGGCCCGCAGCCCCTCGATGCCGCCGCCGGTGAACTCGCCGATGCCGCCGGTGCGCAGCCAGTCGTTGCCGAAGAACGGGAAGTTGTTGCGCAGCCGCGGCGCCAGGGTCGGCAGGTTCGGGTCGTTCGCCGGGTCCTGGTGCAGGAAGTCGATGCGCAGCCGGGCGGCCATGCGCTCCTCGCGGTCGAGCGTGAGGAACGGCCGGTGCATGGTGTACGTGTTCTCGTTGGCGATGCCGCCCGACGGCAGCTCGGAGTGGAACGCGCCGCCGTCGCGGTGGGTCGTGATGCCCAGCGTGGCGAAGTACTGCAGGGCGTCGTTCGCGCTGCGGACCCGGGTCTCCGGTGTCAGCAGCTGCTCGCGCATGACCTGCAGGGCCCGGCTGGACCCCGTCGCCCCGCCGCCGATGACGCCGTCGGCCGCCACGACCACCCCACGCGCCTCGAGCCAGGCCTTGCCCAGGCTGTTGGTGCGGGTGCCGCCCTGTGCCGCCTGGATGTAGACGGGCCGGTCGACGGCGTCGAGCTCGGCCAGGAGCGGCAGCCGGCGTTCGGCGAACTGCATGGCCGAGATGGGCCCGATGGTCGTGATGAACTCCCCCGGCGGGACGTCGGCGCTGCGCTCCTGGTAGCGCGCGACGAGGTCGGGGATGGTGAAGACGTCCTCGGCGCCCGTGCTCCACCCGGGCCGGTTGCCGACCAGCACGATGTGGTTGTGGGCGTCGACGATGCCCGGGATCACCGTCCGGCCGCGCAGGTTCACGACGTCGAACGGCCGGCCCTGCGCCCGCACCGGCCCGTTGCCGACCCCGATGAAGCGGCCGTTGCGGATCAGCACGTGCGAGACGACGGTGTCGTTCGCGTCCATGGTGTGGATCCGCCCATTGACCAGGGCCAGATCCGTGTCGCCGCGGACGCCCGGAATGGACGTCGGCGCGGTGCTCGTCGTGGTGGACTCGGTTTCCGCGGCGTGGGCGGCTCCTGCCCCCACACCCGCCATGGCTGCCGCTACTCCCGCAGCCGCGCCCGTCCGGAGCACTTCACGCCGGGACGGGCCCGAACCCTGCTCGGTTCGGTGTTCATCCTCACTCATCAGCCGACACCGCCTTCCCACGGGGTCGTTCCGATCTGCCCGGATCAGGGCAGTGGGTGGGACGCAGCTCTGGGCCAGGAGTGTAGGAGAACTGAACAGAGTGTGCAATACCATTGTTCATCGGCCGTCATGAGTCGGCAATGTGCACAGCTCCGCTGACCGTTACTGCCGTAGAGGCAGGTCAGCCTGCACTGAAACGATCACGTTCAGCACGATCTCCCGTGTCGCACTACGCCTGCAACCGTGTTGACGCTCGGGCAATCGTGGTGGACCGCCCACGTCGCCACGAGTAAAGGGCGTCCTGGTCTCACGTCACGTTCGCGGATCGATTCCGGACGTTTCACGTGACGCCAGACCAGGACGCCGGCCACGCACCCGTCGCCAGACTCCCCCCACCCCACCCGAGCCCACGCACCCAGCAAGGAACTCAGGCGGAGCGCTCGAGGACGAACCAGATGCCGACGGCGGGCTCGGTGCCGTCGTTGCGGTAGGCGTGCGGCATGGTGGAGTCGAACGAGACGGAGTCGCCGGCCCGCAGGTGGTGCTCCTCGAAGCCGAGCGTCAGCACCAGCTCGCCGCTCAGCACGTGCCCGTACTCGGTGCCGGAGTGGCGCATGAGCAGCCCGGCCCCCGACGAGGACGAGCCGCCGGGCTGGTAGGTGATGCGCAGGAAGTCGGTGTGGGCGTCGGGGACCTGGCCGAGCAGCTCCCAGGTGACGCCGGAGTCCAGGGTCAGCACCTCGCGCTCGGCCGCCCGGACGACGGGGCCGACGCGGCGGCGGTCGGAGCCGAGGACCCGCAGAGCGCTGATGGTCTCGGGCACCGAGGTGGCCGACGGCGCCGCCTCGCCCGGAGAGACCGCCGAGTCCGGCGAGACCGCCGAGTCCGCGGCCGGCACGTCGGACACCTGCACCGCCACACCCACCGGCGGCACCACGACGTCGGCCCGCGGACCGGCGGGAACGCCGTCGTCGGAACCCGGGGCGAAGATGTCCTCGACGGAGATGCCCAGCGCGGTGGTGATGGCGTACAGCGTGCTGACCGACGGCTGGCTCTTGTCGGTCTCGATCTGGGAGATCAGGCTCGCCGACACTCCGATCTCGCGCGCCAGCCCGCGGGCACTGACGCCCTTGCGCATCCGCTCCTGACGGATGCGCTCACCGATCGCGGGCACTGCCGACGGGCTCACGCGGTCTCCGTTCACTGTTGACCATGCTGTTGACCATGACTGAGCGGAGTTTACCGGTTGACGCCGAAGCCCGGCTCCGCTTCACTCAGATGGTAAGTGTAGTTGAACACGCCGAGGAGGTGCCTGCGCAATGCCGATACGCACCTACGGACCCAACGCGGTCGACTGGGAAGAGCGCATCGACCTCGACCGCCTGCGCCGCGAGCGGCTCGAGCGGCTGCGCGCCGCGCTGAACCAGTCCGAGCTGGGCGCCCTGCTGGCCTTCGACTTCGCCAACATCCGGTACATGACGTCCACGCACATCGGGACGTGGGCGGTCGACAAGCTCATCCGGTTCGCGCTGCTACCCCGCGGCGGCGAGCCCATCGTCTGGGACTTCGGGTCCGCCGCGCGCCACCACCAGCTGTACAACCCGTGGCTCGACGGCACCAACCGCGCCCGGGCGGGCATCTCGACGCTGCGCGGTGCGTTCCACCCCGGCGCCGGCATCGCCGACGACGTCGCGGGCAAGATCGCCCGGGTGCTCGCCGAGCACGGCCTGCAGAACGAGCCCGTCGGCATCGACGTCGCCGAGATGCCGGTGCTCATGGCGCTGCAGGAGCAGGGCCTCACCGTCATCGACGGCCAGCAGGTGTTCCTCGAGGCCCGCCGCATCAAGACGCCGGACGAGATCGCGCTGCTCGCGCACGCCGCGTCCATGGTCGACGCCGCCTATGACGAGCTGTACGGCTTCCTGCGCCCGGGGGTGCGAGAGAACGAGTGCGTCGGCGTCGTCAGCAAGGTCCTCTACGACCTCGGCAGCGAGTACGTCGAGGGCGTCAACGCCATCTCCGGCGAACGCTGCTCGCCGCACCCGCACGTCTACAGCGACCGCATCGTCCGCCCCGGCGACCCCGCGTTCTTCGACATCCTGCACAGCTACAACGGCTACCGCACCTGCTACTACCGCACGTTCGCGGTCGGCAGCGCGTCCGTGGCCCAGCGCGACGCATACACCCGCTGCCGCGAGTTCATCGACCACGCCATCGCCGAGGTCAAACCTGGTGCGACGACGGCCGACATCGTGTCGCTGTGGCCGCGGGCCGACGAGTTCGGCTTCCCCGACGAGGAGGCGGCGTTCGCGCTGCAGTACGGCCACGGCGTCGGTCTGTCCATCTGGGAGAAGCCGATCTTCTCGCGGCTGGTCTCGCTCGACCACCCCGAGGTGCTCGAAGAGGGCATGGTCTTCGCGCTCGAGACCTACTGGCCGGCCTCCGACGGGTGGTCCGCGGCCCGCATCGAGGAAGAGATCGTGGTCACGGCCGACGGCTGCGAGGTCATCACGAAGTTCCCGGCCGAGGAGCTGCTGGTCGCCGGTCGCAAGTACTGGACCGTCGGCGGCGAGCTGAATTCCCTGCGCGACTCGCAGTCCCACCTGAACACCGGAAACGCGAGCGGCAACGGAGCCACCCCATGACCGAGACGACGACGGCGACCGACCTGCTGGCGCTGCACGAGACCATGGCGGTCATCCGCCGCACCGAGAAGGCGGCGCACGACCTCTTCCTGTCCGGGCTGGTCAAGGGCACGACGCACCTCGCGGCGGGACACGAGGCGGTCGCCGTCGGCACCCGCGCGGCGTTGAAGGACGGCGACTACGCGTTCGCCACCTACCGCGGTCACCACCACGCCATCGCCTGGGGCGCCACGCCCGAGGAGTGCCTGGCCGAGCTCATGCAGCGCTCGACGGGCCTCAACAAGGCCAAGGGCGGCTCGATGCATCTCACGAAGGCCGAGGCGGGCATGCTCGGCTCCTATGCGATCGTCGGGGCGCACCTCCCCATGGCGGTGGGCGCCGCCTGGTCGGCCCGGTTGCGCAAGACCGACCAGGTGGCGGTGGCCTTCTTCGGCGACGGCGCCACCAACATCGGCGCGTTCCACGAGGCGCTGAACCTCGCGTCGGTGTGGAAGCTGCCGGTGCTGTTCGTCTGCGAGAACAACTTCTACATGGAGTACACCCCCATCGGCTCCGTCACCGGCGTCGGCAACCCGGCGGCCGACCGGGCCCCGTCCTACGGCATCCCGGCCGAGGTCGTCGACGGCAACGACGTGGTGGCGGTGCGCGACGCCGTCGCCCGCGCGGCGGGTCGGGCCCGCGCGGGCGACGGACCCACGGTGCTCGAGGCGCAGACCTACCGGCACTACGGCCACAGCCGCACCGACCCGGCGAAGTACCGCCCCGACGGCGAGCTCGAGCGCTGGATGGAACGCGATCCACTGACGGTGTCGGCCGGCCGGTTGCGCGAGTCCGGCACCAGCGACGACGACATCAAGGCGGCCGAGGACCGCGCGGCCGCCGTCGTCGAGCAGGCCGTCGCCGCTGCCAAGGCCGCCCCGCAGGCCGACCTCGGCGAGGCGTTCACCGACGTATGGGCCGACGGAGGTGCCGCATGGCGGACGTGACCACAGCGCAGGACGTCGTCACCTACCGCGACTCCGTGGCCGAGGGCATCGCGCGCGAGATGCGCCGCGATCCCTCGGTCGTGTGCCTGGGCGAGGACATCGGGGCGGCCGGCGGCGTCTTCAAGACCACCGTCGGCCTGTTCGACGAGTTCGGCCCCGACCGCGTCTGGGACACCCCGATCTCCGAGCAGGCCATCGTGGGTGCGGCCATGGGCGCTGCCATGACGGGCATGCGCCCGGTCGCCGAGATCATGTTCAGCGACTTCCTGGCCTGCTGCTGGGACTACCTCGCCAACGAGATCCCGAAGGTGCGCTACATGACCGGCGGGCAGGTCACCGTCCCGCTGGTCATCCGCACGGCCAACGGCGGCGGGCTGGGGTTCGGCGCGCAGCACTCGCAGTCGGTCGAGAACTGGGCGCTCACCGTCCCCGGCCTCAAGATCGCCGCGCCGTCCACGCCCGCCGACGTCGTCGGGCTCATGGCCAGCGCCATCCGCAGCGACGACCCCGTGGTGTTCTTCGAGCACAAGGGGCTGTTCGCCAGCAAGGGCGCGCCCGCGCCCGACGGCCACGTGGTGCCGTTCGGCCAGGCGGCCGTGCTGCGCGAGGGCACCGACGTCACGCTGGTGGCGCTGGCGTCCACGGTGCCGCTGGCGCTGACGGCGGCCGACCGGCTGGCCGCCGAGGGCGTCGAGGCCGAGGTCGTCGACCTGCGCTGCCTCATCCCGCTGGACGTCTCGGCCGTGCTGCGCTCCGTCGAGCGCACGTCGCGGCTGGTCGTCGTCGAAGAGAACCCCTTCCAGGGCGGCTGGGGCGGCACCGTCGTCTCCGTCGTCGCCGACGAGGGGTTCGAGCTGCTGGACGCGCCGGTGAAGCGGGTGGCGGGGGCCAACGTGCCCCTGCCGTTCGCCGACGCGCTGGAGGACCAGGTGATCCCCACCGTGGACAAGGTGGTCGACGCCGTGCGGAGCCTCGCGACCTACTGACCCTTCGAGCGTTCCACCCCCACCTCAGAGCTGCCATCGCGATGGAGGGATGGTTCATGAGCACCCGACTCCTGCTCAGCAACGGCCACGTCATCAGCATGGATCCCGACATCGGCGATGTCGCCGGTGCCGACGTCCTCATCGAGGACGGCGCCATCGTCGCCGTCCGGCCGGGCCTCTCCGCCGAGGTCACCGATGCCGAGGTCGTCGACGCCACCGGGCGCATCGTCATCCCGGGCTTCGTCGACACCCACCGGCACACCTGGGAGACGGCCATTCGCACGTCCGCGCCGAACGCCACGCTGGACGACTACTTCGTCGAGATCCTCGACACCTTCGCCCCGCTGTACGGGCCCGACGACGTCTACGCGAGCAACCTCGCGGGCTCGCTCGAGTGCCTCAACGCGGGCATCACCACGCTGGTCGACTGGTCGCACATCAACAACACGCCCGAGCATCCCGACGCCGCCATCAACGGCCTGCGGGAGGCCGGGCTGCGCGCCCAGTACGCCTACGGCTCGGCCAACACGTCGCTGGCGAAGTACTGGTTCAACAGCGCCGAGGTCATCCCGGGCGACGACGTCCGGCGCATCCGCAGCACCTACTTCGCCGGCGACGACGGCCTGCTCACCATGGGCCTGGCCACGCGCGGGCCGGGGTTCTGCCAGGACGACGTCGTCACGGCCGAGTGGGCGCTGGCCCGCGAGGTCGGCATCCCGCTGACGGTGCACGTCGCCATGGGGCGCCTGGCCGGCCGGTTCGCCATGGTCGAGCAGCTCGATCGCCTCGGCCTGCTGGGGCCCGACACCACCTACGTGCACTGCTGCTACTTCAGCGACCACGAGTGGCGCCGGGTCGCCGACACCGGCGGCACCAT
Source organism: Jiangella mangrovi (assembly GCF_014204975.1). NCBI lineage: Bacteria > Bacillati > Actinomycetota > Actinomycetes > Jiangellales > Jiangellaceae > Jiangella > Jiangella mangrovi. The sequence continues at coordinate 5,408,821 of NZ_JACHMM010000001.1, forward strand.
CTCCATCGCCGCGCAGGTCGAGCTGCAGATGGGCCACGGCTGGCCGCCGGTCGCCAAGAGCTACCAGTTCGGCCTCGCCCCGAGCCTGTCCATCGACGTCGTCACGACGGTCCCGGGCGACATGTTCACGCAGATGCGCGCGGCTTTCGGCGGCGAGCGGGCGCGCATCAACGCGACCAGCTGGCAGGCCGACACCCTCAACCCCGACACCACGCCCACGGCGCGGCACATGCTCGAGATGGCGACCATCAATGGCGCGCAGGTGGCCGGGCTGGCCGACCGCACCGGGTCGCTCACGCCGGGCAAGCGTGGCGACGTCGTGCTGATCGACGCGACGGCGCTCAACGTCGCCCCGGTCATGGACCCGGTCGCCGCAGTCGTGCTGGCCGCCGACGTCTCCAACGTCGAGACCGTCATCGTCGACGGCGTCATCCGCAAGCAGGGCGGGAAGCTACTCGCCGACGTCGACCGCGCCCGCGGCCTGGTCGAGGCGGCCCGCGACCGCCTGGTCGCCGCGGCCGAGAAGAACAAGGCGGCCGCGGGATGACGGAGCGGCACCTGGTCCAGCGGGGGGCGCAGGCCGCCTTCGAGGCGCCGGCGGGCTGGGCCGCCGGCGCCGAAGGCTTCCGGCGGTGGACGGTCGTCGGCGAGTCCGCCGGCGCCGTCCACACCGGCTTCGGCGTCTGCGAGCTCGATCCCGGCGGCTCGGTGCCGGCGCACGTCCACTCGTTCGAAGAGAGCTTCCACATGCTCTCGGGCTCGGCCGTCCTCACCACGCCCGAGGGCTCGTTCCGGGTGTCTCAGGGCGACTACGGCGTGCTGCCGGTCGCGGTCCCGCACACCTGGCGGGGCTCCGGCGACGGACCGGCCCGCTGGGCGGAGATGCAGGGGCCGCAGCCGCGCGCCGACTTCGACGGCGACACCTTCCTGGTGCCGCCGCTCGACGACCCTCGCCCGGTCGCCGACGTCGACGTCCGAGACCCGCGCACCTACCGGTTCGGCACCATCCGGCCCGGTCACATGGACCCCGCGAAGCAGTCGCAGGACCTGCTCGCCGTGTCGGCCAGCATGCGCACCGCGCTGCTCGTCTACGGCGGCATCAACGTCAAGCAGATGGTCGACAGCGACCTCGGGGCCATCCTGACCACGATGTTCATGGTGCAGTACGACCCCGACGGCGCGACCACCCCGCACGACCACCCGTTCGAGGAGACGTACCTGATCCTCGAGGGCACGGTCGAGGCGTCCTTCGACGGGAAGACGTACCTGCTCGAGGCCGGCGACGTCGCCTGGGCCGGGGTCGGCTGCCCGCACGCGTTCCGCAACGCCGGCGGCGGCACGCTGCGCTGGCTCGAGACGCAGGCGCCGGCGCCGCCGCCGCGCTACTCGTATCGTTTCGCCCGCGACTGGAACCACCTGCGCGACGTCCTGGGAGGTCAGCAGTGACAACCATCGTGATCGTCGGCGGCACGTCCGGCATCGGGCTGGAGCTGGCCCGGCGGCGGGTGGCGGCCGGCGACGACGTCGTCATCACCGGGCGCGACGGCGACCGCTGCGACTCCGTGGCCGCCGACATCGGGGCGCGCTGTCGCGGCCTCGCCGTCGAGCTGTCCGACCCCGCCGCCATCGCCGTCGCGCTCGACGGCGTCGAGAAGGTCGACCACCTCGTCGTCGCCGCCATCGACCGCGACCAGAACACCGCCGCCGACTACGACGTCGGCCGCGCGGTCCGGCTGGTGACGCTGAAGCTGGTCGGCTACACCGAGGTGGTGCACGCGCTGCTGCCGCGCATGGCGTCCGACGGCGCCGTCGTCCTGTTCGGCGGGCTCGCCAAGGACCGGCCCTACCCGGGGTCGACCACCGTCTCGACCATCAACGGCGGCGTCATGGGCCTGGTGCACACGCTGGCCGTCGAGCTCGCGCCGCTGCGGGTCAACGCCGTCCACCCGGGCATCGTCGGCGACAGCCCGTTCTGGCAGGCCAAGCCGCCGGGCGTGCTCGACGGCTACATCTCGCGCACGCCCATCGGGCGCCTGGCCACCATGGCCGACGTCGCCGACGCGGTCGACTTCCTGCTCCGCAACCGGGCGATGAACGGCGTCAACCTCAACGTCGACGGGGGCTGGCTGCTGACGTGAGCGACTCCCTCGAGGTGACCGGCCCGGTCGGTGTCGTCGGCGCCGGGCGCATGGGCGCGGCCATGGCCGGGCGGCTGCGGTCGGCCGGCGTCGACGTGGTGCTGTGGAACCGGTCCGTCGACCGCGCGCAGGCGGTGGCCGCCGCCACCGGGGCTCGGGTCGCCGGTACCGCGCGCGAGGCGGCCGAGGCCGGCCCCGTCGTGCTGGTCTCGCTGGCCGACGACGCCGCCTGCCGCGCCGCCTATGCGGGGCCTGACGGCGTTGCCGCGGGTGCCGGACCCGACACCGTCGTCGCCGACACCAGCACCGTCGCGCCGCAGACCTCGATCGACCTCGCCGCGCTGGTCCGCGAGGGCGAGGGCGGCGCCATGCTCGACACCCCGGTCTCCGGCAGCGTGCCTGTGGTCGAGCGCGGCGAGCTGACCATCATGGCCGGGGGCGACGCCGCCGACCTCGACCGCGCCCGGCCGGTGCTCGAACTGCTGGCCAAGCAGATCTTCCACGTCGGCGACCACGGCGCCGGCGCGACCATGAAGCTGGCCGTCAACGCGCTCGTGCACGCGCTCAACCAGGCCGTCGCCGAGGCGCTGGTGCTGGCCGAGCGCTCCGGCGTCGACCGCGCGGCCGCCTACGAGGTCTTCGCCGGCAGCGTCGCCGGCGGCCCGTTCGTGCAGTACAAGCGGGCGGCCTTCGAGCGGCCCGAGGAGACGCCGGTCGCGTTCCGGCTCGGCCTCGTCGCCAAGGACCTCGACCTCATCCTCGACCTCGCCGCGCGGGCCGGCGCCCCGATGCCGCAGGCCGTCACCAACCGCAGAGCCGTCGCGGACGCCGTCGCCGCCGGGCTGGGCGACGAGGACATGAGCGCGGTCGCACGGTACCTGCGTGGCCACAGCTGACCAGGCGGACCGTCAGGGGCCACCGGTGTCGAACGTTGCCACCCCGAGCTTTCCCCAAGCACCGATCAGCTTCTGGTCACCGGCGGCGGCTACGAGGTCATCCTCATTGAGCTGCTCCGCTGAGGCGCAATGCACCGAGTCGTACCCGCGCAACTCCAGTCGGCGAGCCAGCACCGCGGCTCGCTCCACGACGATCTGGTCGACCTCCACGACGTCGATATCGAGCCATAGCTCGTCCAACAGCCGCATGCACGCGTCGAGCGCGCTCTCCGTCAGCCGACCCATCCGGCATGCCTGAGCCAACGCCGCAGCCGTCTCGACGTAGAGCAGCCGACTCGACACCACGGCATCAGCATCGTCCCAGAACCGCTGACACGACTCACTCGTGGGCTCACGGACCAGCAACGGCACGAACGCAGACGTATCCAGGTAACCGATCACCGACGTTGATCACCGAGCAGGTCGCTCACCGTGCCCGTCGCCGCCACTGGTTCGGGCGCCGGCCGCTTACGCCTGCGCGCCGGTTGCACCCGGCCCTCGGCGCGCAGTTGCTCCAGTCTCGTCAACCGGTCCACGGGAACGATCCGCGCGATCGGACGACCATGATCCGTGACGGTCACCACCCGGCCCGAACGGACCTCAGCAAGATGGCGGCTCAGGCCGTCACGCAACTCGCGCACCCCGACGTCCACCACACGACCTCCTTGCGTCCACATTCACCTAGTCCATTATAGCCACAATGGGCCCGTCACCAACCGCAGAGCTGTCGCGGACGCCGTCGCCGCCGGGCTGGGCGACGAGGACATGAGCGCGGTCGCACGGTTCCTGCGTGGCGGCACCTGATCATGGCGCCGACTCGGCCCCTTCGCCGCCGAGGTCGACCCGCTGGAAGCCGCCCAGGTAGGCGAGCACCCGCGAGGTGACGAAACCGCCGTTGTAGAACCCGAGCGCGTCGAACTGCTCGGCCGGCGTGCCGGAGCGGAGCAGGCTGGCGGCCTCGTAGTTGCCGATCGAGATGACCGGCTCGGTCTCGTGCTCGCGCAGCAGCTCCACCTCGGTGGCCAGGTGCTGGCGGCCGAGGTCGGTGGCGCGGGCGATGACGGCGTCCCAGGTGAAGTCGACGACGTTGAAGGCCTCGTCGAGGACGGCGTTGTTGTAGTACTTGTCGACCAGCAGCTGGTTACGGACGAAGTTGTTCAGGCCGTAGCCAAGCGTGGCGTAGTCGGCGTTCGGCTCACCCTCGCCGATGTAGTCGGCGATCGCCGGCTGGATGTTCGCCTGGGTGACCGCCGCCGCGACGTTCAGGTCGACGTTGGCCAGCGCGTTCAGCAGCGCATCGTTGGACATGCCCTGCGCCTCGGCCTGCGGCGTCACGAACGCCTCGGTGAACGCGGCGAAGTTGGCGTCGGCGCCGCGGCGGAAGAAGTCGCCCACCTGCGCCAGCTCGACGTCGCCGTCGATCGGGCCGCCCGGGTTGTCGCGGCCCAGCTCGAACAGCGCCTGTGTGCTGGTCACCTGCGCCTCGGCCAGCTCGGCGTAGAGCATCGGCATGACGAGGTCGGTGAACATCAGCTCGAGGTCGGTGTAGCCGCCGGCCTCGTACGTCTCCTGGATCACCGTCAGCCGCTGCTGGGCGAAGATCAGCAGCGAGTACGCGTCGAACGTCAGGGCGTAGGCGTTGACCAGGCCCTCGACGTCGGCCAGCGTCTGGGGCGTGTAGGTCGACAGCTGGTCCAGCAGCGCGAACACCTTCGTCTCGGCCGGCGCGATGTCCAGCGCCTGCGTCACGATGGTCTCGATGCCGGGCAGCCCCTGCGTCAGCAGCGGCGTCATCAGGTTGCCGCCGGCGTAGAGCATCTCCATCAGCGCGGCGGCCTGCGTGGCCGAGTTGAACGCGCCCGCCTGCAGGCCCTGCTGCTGCAGGTCGCGCGCCCGGGCGGCGGCCGTCGCGGCGACGTCGGTGAAGCTGGTGAGGACCGAGGTCATCTCCGGGGCCAGCCCGTTGAACTGGCTCAGCGCGCTGTCGTACCGGCCGAGCGTCGCGTTCACCTGCGCGGCGACCTTGTCGTAGGACGCGTTGTCCAGGCGCGGGTCGGTGTCGAGGCTCGGCGCGTCCAGCCGCTGGCCGGTGAGGTGCTGGTAGGCCTCGTAGATGTCGCCGACCTCGATGACCTCGACGCCCAGCCGCTCGCCCTCGCGGACCACGTCGACGGTGGTGCCCTCGTGGTCCGGGGCGTTGCGCTGCCCGAGCGGGATGAGGATGGTGTCGAACCCGGCGTCCGAGGCGCCGGTGAGCTTCTCCGGGATGCCGCCGACGGGGCCGATGGTGCCGGTCGCGTTGATCGTGCCGGTCATGGTGACGCCGTCGAGGAACTCGTCGCCGCGGGCCAGCGCGATCAGCCCGGCCGTCGTCAGCGCCCCGGCGCTCGGGCCGTCGACCCGGCCGCTGGTCTCGAACCGGAACTCGCCCTCGAGCGGCTGGCCGAGCAGCAGCGTCGAGATGATCGAGGCGTTCCAGGCGCCGGCCTGCGAGGCCGCGCCGATGCCGTCGACCTCGTTGGCCGAGAACTCGACCCGGAAGTCGCCGTCGGCCTCGGTGTGGCTCAGCGTGGTCTCGCCGGTGGTGCCCTCGCCGGTGCCCTCGTTGAAGGCCAGCCAGGTGATGGTCAGGCTCTCCGGCTTCGCCGGCTCGGCGGGGGCGCTGTCCGACGGGGTCGGCCCGCCGGACTCGCCACCCACCGGATCGTTCGGATCGGACGAACTACACGAAGCGACGACTGCCAGGCACAATGCGGCAGCGACGATGGAACGAACCCTCACCCCGAGACCCCCCGAATTCGATATCTCCGGGGAGAAAGTAGGACAGAGCAACCAGTTCCGGGTGGGTCGCTACGGGCCTTTCACGCATCGTTCACCGAGGCGTGGCCGACACTGTGACGTCAGTCGCAGACCGCCCCGTTGGCGGCCGAGCCGACCAGCTTCGCGTACTTCGCCAGCACGCCGCGCTGGTGCTTGGGCGCCGGCGGCGTCCACCCGGCCCGACGGCGGGCGAGCTCGTCGTCGTCGATAAGCAGCTCGAGCGTGCGGGCCGCGAGGTCGAGGCGGATGCGGTCGCCGTTCTCGATGAACGCGATGGGCCCGCCGTCGACGGCCTCGGGCGCCACGTGGCCGATGCACGGCCCCGTCGTGCCGCCGGAGAACCGGCCGTCGGTGACCAGCAGCACGTCCTTGCCCAGGCCCGCACCCTTGATGGCGCCGGTGACGGCGAGCATCTCGCGCATGCCCGGGCCGCCCTTGGGGCCCTCGTAGCGGATGACGATGACGTCACCCTTCTCGAGGGTGTTGTTCTCGACGGCGTCCATGGCGCCGCGCTCGCCGTCGAACACCTTGGCGGTGCCCTCGAAGACGGCGGTGTCGAAGCCCGCGGACTTGACGACGGCGCCCTCGGGGGCCAGCGACCCGCGCAGGATCGTCAGGCCGCCGGTCTGGTGGATCGGGTTGGTCATCGCGTGGATGATCTTGCCGTCGACGTCGGGCGGCGCGATGTCGGCGAGGTTCTCGGCCAGCGTCCTGCCGGTGACGGTGAGCGCGTCGCCGTGCATGAGGCCGGCGTCGAGCAGCGCCTTCATGATGACCGGCACGCCGCCGACGCGGTCGACGTCGGTCATGACGTACTGGCCGAACGGCTTGACGTCGGCGAGGTGCGGGACCTTGTCGCCGATGCGGTTGAAGTCGTCGAGCTCGAGCTTCACGCCCGCCTCGTGGGCGATGGCCATGAGGTGCAGGACGGCGTTGGTGGAGCCGCCGACCGCCATGACGACGGCGATGGCGTTCTCGAACGCCTCCTTCGTCATGATGTCGCGGGTGGTGATGCCCAGGCGGAGCAGGTTGACGACGGCCTCGCCGGACTTGCGGGCGTAGCCGTCGCGGCGGCGGTCGACGGCGGGCGGCGCGGCGCTGCCGGGCAGCGACATGCCGAGCGCCTCGGCCGCGCTGGCCATGGTGTTGGCGGTGTACATGCCGCCGCAGGCGCCCTCGCCGGGACAGATGGCCCGCTCGATCTCGTCGACCTCTTCGCGGGTGATGAGCCCGCGGGCGCAGGCGCCGACCGCCTCGAACGCGTCGATGATCGTCACGTCGCGGTCGCCGACCCGGCCGGGCAGGATCGACCCGGCGTACAGGAAGGTCGCGGCGACGTCGAGGCGCGCGGCCGCCATGAGCATGGCCGGGGCCGACTTGTCGCAGCCGGCCAGCAGGACGGCGCCGTCGAGCCGCTCGGCGCCGAAGACCGTCTCGACGGAGTCGGCGATGACCTCGCGCGACACCAGCGAGTAGTGCATGCCCTCATGGCCCATGGAGATGCCGTCGGACACCGAGATGGTGCCGAACTCCATGGGGAAGCCGCCGCCGGCGTGTACCCCTTCCTTCGACGCCTTCGCGAGGCGGTCGAGGGACAGGTTGCACGGGGTGATCTCGTTCCAGGACGAGGCGACCCCGATCTGCGGCTTCTCCCAGTCGTCGTCGGTCATGCCGACGGCGCGGAGCATCCCGCGGGCCGCCGTGCGTTCGAGACCGTCGGTGACCGCCCGGGAGTGTGGCTTCAGGTCCGGCTTCGAGGGTGTCACGGTCATGCGGACACGCTAGTCCCGTCCTCCGGCAGGAAACGCACGAGGTCCGAAATCCGGACACGGCGATACTGGTCCCATGCGACGCCGTTCGGAGCTGCACCGGCCGGGGCTGCGGTCGGTGTACTGCCGGCATCCGCCGGCCGGCGGCGTCACTGTCAGCGGCAGACAGCAGATCGGGGTCTCGTTCGCGGAGCACCGCGACGTGGTCACCGAGTCCGGCGGGCGCCGCGACCGGTTCGACATCCGGCCCGGCGACGTGTTCGCGAACGGGCACGCGCCGGTCTACTGGAGCGAGGTCGTGCGCCCCGACGAGCTGGTCGAGATGTATCCCGGCGACGACCTGCTGCGAGCCGCGGCCGGGTCGTCGCGGACGCCGGAGATCGAGCCGTTGCGGGGCGCGCGCGACGCCGTCGTGCTGGGGACGGCGTCGATCCTCAAAAAGGCCCACGTCGGCGCCGCTTACGTCGACACCGTCCGGGCCAGCGCCCTCGCCCATCGGCTGGCCGAGCACGTCGTCGGGTACTACGCCGGTCTGGGGTCACCGGGTCGCCGGGCGCCGGCCGGACGGCTGGACCGGGTGCTGCTGGACCGGGTCGCCGCCGTGGTCGAGGAGCGGCTGGGCGACCCGCTCACCGTCGACGACCTCGCCGCGGCCGCCACGCTCAGCCCGTTCCACTTCGCCCGCGTGTTCAAGGCGACCACGGGCCTCGCACCGCACGAGTACGTGACGGCGCGGCGCATGAACCGTGCCGCGGCGCTGCTGGTGAAGGGCCGCATGAGCGTCCCGGAGGTCGCGTACGCCGTCGGGCTGTCCAACCTCAGCCACTTCCGGCGGCAGTTCCGCCGCCACACCGGGCTGCTGCCGTCGGACCTGCGCCCCGCGAGCACCGCAGGATCCGACCCTCCCGGCGACGGCGTCGGCGCGGCAGGATCGGCGGCATGAGCGATCCGGTCACCGCACTGCTGCACGCCGTCGACACGCTGGACTGGGACGGCGTGCTGGCCGTCCTCGCCCCTGAGGTACGGCTGGACTACACGTCGCTGTGGGGAGGCTCGCCCGAGTACGTCGCGGCGCCGGAGGTGGTCACGCGCTGGCGCGGGCTCCTGCCGGGCTTCGACGCGACGCAGCACCTCACCGGGCCGGTGCTGGAACACGACGACGGCGTGGGCGGGCGGTACGCGACGACGGTGCGGGCCTACCACCACCTGGTCGACGGCGACACCCGCGGCACGTGGATGGTCGCCGGCCGGTACGACATCCGGGTCGGCGACGGCGGCCGGATCACCGCGATCACCCTGCACGCGGCCTACGAGGACGGGGACCGCGCGCTGACGGCGGTCGCGGCGGCGCGGTGTGCGGCCGGGTCCGGCGGCCGGGTGGGCGCGTGACCGAGCCTGTCGCCGTCGTCACCGGGGGCAACCGCGGGATCGGGCGCGAGGTCGGCCGCCAGCTCGCGGCCCGCGGGCACACCGTCGTCCTGACGGCCCGCGATCTCGCGGCGGCGTCGTCCGCAGCGGGCGGCATGGCCGGGCCCGGCGCCGTCGTCCCGTTCCGGCTCGACGTCACCAGCGCCGACGACGCCTCCGCCCTGGCTGATTTCGTGCGCGCCGAGTACGGGCGGCTCGACGTGCTGGTCAACAACGCCGCGATCCACTACGACACCTGGCAGCGCGCCGCGAGCGCCGACCTCGACGTCGTCCGCGAGGCCGCCGAGACCAACGTCTACGGGCCGTGGCGGCTGGCCATGACCCTGCTGCCGCTGCTGCGGGCGAGCGCGCACCCGCGGATCGTCAACGTGTCGAGCGAGGGCGGGTCGCTTGCGAGCATGGGCGGCGGCACGCCCGCGTACAGCCTGACGAAGGCCGCGCTCAACGCGGTCACCCGCATGCTCGCCGCCGAGCTGCGCCGCGACCGGATCCTGGTCAACTCGATCTGCCCCGGCTGGGTCGCCACCGACATGGGCGGCCCGGGCGGCCGGCCGGTCGCCGACGGCGCGGCCGGCATCGTCTGGGCGGCGACCCTCCCCGACGACGGCCCCACCGGCGGATTCTTCCGCGACGCCCGCCCGGTCCCCTGGTGAGCCCGGCCTCCCCCTGGGCCCCGTTGATCATGGAGAAGGTCGGCTCTCGGACGCCTCCAGACCCGACCTTCTCCATGATCAACGGGAATCGCGGGCGTAGCGGCGGCCGCCGCCGACTTCACCGGGCGTTCACGACCGCGCCGGGCGGTGTGGGTACGGTGCGCCGCATGACCGATGCGTCCCGTCCGTCCCGTCGTTCCTTCGTCGCCGGCTCGCTCGCCGGGCTCGGCCTCGCCGCTCTCACCGGTGCGACGACGGCGTCCGCTGCGGCCCCGCGCGCCGCACGGCCGCCGCGGATCCTCGTCGCCACCAATGAGCCGTGGGGCACCTACCACGTGCGGCCGCTGCTGCCGGAGATCGCCCGGCGCGGCTGGGACGTGCGCCAGCTGGTCCCCGACCTGAGCCAGATCGCGCCCGGCGAGACCGTCCCCGTCGTCACCCCTGCCGACGATCCCACGGCGGACCTGCTCGTCGTCACCGGGGCGACCAACTGGCCGGCCGACTGCGCCGCCGCGTTCGGCCGGCACACGCCGCTGGCCGCGACCTCCCTGGCCTATCTCAACGCCACCGAGGCGCCGCGGGCGCACGAGTTCGAGCGGCGGCTGCGGCTGGTGACGTCGTCGTCGGCCGCGGAGGGCCGCGCGTTCGCCGGGCACCTCGGCACCCGCCGCCGGGTCCGCGTCGTCGGCTCGCCGCAGACCGACACGCTGCCCACGCCGGCGCCGGAACCGGGCGTCGTCCTCGTGCTCACCAGCGTCACCTACCCCGACCAGACCGGCGGCGCCGCGCCCGGCACGCAACTGCTGCTCGACGCCGCGGCGGCGCTCGAGGCGGCCGGCAAGCACGTCCTGGTCGGCCTGCACCCACGCGAGAACCCGGCGCTGTGGAGCGACTACGAGATCAGCCCGGTCCCGTCGTTGCAGGCGTCGGCGCGGGCCGAGGCCGCCATCGGCATCCCGGGCACGGTGTTCCCGCTGATCGCGGCCGCCGGCGTGCCCGTCGTCGGCTGCGTCGACCCCCGGCTCGTGGTCCCGGACTACCTGCTCGCCGTCTGCTCGTCGCTGATCGACGACCCGGCAGAGGCACTGAACGCCGTCGAGACCGCGACCCTGCCGGCCGACCTCGAGGACGTCGTGGGCCCGATCGGCGGATCGGCCGCCCGGCTGCTCGACGCCTGGGGCCGCGCCGCCCGCCCGAGCCGGGGCTGACACCCAGCCGCAGCTGACGCCGTCGTCCCCCGACGTTCGCCTGGCGTTCAAAAGGATTGCAACCTCACATTGCAATCCTTTACGGACGTCGCCCCGTACAGCTCGATCGAGGGTCAGTACCCCACCATCGATGGAGGCAGGCGTGGAGACGACAGCAGGGACGCCCGAGGGCGTGAGCCGGCGCGGGTTCCTCACCCGGGTCGGAGCGGTTGGCGGAGCGACGGCGCTCTACGGGACGATGGAGGCGCTCGGCCTCATCGCCTCGCCGGCGCACGCGGCGGAGGAGGCGGGCGACTTCCAGGAGCTGCGCCCGAACGACCTCCCGGCCGCGGCGAACGGCACGAAGGTCGCGATCCTGGGCGCGGGGACGGCCGGGCTCGCGGTCGCGTACGAGCTGGGCAAGGCGGGCTACGACTGCCACGTCATCGAGGCGCGCTCCAAGCCCGGCGGCCGGGCGCTCACCATCCGCCGCGGCGACAAGCTCACCGACACCGACGGCGTCACCCAGGTGTGCAAGTTCGACGAGGGCCACTACTACAACGCCGGCCCGTCGCGGATCCCGAGCCACCACCTGACCATCGACTACTGCCGCGAGCTGGGCGTCGCGATCGAGCCGATGGTCAACGCCAACGCGCAGGGCTACTACTTCCACGAGAACACCCCGACGGTGAACTACGGCCCGCTGGCCAGCACCGCCGTCACGCACCGGCAGGCCAAGGCCGACGTCTACGGCTACATCTCCGAACTGCTCGCGTCCGCCGTCGACCAGGGCGCGCTCGACGACCGGCTCACCGGCACCGACGGCCAGCGGCTGATCGAGCTGGTCAACAGCCTCGGCGGGCTGACCGGCGGCCGCTATACCGGCAACAACCGGCGCGGCTACAGCGTCACGCCGGGCGCCGGCAACGAGCCGGGCACCGTCGCCGGCCCGCCGCCCGGACTCTCGGACATCCTGCAGAGCCAGTTCGGCACCCGGTTCGCGACCGAGTTCGGGTTCGACCAGGCCATGATGATGTGGCAGCCGGTCGGCGGCATGGACCAGATCAGCGCCGCGCTCGCGTCGGCCGTCGGCGGGCGCCGCCGCATCACGTACGACGCCCCCGTCACGCAGATCGACAACACGTCCACCGGCGTGCGGGTCAGCTACCGCTCGAACGGCCGGATCCGCACGCTCGACGCCGACTACTGCGTCGTGACGATCCCGCCGATGGTGCTGCGGAATCTGACGACGAACTTCTCGGCCGAGACGAAGAACGCCCTCACGGTGCCCACCGGCGCCAATAGCGGCCGCATGGGCATCCAGTTCAAGCGGCGCTTCTGGGAGGAGGACCTCGACATCTACGGCGGCGTCACGCACACCAACATGGACGTGTCGGGGATCTACTACCCGTCGTACGGCTACTTCCAGAAGAAGGGCGTCCTCGTCGGCTACTACTCCGGCTCGTACACGAACCTCTCTGTGGCCGAGCGGGAGACGCGTGCACTGGCGCAGGGGGCGAAGATCCACGGCGACGTCTACCACCAGGAGTTCGACAACTCGTTCTCCGTCGCGTGGCCGAAGGAGCCGTACAGCCTGGGTGCCTGGGTGAGCTGGCCTGGTGGGCGGGGCGCGGCCTACCAGCACCTGCTCCAGGCCGACGGCAACACGTACTTCGCCGGCGACCACCTGAGCTACTACACGGCCTGGCAGACCGGCGCGTTCCTGTCGGCCCGCAAGGTGGTGAGCGACCTGCACGCGCGGGTCGCGGCGACGGCGGCCTGACGGGTTCGCCTGACGGCGTCGGCTCGGCTCGGGCGGTCCGCAGCCGCCCGGGTCGAGCGCGACCCGTCTCACAGTGGCGCGGTGTCACGGGGAGCGGGCGGGCGGCATCTCCATGTCGTCAGGACACCGACGCCACGAGAGGACGCCATGTCGCCCCGTCTGAACCTGTTCGACAGCCCGACCGCCACGAAGATCCTCGAGCGCATCTACAACGCGTCGCTCCCCCTCGAGGAGTCGACGCTGCCGAAGACCGTCCGCGAGCTGGTGCAGCTGCGGGTCAGCCAGATCAACGGCTGCGGGCTCTGCACCGACATGCACGTCAAGGATGCCCTGGCCGCCGGTGAGGACCCGCTGCGCCTGCACCTGGTCGCCGCCTGGCGCGAGACGACGGTGTTCACCGAGGCCGAGCGGGCGGCGCTGGCGTTCGCCGAGGAGGGCACCCGCCTCGCCGACACCCACACCGGCGTGTCCGACGAGACCTGGGCCGAGGTCCGCCGGCACTACGACGACGACCAGCTCGGCACGCTCGTCTGCGTGGTCGCCATGATCAACGCCGCCACCCGGATGAACGTGATCGTGCGCAACCCGGGCGGCTCCTACGAGCCCGGCATGCTGGCCGCCGTGACCGGCTAGGGAGATCTCCTAGACGACGGCGACCGTGAGGATGAGGACGGAGTCCTGGTCGGCGACGAGGTCGTGACGCTCCGGCGGGACGTCGGCCAGGACGCCCTCGGCGACGGTGACGGTGCGCTCGCGCGTGTGCAGGGTGACGTGCCCGCGCAGGCAGTGCACCGTCGCGTCGCCGGGGCTCTGGTGCTCGTTCATGCGCGTGCCGGCGATGAGCGCGATGAGGGTCTGCCGGAGTCTCGCGCCGCTGTGCAAGGTGCGCGACGCGCGGCCGGAGGTCGAGATCCGCGCTTCCTCGAGCTGGTCCGTGCCCATGCTCTGCAGCGTCATGGTGGTCGGCGTACCCAGAGCCGCGTCGCGGTAACGACGCCGGTGGGTGGGTGTCCCGCTCATGTGGGCCTCCCCGTGGTCAGGTGGCTGCGGCGACCTCGGTGCTCGTGATGATCACGTCGACGCCGGCGTCCCGGAACCGCTCGACCTCGTCGGGCGGCGCGCCGTCGTCGGTGACCAGGGTCCACGTCGCGGGCATGCGCGCCCACGCGTGGAAGGGACGCCGGCCGAGCTTGCTGGCGTCGGCCAGCACGTACACCCGCTCGGCGCGGGCCATCATCATCTCTTTGAGCCGGGTCTGGTCGAGGTTGGCCTCGCAGATCCCGTGCTCGACGGTGACCGCGTCGGCGCCGAGGAAGGCGCGGTCGGCGGTGATGCGCTCGAGCGCGGCCTCGGCGAACGGCCCGACCAGTCCCTGGCTGATGTGCCGGAGGCGCCCGCCCAGGCACAGCACGTCGACGCCGTCGGCCTCGGCCAGCTCGTTGAGCACGGTGAGGCCGATGGTGACGACGGTGAGGCGGTCGCGGTCGCGCAGTTCACGGGCGAGGGCCCCGGTGGTGGTGCCGGCATCGAGCAGGACGGTCTCGTCGGGACCGATCTGCCCGGCCGCCCACGCCGCGATGGCCTGCTTCTGCCGGAACCCCTCGCGCGAGCGCTGGCCCAGCGAGGTCTCGGGGGCGTGGCCGTGCGCCATGGCGCCGCCGTACGTGCGGGCCAGCTGGCCCTCGGTCGTGAGCAGGGCGAGGTCGCGGCGGATGGTCGACTCGGTGACGCCGAAGTGCAGCGCCAGCTGGCCGACCCCGGCCCGCCCGTCGGTCCAGGCGAGGTCGACGATGGCCCGGCGCCGTTCGCGGGCGTTCAGCCGATCGGTCATCCCCCACCTCGCTCGTCAGGGGCTCGGCGCGAGCGCGGCCGCCTGGCGCAGAGCCTCGATCATGCTACCGGCGTCGGCGATGCCCTGGCCCGCGATGTCGAACGCCGTGCCGTGGTCGACGGACGTGCGGATGACCGGCAGCCCGACGCTGATGTTCACGCCCGACTCGAGTCCGAGCACCTTGACCGGTCCGTGCCCCTGGTCGTGGTACATGGCGACGATGAGGTCGTAGTCGCCCCGACCGGCCAGGAAGAACGCGGTGTCGGCGGGCAGCGGCCCCTGCACGTCGATGCCGTCGGCCCGGCAGCGCTCGACCGCGGGAACGATCTTCTCGGCCTCCTCGCCGCGGCCGAACAGGCCGTTCTCGCCGGCGTGGGGGTTGATGCCGCAGACGCCGAGGCGCGGGCGGGCCAGCCCCGAGTCGCGCAGGGTGGCGTCACCGCGGCGGATGGTCCGCTCGACCAGGGCGTCGTCGATGCGCTCGATGGCGTCGACCAGCCCGATGTGGGTGGTGACGTGGATGACCTTCACCGTCGGCGTCGACAGCATCATCGACACCTCGTCGACCCCGCACAGCTCGGCCAGCAGCTCGGTGTGCCCGGGGTACGGGTGGCCGCCGGCGTGCAGCGCCTCCTTGTTGAGCGGGGCCGTGCAGATGGCCTGCACCCGTCCGGCGACGGCGAGCTCGCTGGCCGCCTTGACGTACTGGTAGGCGGCGTCGCCCGCGACGGCCGACAGCGCACCGTACGGGAGGCCGGCCGGCAGTAGCCCGAGGTCGATGACCTCGATGGTGCCCGGTTCGAAGGTCGCATCCTCGGGCCCCGCCACCGCGCGCAGCTCGACCTCGACGCCGGTGATGCGGGCGGCGTCGCGCAGCCGGCCGAGATCGCCGACGACCACCGGCCGGCACAGCGACCGCACCTCGGGATCGGCGAGCGCCCGCACGACGACCTCGGGGCCGACGCCGGCGCCGTCGCCCATGGTGACGGCGACCAGTGGTGTCTTCATGTGTCCTCCTGATGCGGGCTGTGCTGGTGGGTGGCGGCCGCGGGCGACGTCGCGCGCAGGTGCCATCGGGTGCCGGGGAGTCTCTGGACGATGTGCACGAGCGTGCGGGGTTCGCCGAACGCGCCGGGCTTCGTGACGATGACGCGGCCACCCGGCTCGGTGCTGACGACGACACCGTCGGCCCAGGCCTCGCGGACGTGCAGCTCGCCCACCTCGAGGGCGGCGAGGACGGCACGGGCGGTCTCGCCGCCGGTGAGGACGAGTGCCGGGTGGTCGAGGGCGGCCGGGGCGACCGCTCTGGCCAGGGCCGCGGCGACGTCGGGCGAGCGCGCCGCGCCGCGGGCGTCGGCCAGATGGACGGCGGCGGTGCGGCCGGCCGTGCGCTCGGCGATGTGCGCGGCTGCGACAGCGGGCTCGGCGAGCTGCTCGGGATCGAGCTCGACCACGGTGCCGATATGGCGCTTCAGCCAGCCGAGCTGCTCTCGCGCCGCGGGCGCCGCCGTGCCGACGACGAACAGGATGGGGCCCAGCGGCGGAGGAACGGGAAGGCTCCCACGCGCGGGCGGGACGGTTCTGATCCGCACCTCGGTCACGGCGGCTCCGGGCGGAACGGCCTCGTCAGGCCCTCCGCGCGCGGGCTCTCCGTGCGCAGGCCCTCCGTGCGCGGGCGCGGGCGCGGGCGCGCGGGTCGCGCGAGCGTCGGCCGCGTGCGCGCGAGCGATGGCGTGCGCGAGCCCGGCGGACCCCGCCCACCGGACCGGCTGGCCGGAGCGCCGCACCGACTCGCCCGCAGCGACGATGCGGTCGAGGTCGGCCTCGGTCTCCGCGTCGCACACGGCGACGCGGCCGGCATCGGCCGCCGACCGCAGCGCGTCGGCCAACTCGGCCATACCCCCGCGCACCACCGGCAGCTCGACCACCGTCACGGGCAGCGGCGCGAGCGCCTCGGCCAGCGATGAAGGCGCGGGTCGCGACTCGGCGGCCCAGGCGCCGGACCGCTCGAGCGGCACGCCGCCGACCAGGACCGCTCCCCCGACGACGGTGCGCCCCAGTGCGGGCAGCGCCGGTGCCACCACGAGCGCGCCGCCCGGTTCGCGCAACGCGGCCAGTTCCGCGGCGATCGGACCGCGCAGCGTGGAGTCGAGCTTCTTGACCACGACGCCGCCGGGCGGCAGCAGAGCGAGCGCCGTCGTGGTCCGCTCGGCGGCTGTCGTGGGCGTGGCGTAGCGTGAATCGGTGTCGACGGCGACCACATCGCCACCGTCGAAGAGATCGCGCGCCCCGCGCGATGTGCGCGCCACGCGCGCCGTGCGGAGGTCGAGAATGCGCGGTGTGCGCGCCACGAACGCGGCGGCAGCCTCGGCCGCACCGGTCAGATCGTCGGCCAGCAGGAGCACAGGAATCACCACGATACGGCTCCTTCCTGCACAGATGCGACGACGTCCGCCTGGCGGGGCGGTGCGGGACGGCTCTTCCCGGCAAGAGTGAACGCTACGTTACTTGCGCGTTTCGCGCAAAGATGCGAGTGTGATCCGCACAACTCCCGCGAACCCCCGGAGGTGACGATGAACGGCAGCGCTCCGCGCCGCGGCCTGAGCCGACGCGACCTGCTGCGGGCCGGTGTCGCGGCGGGCGCCGGGCTCGCGCTCGGCCCGGTGCTGGCGGCCTGTGCCGGCCCCACCGGCACGTCCGGCGCCGGCACCCTCACGCTGGCGCTGAACCGGTCGCTGGTCAGCCTGGACAACAAGCTCAACCAGTTCGACGCGCACGTCACCGTGCAACGCGCGGTGCGGCAGGCGCTCACCCGCATCGGCGACGGCCTGCGGGCCGAGCCGGTGCTGGCCCAGAGCTTCGAGCTCGTCTCGCCCACGGCCTGGCGGGTACGGCTGCGCCCCGAGGCCGCGTACTCCGACGGCACACCGGTCGCGGTGGCCGACGTCGTCACCGCTCTCGAGATGTACCAGCAGGTCGACGCCTCGTTCGTCGGCAACCAGTTCCCCGAGTGGCCGGTGGTGCAGCAGCTCGACGAGCACACGTTCGACCTCGTCACGCAGCGGCCGCTGGTCGGCCTCGACGCCCTCATGAGCAACATCCTCGTCACGCCGGCGGCGGCCAACCTCCCCGAGGAGCTGTCCGACGGCGTCGGCAGCGGCCCGTACGTGGTCAGCCAGGCCAACCGCGGCACCGGCGACTACACGCTCACCGCCAACCCCGCCTACTGGGGCCCGGCGCCCGGTGTGGAACAGGTGCGCATCCGGTTCCTGCCCGAGGAGACCAGCCGCGTGCTCGCCCTGCGCAGCGGCGAGGTCGACGTCATCGACTCCATCTCGCCCGACTCCGCGGAGCAGCTCGACGGCCTGCCCGGCATCAGCCTGCTGCAGGCCGAGGGCACCCGCCTGGTGCAGCTCTTCTACAACTTCCGCAAGCCGCCCGAGCACCCGCTCTCCAAGGCCTCGGTCCGGCAGGCGCTGAGCCTGGCCATCGACGGCCAGAGCATCGTCCGCGACGTCCTGCTCGACAGCGTCACCCCCACCCACGGCGTGGTGCCGCTCAGTCTCGACGGCGCCGTCGAGGTCGGACGGTTCGCCTTCGACCCCCGCAAGGCCCGGCAGCTGCTCGACGCCGAAGGGGTCGACGACCTCGAGCTGACCATCATCTGGGAGTCCGGCGAGTTCGCCGGCGACGCCTATGTCATGGAGGCCGTGGCGCAGATGCTCGGCGACATCGGGGTGCAGGTGCACCTGCACCAGTTCGAGCCCGGCGGCGACCTCCCCACCTGGCGGCAGGGTCGCGGGGGCGACTTCGACATCATCGGCAACGGCTACGGCAACCAGACCGGCCTGGCGCTCACCAGCCTGCAGGGCCTGTTCGCGGGCACGCCCGAGATGGAGCAGACCGGCGACGCGTTCATGGGCTTCGTCTACGACGACATCGCCTCCGGCATCACCGCGGCCGCGGCCGAGACCGACGACCAGCGGCGCTCCACGCTGCTGCAGGACGTCCAGCAGTCCATCTGGGACCTCTGGCCGTCCATGTGGGCGTTCACGCAGGACGTCCTGCTCGCCCACCGCGACACCGTGAGCGGCCTCGACCTGCTGCCCATCAACTCCTACGACCTCGCCGCCCTGCGGCTCGAGGAGGGGTGACCATGGCGCGCTATCTGGCGTTGCGGGTCGCACAGAGCTTGCTCACCGTGTTCCTCATCGTCTCGACGGTGTTCGTGCTGGTCCGGCTCGCGCCCGGCGACCCCGCCGCGGCCATCGGCGGCCCCACCGCGACCACTGAGGACCTGCAGGCCATCCGCGAGGAGCTCGGGCTGGTCGGCTCCATCCCACAGCAGTACTGGCACTTCATCACCGGCCTGCTGCAGGGCGACCTCGGCCTCTCCTACTCCTTCCGCCAACCCGCGCTCGACGTCGTGCTCGAGCGGCTGCCCTACACCATCACGCTGGCCGGCGCCGCCATCGTGCTCACGGCGCTCATCGCCATCCCGCTCGGCATCTTCACCGCCCGCCGGGCCAACAGCGCCTGGGACGTCGGCGCCAACGTCGGCACCATCGCCGGTCAGTCCATGCCGGAGTTCTGGACCGGCATCATGCTGCTCACCCTGCTGGCGGTCGTGGTGCCCGTCTTCCCCGCGTCCGGGTTCACCTCGTGGTCCGGGCTCGTGCTGCCCGCGGTCACCATCGCGCTACTGCAGATCGCCCTGATCTCCCGGCTGGTGCACCGCGAGATGGCCGGCAACCTGGCGGCGCCCTACGTCACGGTGGCCCGCTCGCGCGGCGTCGCCGAGCGCAGGCTGACCTGGCGCTACGCCTTCGCCAACTCGTCCATCCCGGTCGTAACGGCGCTCGGCACCCGGTTCGCGGCCATGCTCAACGGCGTCGTGGTGGTCGAGGTGGTGTTCGCCTGGCCCGGCATCGGTTCGCTCGTGGTCCGGGCGCTCGAGACCCGCGACTACCCGCTCATCCAGGCGACCGTGCTGGTGACCAGCCTCCTGGCCATCGGCGTGCAGCTCCTCATCGACCTCCTGTACCCGCTGTTCGATCCGCGGGTGCGCGTCGGAAAGGCGGTGTCACGATGACGACGCAGACACAGGCCGCCCGGCCCAGCGCCGTGACGGCCGACCGGCTCCGATCCTCGGCCGCGGCGCTGCGCCGGCGGGCCAGCCGGCTCAAGATCGTGCTGGGCGCGGTCCTGGCCGGCGTCGTGATCGTCCCGATCCTGCTGGCCAACGTGTTGCCGTTGCCCGACCCACTCGAGCAGGACCTCTCCCAGCGCCGGCTGCCGCCGCTGACCGACGGGCACCTGTTCGGGACCGACCAGCTGGGCCGCGACCTGCTGTCGCGCATCCTGCACGGCGGCCAGGTGTCACTGACCATCGGCGTGCTGGCGGTCCTGGTGTCCGGCGTGGTCGGCGTCATCGCCGGCGCGGCCGCGGGCTACTACGGACGCTGGGTCGACTCCGTCGTCTCGCGGCTGCTGGAAGCCCAGATGTCGGTGCCGCTGCTGCTCCTGCTGCTGCTCGTGGTGGCGCTGTTCGGCCCGTCCATCGCCGTCATCACGCTGGTCATCGCGTTCGCGCAGTGGCCCGAGCCGGCCCGGCTCACCCGCGCCATGGTGCTGGTCGAACGCGAGAAACCGTATGTCGCCGCGGCCCGGGTGCTCGGCCTGCGGCGGGCCGCGGTGCTGGTGCGGCACGTCGTGCCGAACATCATCAACCAGATCGTCGTGGTCATGCTGCTGCTCCTGGCCCAGGCGGTGCTGCTCGAGAGCGCGCTGAGCTTCCTCGGCGCCGGGGTCGAGCGGCCTCACCCGACGTGGGGGCGCATCATCGCCGACGGTCAGGGCTACATCACCACGTCGTGGTGGCTGGTCACCCTGACGGGTCTGGTCATCGTGCTGCTGGTGGTCGGGGTCAACCTCCTCGGCGACGGTCTGCGCGACCGCGTGGGCCGGTCCCGGCCGGCGAAGGGAGAGTCGCAATGACACTGCTCGACGTCCAGGACCTGCAGGTCGAGCTCATGACGGCCGGCGGGGTGATCCGCGCGGTCGACGGCGTCTCGTTCACCGTCGGCCGGTCCGAGACCGTCACCCTCATCGGCGAGTCCGGCAGCGGCAAGTCCACCACGGCCATGGCGGTGCAGGCGCTGCTGCCGCGCAACCTGGCCGTGGTGTCCGGGCGCTGCCTCATCGACGGCGTCGACGTCGTGGCGCGCCCGGCCGAGGCCGCGAAGCTGCGGGGGCGGACCGTCGCCATGATCCCGCAGGACCCCATGACGGCGCTGAGCCCCGTGTCGACCATCGGCCGGCAGCTCGGCGAGGTGCTGGCCCACAAGGACTCCTCGCTGTCCCGGTCCGCCCGCCGCCGGCAGGCCGCCGACCTCCTGGGCTCGGTGCGCATCACCGATCCCGAGCGCCGGCTCGACGCCTATCCGCACCAGCTGTCCGGCGGCATGGTGCAACGGGTCCTCATCGCCATGGCGCTGGCCATCGACCCGCACCTGCTGGTGGCCGACGAGCCCACCAGTGCCCTCGACGTCACGGTGCAGGCCGGCATCCTCGACCTCCTCATGGACCTGCAGGACCGCACCTCGGCCGGCATCCTCATGATCACCCACGACATCGGCGTGGCCCGGCTGGTCAGCGACCGCGTGCACGTCATGCGCGACGGCCGGTTCGTCGAGAGCGGCGAGGTCGAGGCCGTCGTCGGCGCGCCGCGGCAGGACTACACCCGCCGGCTGCTCGACGCGGTGCCGAAGCTGGGCGCCTGGGAAGGAGAGGTGGCATGACCGAACCCCTGTTGTCGGTGCGCGACCTGGCCGTGGAGTTCACCACCCATGGGCAGCGCAACCGGGTCGTCGACGGCGTCGGCTTCGATCTCGAGGCGGGCCGCACGCTGGCGGTCGTCGGCGAGTCCGGCTGCGGCAAGTCCACGCTGGCCCGCACGCTGGTCCGGCTCGAGACCCCTGCCGCCGGCTCCATCCGCTACGCCGGCCGCGACCTCGCGACCCTCGGCGAGAAGGAGCTACGGCCGGTCCGCGGCGACCTCCAGATGATCTTCCAAGATCCTTACGGCTCGCTCGACCCGCACCTCACGGCGGCCGGCATCGTCGCCGAGCCGCTGCGCCTGCGCGGTGTGAGCGACCGCGCCGAGCGCCGCCGCCAGGCGGTCGAGCTGCTCGATCGGGTCGGGCTCCGGCGCGAGCACGCCGACCGCCGGCCCCCGGAGTTCTCCGGCGGACAGCGCCAGCGCATCGGCATCGCCCGGGCGCTGGCCAGCCGCCCCAAAGTCCTCATCTGCGACGAAGCCACCAGCGCGCTCGACGTCTCGGTGCAGGCGCAGGTCCTCGACCTGCTGCGCGAACTGCAGCAGCACGAGGGCATCGCCTACCTGTTCATCTCGCACAACCTCGGCGTGGTCCGCGAGATCAGCCAGGAGGTCGCCGTCATGTCGCGGGGCCGGTTCGTCGAGCACGGTCCCACCGAAGAGGTGCTGAGCCGGCCGCGGCACGACTACACCCGCACGCTGCGCCGGGCCGCGCTCGACCCCGCGCTCATCACCGGCCGCAAGCCACGGCTGTTCGCCCCCACGACGAGCGCGGGAGTCGCCTCGTGACCGGCCCTCGTCCCGTCCTCGGCACCATGACGTTCGGCGACACCGTCGACCACGACACCGCGGCGAGCATGCTCGACCTCGTCCACGACGCCGGCGTCACCGAGATCGACACCGCCAACGCGTACGCCGGCGGCGCCACCGAGGAGATGCTCGGCGAGCTGCTGGCGCGGCGGCCGGGCCGGTTCACGGTCGCGACGAAGGCCGGCATCGCGCACCCCGACGCCGGCGGCGCCCCACCGTTGTCGCCCCAGGCGCTCCGCGCGTGCCTCGAGGGCAGCCTGCGCCGGCTCCGGCTCGACCACGTCGACCTCTTCTACCTGCACCAGCCCGACCCCGCCACGCCGCTGGACGACACCGTGGCCGAGGTCGCCACGCTGGCCGCCAAGGGGCTCGTCGGCCGGGTCGGCGTCTCCAACTTCGCCGCCTGGCAGATCGCCGAGCTGCGCCGGCTGTTCGCCGCCGCCGGGCTGCCCGGTCCGGTCGTGGCGCAGCAGCTCTACAGCCTGGTGGCGCGCCGCATCGACGACGAGTACGTCGCGTTCGCCCTGGCCAGCGGCATCGAGACCATGGTCTACAACCCGCTCGGCGGCGGGCTGCTGTCCGGCCGCTACACCTTCGAGGCCGCACCCGACGAGGGCCGGTTCGCCACCTCGCGGCTCTCGCCGATGTACCGCGAGCGCTACTGGGACCCGCGCCTGTTCGAGGCGGTCGGCGCGCTGTCGGCGGTCGCGGCCGACGCCGGGGTGTCGCTGCCCGAGCTGGCGCTGCGCTGGCTGGCCTCGCGTCCGGTCGTCGGCTCGGTGCTGCTCGGGGCCTCGAAGCCGGCGCACCTCATGGCGAACCTCGAGGCGCTCGCGCGTGGGCCGCTCCCCGCCGACGCGGTCGAGCGCTGCGACGATGTCGGCCGGCAGTTGCGCGGCCCCATGCCCGCCTACAACCGCTGAGACGTCTGGAGTCCTGCCTGTGACCACCACCCCCGCCTTCGAGGCCGTCGAACGCATCCGCCGCCGCGAGCGCTCCGTCGGGTACTGGATCGCCACCGACAACCCCGTCGGCACCGAGCGCATCGCCCGCGTCGGCTACGACTACGTCGGCATCGACGCCCAGCACGGCCTCATCGACTACAAGGGCTGGCTGGCCGCACTGCTCGCCATCGAGGCCGGCGGACGCAGCGCGGGCCTGGTGCGGGTGCCGGCCAACGACCTCACCTCTATCGGCCAAGCGCTCGACGCGGGCGCTCACGGCGTCATCGTCCCGCTGGTCGACACCGCCGACCAGGCGGCCGCGGCGGTGCGCGCCTGCCGCTACCCACCCGAGGGCGGGCGCAGCTACGGCCCCATGCGAGCGGGCCTGCGCATCGGCCCGGCGCCGGCCGAGGCCAACGCGCACGTGCTGTGCGCCGTCATGATCGAGACGCTGACCGCGCTCGACAACGTCGAGGCCATCGCGGCGACGCCCGGGCTCGACGGCATCTATGTCGGGCCGTCCGACCTCACGCTGGCGCTCGGCGGCGCGTCGTCCACCGACCCCGCGTTCGCCGAGGCACTCGACGAGGCGTGCGGCCGGGTCTGCGCGGCGGCCGCCCAGCGGGGCATCGCGGCCGGCATCCACTGTCCCGACGGCGCGACGGCGAGCCGGCGGCTGGCGCAGGGGTTCACGTTCGCCACGGTCAGCTCCGACCTCGTCCACCTCGAGCAGGCGGCCGCGGCGCACCTGGCGGCGGCCCGGGACTGACGCCGTGGAGTCGATCGACGAGGCCCTGGTCACCGGGCGACGCGGCCTGCGCACCCGCCCGGGCACGCTGCTGCTCGGCCCCACGGGCGCCCGGCTCTGGGCCGACTACCTCGAGCAACGGCCGGGCTTCGCCGGTGCCATCGACCTCGTGCACAAGCTCAACATCCCGCTGCTGTTCACCGTCACCGGCGTCGACCTGCCCGAGCCGTGGGAGGCCCGCTGGCGGCCGAGCCGGCTGACGGTGTCCGCGGCGGGCCGGCCGGGTTCCGGGGTCGAGTTCACCGAGGACAAGTTCGTCACCTGGGACGACTGCGCGGTGTCGCGGCAGGTGTGGAGCAACGACGGTCCCGCGCCGGTGACGCTGCGGCTCGAGGTCGACCGGTCCTGGGTCGGCGGCGACGGGTTCGGCTCGCGGCCGGTCGAGCGGCACGGGTTCACCGTGCTCGCCGTCGTCCGGCCGTCCGACCCAGCGCTCTGGGACGGGCTCGTCCTCCGCCCCGGCGAACGGGCCGAGTTCGTCGTCGCGGCGGCGCTCGGTCTGGCCGGCACCGAGACCCGACCCGACCTCGAACGTCGCCTCGATACCGCCCTGTCCGCGGAACCTCCGTACGCCGTCGTCGACCGGCAGCAGCGCGAGTACCAGCGCTGGTTCGACGAGGTGCCGTCCTTCAGCTGCAGCGACCCGGTGCTGACCCGCACCTGGGCGTACCGGTGGTTCCTGCTGCGGCACAACCTCGCCGTGCCCGGGGTCGGCGGGCTGCGCGACCCGCTGTTCTACGAGGGCCGCGCGCACAAGATGAGCAAGACGCCGTGGGATCCCGCCGGCTGGGAGTTCAGCAAGCTCATCCCGCTGTCCAGTCCCATGCACCTGCTCGAGGCCCGCTGGCATCCCGACCCGTCGTGGGGCGCCGGGCTCTGGCGCACGCTGCGGGCCGCCCAGGGCGACGACGGGCTGTTCCGCAGTCGCACGGTCGGCCAGGAGTTCCACGCCTACGCCAACTTCCTCGGCTGGGCGAGCTACCAGTACGCCCTGGTGCACCGCGACGCCGACGGCGCGGCGGCCATGCTGGCCTCGCTGGCGGCCCAGGTGCGCGGCGAGCGCGCGAAGCTCGCCACCGGCAACGACGAGCTCCCCATCGAGACCGAGCACATCCTCACCGGCAAGGAGTACCAGCCCAGCTACTGGTCCTTCCACGACTACCCCGCCGACCCGCGCGACCGGTCCGGCTACACCCCGCTGAAGCGGGTCGACCGCGCCGTCTACCACTACCGCAACGCCCGCGGTGTCGCCGGCCTCGCCCGGCTGCTGGGCGACGCCGCCGGCGACGGAGCCGGCCTCGCCGCCGAGTTCGACGCACTGGCCGACGCCGTGGCCGCGCAGGTGCTGACCAAGCAGTGGGACCCCGGCACCGGGTTCTTCCACGACCTGCACCACGCCACCGACCAGCGGTCCCCGGTCCACAACGTCGTCGGCTTCTACCCGTACTGGGCCGGCCTCACGGGCGAGGAGCACCTGCCCGGCCTCGACGCGGCGCTTCGGCTGTTCGACACCGGCGCACCGCTGCCGTCCACCGCCCCCGACTGCCCCGTCTACAGCCCCACCGGCCACTGGCGCGGCGTGTACGTCAAGGGCCGCAACGGCTGCTCGTGGAACGGCCCGACGTGGCCCTACACCAACAGCGTGGTCATCGACGGCGTCGGCGCCACCAGCCGGCGGTTCGGCCACCGCTACGACGCCGAGTTCGGCCGGCTGCTGCGCTCGTACGCCCTGCTGCACTTCCAGCAGCGCGACGGCCGCACCCCGTACCTCGTCGAGCACTACGACAGCGAGACCGGCGAGCCCATCAGCGACGAGGCCGACTACCTGCACTCCTACCTCATCGACCTCGTCGTCCGGTACGTCGCCGGCATCGAGGCCGAGGCCGACTCCGTCGTCGTCGACCCACTCGACGTCGGGCTCGACTGGTTCGCGCTCACCGGGGTGCGGGTCGCCGGGCACACCGTCGACGTCGCCTACGACCACGAGCGCGGGCTGCGGGTGTCGGTCGACGGCGCCCCGGCCACCGCCGCGCCGGGGCTCAGCCCACTGACCGTGCCGCTGGCGTGATCCGCGGGCCGATGAACTCCGCCGCCCGCTCCAGCGCCTCGGCCGCCTCGGGCAGGAACGACCAGAACAGATGGAACACGTGCGTCGACACCGGGAACAGCTCGAGCCGCGCGTCGACGCCGGCCGCCGTCGCGCGGTCGACCAGGGCCCGGCACTCAGGCAGGCCGGGCTCGCCGGTCGCCACCTGGACGAGCAGCGGCGGCAGTCCGGCGAGGTCGGCGTAGAGCGGGTTGACCAGCGGATCGTCGGCCGGGTGACCGTCCAGATAGAGGCCGGCGTAGCGCTCGGTGAGCTCGACGATCCCGTTGGGCTGCGGCTCCGTGTGCTCGCGGACCACCCGGCAGGTGAGGTCGACGCCAGGACTGAGCAGCACCACCCGGCCGGGCAGCGCCGCTCCGTCGGCCCGCAGCCGCAGCAGTGCCGACATCGCCAGCCCGCCGCCCGTCGAGTCGCCGCACAGCGTCACCGCCGCCGGGTCGCCATGCCGTTCGGCCAGCCATCGGAACGCCGCCACGACGTCGTCGACGGCGGCCGGGAACGGGTGCTCGGGCGCCAGCCGGTAGTCGGGCACCAGCACGGTCGCGTCGGCCGCGGCGGCCAGCGCGCCCGCGAGCGGCCGGTACCCGTACGCCGAGCCCACCACGTAGCCGCCGCCGTGCACGTGCAGGATCGACGGCACCTCGCCGACGTCGCGGCCGAACGCCAGTGAGGGCACTCCCCCGGCCGTGACCGGGCGCATCTCGATGCCGGCCGGCGTCGGGAACTGGGCGCTGAGCTGCTCGTTGGCCGCCCGGAACGCGTCGAGGTCGGCGACCGCCTCGGCCACCGGGCGCAGCAGCCGCCGGACCTGCTCGTCGGTCTCGCCGCCGACCGACCGCGTGACCTGCACGGCGTCGTCGAGATCGGCGAGCATGCTCTTGGCGCGGTAGAGCAGCGCCTCGCCGGCCAGCGTGAGCTCGACCCGCTGGGTCGTGCGCCGGAGCAGGTCGACGCGGAGCAGCTTCTCGAGCGAGCTGATCTGCCGGCTCAGCGCCGGCTGCGACAGGTACAGCCGCTCCGCCGCCCGGCTGAAGTTCAGCTCCTGGGCGACGGCGACGAACGCGCGCAGGTGCCGCAGCTCGATCGCCTCAGGGGCGCGCGGCAGCTCGATCAGCCGGCCGCGGGGCTCGTTCTCCATGTCCCGAGTATGGCCCAGATCCGGCCCGCCGGCTCATGCCGACGGTGCATGACCTCTATGCATGAACGGTCTTTCCCTGCAGGTCAGAGCCGGTGCCAGGGTGTCGGCATGAGCACGTTCCACACTCTGACGTCGGTCTCCGCGGGCCGGGCGACGCTCGTGCTGCGCGGCCCCGACGGGCCGGTGCACGGCATCATCCTCTGGCCGCGGCCGCCCGTCCTCGACCCGGCCGACGCGCCGGAGCGCCCGCACCCCGTCGCCGTCGTCGTCTCGCCGCGGTCCGGCGCGCCGGTGCCGGCGGACGCCCTGGCGCGCTCGTTCGCCGCCGGCGGCTCGCTCGTGCTCTCGCTGACGGTGCCGGGTGACGCGGACGACGCGGCCGCGGCCGGCGCCGTCCGCACCGCGGTCGAGTGGATCGCCGAGCACGCCCACGAGCTGGACGGCGACCCGCGCCGGCTGACGCTCGTCGGTCAGGCCGGCGTCACCGGGCTGGTCGCCGACGTCGCCGCCACGGCCGACGAGAACGGCGGGCCCACCATCGGCCAGCTCCTGCTGCTGCGCGCGGGCCCGGACCCGCCACGGCCCGCGCCCGTCACCTACCTCGTACCCCGATCCGAACGGAGAGAGTCATCATGAGCACCGACCTCGACCCTGTGACCCCGGCGGCACCGACTCAGACACCGACCGAGGCGCCGCCGAAGGCCGGCCGTCGCGCGTGGCTCGGGCTGGCCGTTCTCGCGATGCCGACGCTGCTGCTGTCGCTGGACATCAGCGTGCTGTACCTCGCGCTCCCGGCGCTCAGCGCCGACCTCGGCGTCACGTCGACGCAGCAGTTGTGGATCAGCGACATCTACTCGTTCATGATCGCCGGATTCCTGGTGGTCATGGGCTCGCTCGGCGACCGGGTCGGACGGCGCAAGCTGCTGCTGGCCGGCGGCGCGGCGTTCGCGGCCTGCTCGGCGCTGGCGGCGTACGCGTCCAGCCCGGAGATGCTGATCGTCAGCCGGGCGCTGCTGGGCATCGCGGGCGCCACGCTGATGCCGTCGACCATGGCCCTGATCCGGACGCTGTTCCCCGACCCGGCGCAGATGGCGGTCGCGCTGAGCATCTGGTTCTCGTGCTTCATGGGCGGCATGACCATCGGGCCGCTGGTCGGCGGCGTGCTGCTGGAGCACTTCTGGTGGGGCTCGGCGTTCCTGCTGGGCGTGCCGGTCATGGTCCTGCTGCTGGTCCTCGGGCCGGTGCTGCTGCCGGAGCACCGCGAGGACACCGCGCCGGGCCGGTTGGACCTGGCGAGCGCGGGGCTCTGCGTCGCGGCGATCCTGCCGGTCATCTACGGCCTCAAGGAGATCGCGCGCGACGGCGTCAGCATCGGCGCCGTCGTGGCGATGGCCGCGGGGCTGGCGCTGGGGGTCGCCTTCGTCCGGCGTCAGCGGCGCCTCGCCGACCCGCTGCTCGACCTGCGGCTGTTCGCGAACCGCAGATTCACGGTGTCGCTGACGGCGTTCCTGCTCACCGGCGTCGTCATGGCCGGCGTCTCCTTCGCCGCCGCGCAGTACATGCAGCTCGTGCTCGGGTTGTCGCCGCTGGAGGCCGGGCTCTGGCTGATCCCGTCGAACGTGGCCATGGTGGCGGCGACGCTGATCGCGCCGCGGCTGCTGCAGCGGCACCAGGCGGCCGACCTGCTCGCCGGCGGGCTGGCCGTGTCCGGCGCCGGCCTGCTGCTGCTCACACTGGCCGGCACGGACTCACTGGGCCTGCAGGTCACGGCGATGACGGTGGCGGCGGCCGGCATCGGTGTGCCGATGGCGGTCGTGACGAACCTGATCCTCGCCGCGGCGCCGCCGGAGCGGGCCGGGTCGGCGGCCTCGCTGTCGGAGACCGCCGGCGAGTTCGGCATCGCCCTGGGCATCGCCTCGCTCGGGAGCGTCACGATCGCCGTCTACAGCGGACGCGTCGGCGAGCTGCTCCCGGCCGGGACGCCGTCGTCGCTGACGGCGGCCGCGCAGGAGAGCCTGGCGGCGGTGACGTCGGCCGACGGCGCGGGCGCAGCGGTCCTCGAGGCCGCGAGGACCGCGTTCACCAGCGGGTTCAACGTCGTCGGCGGCATCGGCGGCGCGGTGCTGCTGCTGGTCGCCGTCGTCGCCCGGCTGGCCCTGCGCGAGAAGTGAGCCGACGCCGTCGTCGATCCGATCGGTCCCGTCGTCGGTCCCGGGGTGTCAGGCTCCGGGGCCGACGACGACGTTCGCCAGCGGCTCGCCGTTCGCCAGCCGGGTGAGCTGCGCCTGCACCAGCCGACGGGCGCGCGGGTGGAACGCCGACGACAGGCCGCCGACGTGCGGCGAGATCAGGGCGCCGGGTAGCGTCCAGAGCGGGTGGCCGGGCGGGAGCGGCTCGGGATCGGTGACGTCCATGGCGGCGCGGATGCGACCCGCCGACACCTCGGTGACCAGCGCGTCGGTGTCGACGATGGGTCCGCGCGCGACGTTGACCAGCACGGCGCCGTCGCGCATCTTCGCCAGGAAGTCCGCGTCGACCATGCCGCGGGTCTCGTCCGTCAGCGGCAGGATGAGGATGACGACGTCGGCCCGGCCGAGCAGCTCCTGCAGCGAGTCGAACCCGGCGACGCCCTCGCGTGCGGTGCGGGCGACCTTGAGGACGTCGCACTCGAAGGCCTGCAGCCGGGTCTCGATGGCCCGGCCGATGGCGCCGTAGCCGACGATGAGCACCGTCCGGTCGGCGAGGGAGTCGTACCAGCCCTGCAGCCACTCGCCGGTCGGCGCGGCCCGGACGAACGCCGGGATGCCGCGCAGCGAGGCCAGCGTCAGCGTGACCGCGAGCTCGGCCGTGCTGGCGTCGTGCACGCCGCGCGCGTTGCAGAGCGTGAGGCCGTCGCGCAGGTGCGGCAGGACGTGCTCGTAGCCGGCGGTCAGCGTCTGGACGGCGCGCAGCTTCGGCATCTGCTCGATCAGCTCCGTCGCCGGAGCGGAGAAGCCGTACGGGATGACGTAGTACTCGACGCGGTCCAGCACGTCCTGCGCCGGGATGTCCGACGTGTCGTTGCTGGTCAGCATGTCCGGTCCGGTGCGCACCGTCGGCTCGCCGGCCCAGACGTGCACGTCGAGTCCGGCCGGCACCACCAGCGAGTCCGCCGCGAACGGGATGAGGACGTCCACCATGGTCCTCGAACCTACCCCTCCGTGCGTGACACGATGGCCGGGTGTCCATCCGGCGGATGATCATCCTCGTCGCGGCGCTGGCCGTGGTGGGTGGATCGTGCTCGTCCTCCTCGTCGTCTGACGGAGGATCGCCGACGGGGTCCGCTTCCGCGCCGTCGTCGCCCGGGGCGCCGACGGGGTCGCCGTCGACGCCGTCGTTGCGGCCGGGGACCCCGCCCGCGCCGTCCTCCCCCGTCGCGCAGCCCGGGCCGGTGACGCCGTCGGCGGTGGAAGAGATCGTGACCGGGCTGGCCGCGCCGTGGAGCATCGCGTTCGTGCCCGGTGAGGACGGGCAGGCGCTGGTGACGCAGCGCGACGAGGGCACGATCGTGCTGGTCGACGCGGCCGGAACCGTGACCCCGGTCGGCGCGGTGCCGGGCGTCGACGGGACCGGCGAGGGCGGGCTACTGGGGCTGGCGTTCGACCCCGCGTCGCCGTCGGACCTCTACGTCTACGCGACCATGGGGTCGCAGAACGTGGTGCAGAGGACGACGTACTCGTCCGGTGGCGTTCTCGGTGAGTTCTCGGTGGTCCTGGATGGGATCCCGGCCGGGACCCGGCACGACGGCGGCCGGCTCGCGTTCGGGCCCGACGGCATGCTGTACGTCTCGACCGGCGAGAGCGGGAACCCCGACGACGCGCAGGACTTGGGAAATCTCGGCGGGAAGATCCTGCGGATCGAGCCTTCGGGGGACGTGCCCGCCGACAACCCATTCGACGGGTCGCCTGTCTGGACCTACGGTCACCGCAACGTCGAGGGCCTCGCCTTCGACGACGACGGGCGGCTGTGGGCGTCGGAGTTCGGTGACCGCTCGGCCGACGAGGTCAACCTCATCGAGGCCGGTCAGAACTACGGGTGGCCGTTCGTCGAGGGCATCGGCGGCGCACCCGACTACACCGACCCCGTCGTCGAATGGCGCCCCACCTCCGAGGCGTCGCCGAGCGGGCTCGCGTACGTGCGCGACACGCTGTTCGTGGCAGCGTTGCGTGGGGAGCGGCTGTGGCAGGTGCCGCTGTCGTCCGACGGCTCGGGTTCGGTGTCGGCGGGTTCGCCGGCCGAATTCGTCACCGACTACGGGCGGTTGCGTGACGCCGTCGTCGCCCCGGACGGGACGCTGTGGGTGCTGACGAACAACACCGACGGCCGCGGCGACGCCCGCGAGGGCGACGACCGGGTCCTGCGGCTGACGCTGGCGCCCTAGGCTCTTTCCCCTGGTGAGCGGACGTTTGGGACGTTCGTGGTCAGGGTGGTCCCGGGGGTGGGAATCAGGGAACGATCGTCGTCGAGTCGGAGCCGCCGGAGATCGATACGGTTCTAGCGTGGAGGCATGGCCAACGAGACTCGTCCTGTGGCGCCGTCCGCTCCGCCGGCCGGCCGGCGGTTGCCGGTGCGGCGAGGATTGTCGTTCGCCGCGATCGGCGCCATGGCGTTCGCAGGCCTGACCGCGCTGTCGTGGATCACCCACTCCCGCGAGTCGGTCACGATCGACGACCCCGTCGACCGCGTCGAGATCGACGTCTCGTCGGGCCGGGTCGAGATCGTCGGCTCACCGTCGGACGAGACCAGACTGGACTTCTCGGTGAAGTCGGGCTGGAGCCGCGACGGCGGCATCGACCATGCGATCGTGGGGCGAACGCTGCAGGTGACGGGCGGGTGCGACTCCGGGATGATCCTCGGCATCTGGTGCGAGTCCGACGTGACGATCACCGTCCCAGCATCGGCTGTGGTGACGGCGGACGCGTCGGCGGGCACGCTGGTGGTGTCGGGCCTGGCCGGCTCGACGGTGTTGGAGTCCGATGCGGGGTCGATCACGGTGACCGACCAGCGGGGTTCTCTGACGGCGCACTCCGATGCGGGCTCGGTGACGGTGTCAGGCTTGGACGCGGAGGTCGCGAAGGTGACGTCGAGCGCGGGTGAGGTCTCGGTGTCCGCTGTGTCCGCGCCCATGTCTCTGGACGCCGAGTCGAGCGCGGGTTCCGTCTGGGTGTCGGTGCCCGATGATGTGGCGTACGACGTCGAGACCGACTCGGCCGTGGGCCGCGAAACCGTCTCGGTCGACTCGGTCAACGGGGCGCGGCACGAGATCCGTGCCTTCTCGAGCGCGGGCTCAGTGTCGGTGGTGTCCGCGCGCTGATGGGTGAGCGTTTGCTGGTGCCCTGGCGCCAGTAGACGCTCACCCATGTCGCCATGCGCCCCGGATGGTTGAGGGATCCGTGTCGCCTGGGCGACACTTTTCCCTCAACCATTCCTGCGCGTCAGCTCGTTTCGATGACCTGACGCTCCCCGATGCGCACGGTCGCGGTGGTGGCGGGGTCCGGTGGGTCGAGCGTTCCTTCGGCCCCGGTGGACGCGGTCCACGTGGCGGCCCAGTTCGCGGTCGCGGTGACGGTGTAGGCGCTGCTGGTCTGCGTGTAGGCGTGGCCGCAGCTCGGTGATGGACGGACGCCGAGGCTCGGCTCGTAGGGTGTGCCGGGTTCTTCGCACGTGACGGTAGTGCCGTCGCCCATGTCCCACGCGACGTGGTCGACCTCGGCCGTGACGGTGACCGTGACGCCGCCGACCGTAGCTGATTCCTCTCGTGGTCCCCAGGTCGTCGGGCCGGCGTTCGTCACCCACATCCACACGGGCGCGCCCACGAGTCCGATGCTCTGTGGATCGGTCTCGAGCGGGCGCGGCGCGAGCCCCACCTCGAGCGGCTCGAAACTCATGCCATCGAGGATCTGCTGAGCAACCTCCTCCGGATCGACCACGATCACCGGTGTTTCGCCCGGCGCCTCGGCGAGCCACATGTATCCGTGGTCGCCCCAGTGGATGCCTCCTGCTACACCCGCCAGCTTGCGCCACTCAAACATCCAGCCCTCTGCCGGATCACCGGTCCAGTAGCCGAGGTGGCTCAACGTCCCATCCGGCGGCCGGTGAAGCTCGTTCTCGGCGGGCGACAACCGCTTCAGATATCGATCGAGTGCATCGCTAAATTCGTAGCCCGCGATTGTGCAAGGTGCTGGAACCACCTGCGGATCGTCCTGACTGCAATGAGTCAGATACGCATCGTCGTCGGTGTCCTCATCGGTGGGAGGTTCCTCGTAAACACAACCTGAACCATTGAAGTAGGTGCCCGGAGGGCATCCGTTCGCCCTCGGCGCGTCCGACGATTCGGAGGGCTCGGCTGGCGCGGCCAGCGCCATCCCCAACGCGAGAGCCCACGCTGCTGCTAGCAAGGCTCGTTCCGCGTCAACTCGATCGATTGCACCCTCCAGCCTGCACGTTGCGTGCCACCGGTCTCCGACTCGTGATGGAGCCAAGTCATCGCCCATTGCTGGTAGAGGTCTGGCTCGAATGTGAGGTCGGCCTCCCCGCCGTCATACGTCACGAATTTGAGCGCCGTCAAATCAAGGCACGCCGAAGAGGTCGCGCTGGCAGGGCTAGTGCCGTCCGCGTCCGATGAGAGATCGCCCACCGCATGAGTTCGAATCGCAGTCGCGGCCCGTTGCTCCATCGCGGAGTTCCGCCACGCGGCCACCCAATTGGTCAGCTCTAGATTCGCTTGCCCTTCGACAGGCCAGGTGCCCACCAAGTCCGCGTTCCAGGTGCTCTCCGCAGCGTCTCGGTAGTCGCTGGCGTTGATCTTGAAGGCGTCCCAGGAAGCGACCAGGTCTTCGAAGGTCGCCTTGATCTCGGCCTCGGCCTCTTCCTCCGGCGTGAGGGCCGGTGGCGCGGTGACCGCAGGCTCCGTCGTCGCCGGCGAAGGAGGCGGCTCGGGGTCCGAGTCCCCACCGCAGGCAGCCAGGGCAGCCACGGCGACCACACCGAGCACCGCCACCATCGCCGTCGCGCGACGCCTTGCGAACATCCCGAGAACCTCCCACACCCTGAACCGAGCCGATGATCTTACGCACTCACCGCAACCCCTCCTGTCATCTATAGGTGCTTTCCCGACCCCAAACGTGACAGCCACCGCTGGCAAGACCGTATGACGATGGATAAGATGCTGGTATGGCCAAGGAGAAGATGACCGTCACCCTCGATCCGTCGACCCTGGCCGACATCGACGCGGACGCGCGGCAGGCGGGGTTGAACCGCTCGGAGTTCGTCGAGCGGGCGCTGCGGCGCGAGCACTACCGCCGCCTCCTCGCACAGGCAGGTCGCCCCCCGCACAGCCCAAGCAGCCAGAACGACCAGAGCCACCAGAGCGACCAGCAGCTGCGTGACCTCCTCGCCTGGCAGCGCAACCCGTCGTGAATCCGGGTGAGATCTGGCGGCTCGAGGACGGGTCGCTACGGATCGTGCTGAGCAACGCGATCTACAACACCAGCCAACTGAACCAGGTGATCACCGCGGTCGTCGGCCCGCCGCCGGAGCAGTTCGAGCCGTTCGCCGTCGCCACCGATGCGGGCACGATCTTCGCCGACCGCGTCGCCATGCATCCGCGGCACTGGCTCACCCAGCACGTTGCCACCATCAGCGTCCGCCAGCTCGCCGACACCCGCCGGCACCTCACCTTCCTCCTGCACGACGACTGACGACGCCTGACGGCAACCGGCGACTCATCGACGATGGCGCCAGCCTCCGGTTCGCGCCGATAAATCCGTTGCGCCCTTCGCGCAAGCCGAGCAGCATTGTCGTCATGCAGCGCATCGTGAATCCCACGCGGAAACCAGGCCGTCAACGCCTGGCGATGCGGCTGCCCCTGAGCAGCAGGGCGATGCGTAGGCGAGGGCTACTTCGGATTCGTATGTTCTGGGTTCGAATCCCAGCGGTCTGCGGACCGTAGCTCAATCCGGAAGAGCGACGAACTGTTCCTTCGCCGCCTCTTGTTCTCGCCCTGGTCCCATCTCGCCGATGCGAAGAGCCGGGTTACTTCTTTCGGGTAGAAGCGGCCGACCAGGCCAGCGACTTGGCTCACTCGAGTTCTCGGCAGCGTCATGACCGACGATCAGCGACCCCGCCCGGAAGGAGGGCATCCCCATGAGCAAGTTCGACCGCGCCAGCAAGGCCGCCGCCATGCTGACGAGCCCGGTCCGGGCGCTCCGCAACGCCCGCAGCCGCACCGTCACCCACGAAGGCGCGCCCGCCCTCGTCCGCGACACGAAGGGTGAGCTGTTCCTCCTGGCCGTCACCAACCTGGCCGGCGAGGACACCTTCTATGAGGACGGCGACACCCGCGACGAGCGGTTCCGCACGCTCGTCCACGCGGCCACCGCCGAGGACCCCGAGTGGGTCGCGCGCCTCGTTTCCTGGCTTCGGACCACCGCGAACCTGCGTTCGGCGCCGGTTGTCGCGGCGGTGGAGTACGTGCGCGCCGGCGGGCCGCACGGACGCCGGGTGGTCGACGGCGCGTTGCTGCGGGCGGACGAGCCGGCCGAGGTGCTCGCCTACTACACGTCGCGGTACGGACGCGCGTTGCCGCAGCCGATCAAGCGGGGCGTCGCCGACGCCGCGCGCCGGCTGTACACCGAGCGGGCGGCGCTGAAGTACGACGGCGTCTCGCGCGCCTGGCGTATGGCCGACGTCCTCGAGCTGTGCCACGTGCGGCCACGCGACGACGCGCAGTCGGCGTTGTTCCGCTGGCTGCTCGACCGCCGGCACGGCCGCGCCGACACCGTCGTTCCGGCAGACCGGTTGCCCGTCGTCCACGCGAACACGCAGCTCAACGCCGTCCCCCAGAACGAGCGCAGGCAGCACCTCCGCACCACGGCGCTCGCCGACGCCGGACTCACCTGGGAGGCGCTCGCGGGCTGGCTCGGCGGGCCGATGGACCGGACGGCGTGGGAGGCGGTCATCCCGTCCATGGGCTACATGGCGCTGCTGCGCAACCTGCGCAACTTCGACGAGGCCGGGGTGAGCGACGCCGTCGCCGAGACGGTCGCCGCCAGGTTGGCCGACCCGGAGCAGGTGCGCCGCTCGCGGCAGTTCCCGTTCCGGTTCGTCGCCGCGTACCGCAACGCACCGTCGTTGCGGTGGGCGTACGCGCTGGACAAGGCGATCGGGACGGCGACGGCGAACGTGCCGGCCTTCGCGGGGCGCACGCTCGTGCTCGTCGACACGTCGGCGTCGATGACGCAGCGGGCGTTCTCGCAGCGGTCGTCGATGTCGCCGGTCGAGGCCGCCGCGGTGTTCGGGGTCGCGCTGGCCAAGCGGGGCAACGCCGTCGACCTGTACGGGTTCGCCGACGGCGTGTTCGCGCACTGGATCGCGCGCAGGACATCGCTGCTGACGGAGGCGGACCGGCTGGTCGGGCGGGTCGGCGAGGCCGGTCACGGCACGCGCATCGCCGAGGCGGTGCGCGCGACCTACCGCCGGCACGACCGCGTGGTGATCGTGACCGACATGCAGACCTTCCCGGACGGCGCCGGGCGCGGTGGCGACCCGGTCGCCGCCGTACCGGCAAAGGTCCCGGTCTACGGGTTCAACCTCGGCGGGTATCGCCCGACGGTGGTGGCCGCCGGCCGGGCGAACCGGCACGAGTTCGGCGGTCTCAACGACGCCACGTTCACCCTGCTCAGCCTGCTCGAGAACGGCCGCTCCGCCGGCTGGCCGTTCTAGGACACGACGAGGGGCGTCGCCGCGAAACCCGCGGTGGCGCCCCTCTTGACGCCGTACGGCTAACGGTTATAGTCGGACCTAACGGTTATACGGGAGGTCCGATGCAGCAGGAAGTGGTCCTGGCACTGCTGGCCAAGGAGCCGTCGCACGGTTACCAGCTGCGCGCCCGGCTGCGGCAGGCGCTCGGCCCGGTCGGCGAGGCGATGAACGCGGGCCAGGTCTACGTCGTCCTGACCCGGCTCGAGAAGGCCGGCCTCGTCACCACCGAGACCCCGTCGCCGTCGACCACCAAGAGAGAGCCCGCAGACCGCAAGACCTACGCCCTCACCCCGCAGGGCCAGCAGCGCGTCGCCGAGTGGCTGACCGAAGTGAGTTGGCCCAAGCCCGACCTCGCCGAGTTCCACCTCAAGCTGGTCGCCGCTGCGGCCGCGGGGCTCGCCGACCCGCTCGGCATCGTCGACACCCAGCGGCGCGAGCTGCTGCGCCGGCTGCGCGAGGCGCAGCGGGCGGCCATGGCCGAGCCCGACGGCTCCGACGCCGGCCTGCTCCTGGAGGGCATCGTCCTCCGGCTCCAGGCGGATCTGCGCTGGCTCGAGGCCTGCGAACGCAGCTGGACCACACGAAGGAGCACATCGTGACCACCACCGGCCTCGCCCTCGCCACACGGGGGCTGACGAAGACCTACGGCGACGGCGAAGGCCTCGTCCGCGCCGTCGACGCCGTCGACCTCGAGGTCGCGCGGGGCGAGACGGTCGCCGTCATGGGACCCAGCGGCTGCGGCAAGTCGACCCTGCTGCACCTGGTCGGCGGGCTCGACCGGCCGAGCGGGGGCGAGATCGACCTGGCCGGCCGACGCATCGACCGGCTGAACGAGCGGGCGCTGGCCCGCCTCCGCCGCACCGACGTCGGCTTCGTCTTCCAGGCCTTCCACCTCATGGACGAGCTCACCGTCGTCGAGAACGTCGAGCTCCCCGCCCTGCTCGCCGGGCACTCCCCCCGTCGGGCCAGGGCGCGCGCCATCGCGCTGCTGGACCGCGTCGGCATCGGCGACAAGGCCGGCAGGCTGCCCGCCGCGCTCTCGGGTGGCCAGCGCCAGCGCGTCGCCGTCGCCCGCGCGCTCAGCAACGAGCCGGTCCTCGTCCTCGCCGACGAGCCCACCGGCAACCTCGACAGCGCCGCCACTCTCGACGTGCTGCGGCTGTTCGAGGAGCTGCACGAGTCCGGCCAGACGCTGGTCATCGTCACGCACGACGAGCGCATCGCCGCGACGGCGGACCGGCTCATCACCATGCGCGACGGCGCCTTCGTCGACGAGACCCGCCTGACCGGCGGGACGACCGGGCGCCTCGGCGCGCTCGCCGGGTTCGAGGGCTGACGGCGATGGGCCGGCTCCTGCTGGTGGCCCGGTTGGCCGCCCGTGATCTACGACGGCGTCCGGCTGAGGCCGCGCTGCTCCTGCTCGCCATCGTCGCCGCGACGACGACGCTGACGCTCGGCCTGGTGATGCACGGCATCGCCGGCGACCCCTACCAGCGCACCCGCGAGGCGACGGCCGGGCCCGACATCGTCGCCAGCATGATGCAGAACCCGTTCACCGGCGAGGGTGCCGACCCCGCCCAGCTCGAGGAGCTCACCGCCGCCGACGGTGTCACGGCCAGCAGCGGCCCGTTCCGGGTCGCGGCGACCAGCATCGAGGTCGACGGCCGCACGGCCGACGTGCAGGCCGTCGGGCGGCCGGTCGAGCCTGTCGCCGTCGACCAGCCGGCCGTCGTCGACGGCGAGTGGCTCGGCACGGACGGCGATGACGGCGTGGTCGTCGAGGCCGCCTTCGCGGAGGAACTCGGCATCGAGGCCGGCGACACCGTCACGCTGGGCGGCGAGTCCGTCGAGGTCGCAGGCATCGCCGTCACCGCCGCGATGACGCCGTACCCGTGGGCGAGCTGCCTCGTCCCGTGCGCTCCCGGCCCCTCCGGCGACGAGGGCGAGCAGGCCGCAGTCGAGCCCGGCGGCGATCCCGAGGCCGCGGGCGCGGGCGTCACCGGCCCGCCGGCGTGGGAGAACACCGTCACCGACCCCGGTCTGATCTGGGTTCCCGAGGCCGACGTCGCCGCCCTCGCCGCCGAGCCCGACGCCGTCTCCCACGTCGTGTACCTCCAACTGGCCGACCCGGACAGCGCCCAGGCGTTCGCCGATGCCCGCATGCCCGACGGCCCGAGCATCGAGGACGTGCCCTGGCTGGAGCCGTGGCAGCACATCGTCGAGCAGGTCACGCACATCGAGCGCAACGCGCAGCGGGTCCTGCTCACCGGCGGCTGGCTGCTCGGCGTTCTGGCCGTGGCCGGCATTGCCGTCCTGGTCGGCGGGCGCATGGCGGACCAGACGCGGCGGGTCGGACTGCTGAAGGCGGTCGGCGGCACGCCCGGGCTGGTCGCCGCCGTCCTGCTCGCCGAGTACCTCCTCGTCGCCCTCGTCGCGGCCGCGACCGG
Source organism: Jiangella mangrovi (assembly GCF_014204975.1). Taxonomy (NCBI): domain Bacteria; kingdom Bacillati; phylum Actinomycetota; class Actinomycetes; order Jiangellales; family Jiangellaceae; genus Jiangella; species Jiangella mangrovi. The sequence goes on from NZ_JACHMM010000001.1 coordinate 5,448,258, forward strand.
GCTGGTCGCCGGGCGTCTGGTGGCGCCGGCGATCACCGACCGGACACTGGGCCTCATCGGCGGCGCGGGCACCCCATCGCTCACCGTCGGCACCATCGCGACGGTGACGGCGATCGCGCTGGGTGTCGCCGTGCTCGCGACCTTCATCCCCGCGATCCGCGCGGCCCGCACCAGCACCGTCGCCGCCCTGAACGAGTCCGCCCGGCCGCCCCGCCGGGTCGGCTGGCTGGTCGCGCTCTCGGCCCGGCTGCCGGTGGTGCTGCTCATCGCGCTGCGGGTGGCCGGACGGCGACCGCGGCGGTTCGTGCTCAGCATCGCGAGCATCACCGTCACCGTCAGCGGCATCGTCGCGGCGATGGGAGCGAACGCGCAGCTCAGGTCCAACCTGGCCCAGGACCCCGACGCCCGTATGGAGCGGCTGGGCGACGTGCTGCTGGTCATCACCATCACGCTGATCGCGATGGCCGCCGTCAACGCCATCGTCGCGACCTGGGCGACCGTCCTCGACTCACGGCACGCATCCGCGGTCACCCGGGCGCTCGGTGCCACGCCGGCGCAGCTCAGCGCGGGCCTGTCGCTCGCGCAGGTGCTGCCGGCATTCGTGGGCGCCCTGCTGGGCGTCGGCGGCGGGCTGGCCCTCTACGCGGCGGTCGATCCCGACGAGGTCCCCATGCCGCCGATCTGGTGGCTGGTCGCGCTGGTCCCCGGCCTCGTGATCGTGGTCGCGATACTGACGCTGGTTCCGGCGCGCCTCGCCGCCCGCCGTCCGGTCGCCCCGATCCTGCAGGCGGAGACCGCCTGACGCGGTGGGCCCGGTCGGGTCTGGCCGGGCCTGCCGCTCCTGATGCGCGTCGTGGGCGAGTTGCTGCTGCCAGAGCGGTAGTGACCCGCCCTCGACACGCGACCTCAGCCGACGACGTCGCCGAGCACCGCCCGCGCGGCGTCCCGATTGTCGACGCACAGCACACCGACGAACTGGGCGTCCGAGACGCGCACCGGCAGGAACACCTCGACATTCACCCCGGCCTCGGCGAGCTTGCGGAACGTGGCCGCCCCCGCTCCGGGAGCGTTCTTCAGGCGGACGGTCAGCGCGTCCCGCTCCTGGGCATCAAACCCGGCGTCCTGCAGCGCGGTCCGTGCCGCCGACTCGTCATCGGCGATGAACGCGACCGTGCCGGTCTCGCCGTGCGCGAGTCCGCAGATCACGAGATTGATGCCGCGCGCCGCAATGACCTCGCACAACTCGGCGAGCCGCCCCGGCTGGTTCTCGAACTCGACGGTGAAGGCGCCCATGGCGCTCACCTCCTAGGAACAGGAGTCCTCGCTGCTCAACCTACTCCCGTAAGCCGCGCCTGACCCGACCGAGCCGCTGACCCATGCGACGACGGCTCCCATGTGGGGAGAGCGAGATCTACCTGCGGGGTGTCGGCGCACGCGCTGATGACGGCATGCCGGATGGCCCTTTGGTGGGGCGCACTCTGCGTCACTCGCGGCGAAATGACGCATCTGCAGGGGCGCGACGCGACGCGAAGCAGGTTAATCCGACCCGTCACCGATGATGCGGCCCTGCCCTGCCCCGGCGCTAGTGTCACCCCATGACACGAGGCGACGGGAGGCCGGCGACGTGACCCCAGATCAATGGACCCCAGATCACGTTCGTCGGCAGGTCATGCGGCAGGCTCGATACGCACTGAACGTCTCAGTGCTCGACGAGAATCGGGTCCCACCCGAGGGCCCGTTCGATGTTGCTCTGACAAACGGACTCCTCGCCATCGTCGCGGCGATCGATCCCGCGGCCGTGATCGACAAGAGGGGCTTCACCCTTCCGGCTAGCGTCCTGCTGCCCAAGGCCGTCGCGCTCGGCCTCAGCGTCAACCAGGCGACGTTAGCGGAGGGGCTCGATCTGACCCAGCCGCTGCGACATGGCCGAGCCGATGACGAGTGGATTCAACTCGGATCGAAGCACCTCACAGCTCTGCGTGAACTTGACGAGTTCGACGGCCTCGAAGTGCTTCACCACGTTGGAGCCCACCGAACGGTGGACGACATGATGGTGACGCTGTTCTACGAGAAGGCACGGGCTTACGCGGAACGGGACGTTCGCCGAGTCAAGGATCTGCTCGATGTGATGGACCCGGAGGAGTGCAACGAGTGTTTCCGGCGCACCTTCGTTCCGCTCGGCTACGACAACAGCGGCGGCACGATGACAGTCGGGCTGTGCATCGCCTGCGGGCACCAGCGCGACGAAGACACTGCGTGGGGCATGTACATGGCAGAGCAGTGGGAGTTGAGATGGCAGCACGAGTGACCTCGAGCTGCAGTGCAGACAACCTTCACCACGCCTGGGAAGAGTCCACCGCCAAGGCGGCGAAATGACACGGGCGGACATGGTGGTTCAGCGAACGCGGACGCAAGCGGCGGGGTGAATTGAATCTGGCTTCACCCAAGAGGCAGTGCATTCGTGCCGTGAATCGGTTCGCCGGTGTTGTGTCGTGGGTGTCTGCCACCCTGGGTTCCCATTGAAAGGGGTCGACGCATGCCTAGATACTGCGTGAACAGGAACGCCCAGCCGAATGGCGACCACGAGGTCCACGACGTCTCGGCCAACAAATGGTGCCTGCCTACATCCGCCAACCGGGTGGACCTCGGGCACCACGAGACCTGCTCCCCTGCCGTGCAGGCCGCCAAGATCCACTTCAGCCAGGTGAACAGCTGTCGTTGGTGCGCCCCGGCCTGCCACACGAGCTAGAGCGTGTCTGATAAATGTCGGGTCCAGGAGATGACGGCGTTGAGGACGACGGCGGCGCGGTAGACGATGGCGAGCTTGTCGAACCGGGTAGCCAGTCCTCGCCACTGTTTGAGCTGGTTGAAGGAGCGTTCGACGACGTTGCGGCCTCGGTAGTCGTCCGGGTCGAACGCCGGTGGGCGTCCGCCGCGTGAGCCGCGTCGTTTGCGGTGCCCGGCCTGGTCGGCGGGTTCGGGGATCACGGCCTTGATGCCGCGGGCGCGCAGGTGGGCGCGGATCGCGCGAGACGAGTACGCCTTGTCCCCGCGCAGCGCGTCGGGCCGGGTCCTGGGCCGCCCGGCCGGGCGCGCCACTTGCAGGTGCCCCAGCAGCGGCAGCAATGCCGGCGAGTCGCCGGCCTGGCCGGCGCTGAGCGCGATCACCAACGGCAGTCCGTGCCCGTCGACGAGCTGGTGGACCTTGGTCGACATCCCGCCGCGGGAGCGGCCCAGACCGTGGTCAGGCGGCTCGCTGGTCGAGAACGTGTAACTCGACCCAGCCCCCCGCGAGGCGTTTCATGTTCGTGGCGTGTTGATGAGCCCGAGCGATCGTGGAATCCACCGACACCGACCAGCCCAGCTGCCCAGCCTGGTCCGCTGCCGCGGTCAACCGGGCCAGCACCGCGTCCCAGGTGCCGTCGCCGGCCAGGCGCCGATGCCATGTCCACACCGTCTGCCACGGCCCAAACACGCCCGGCAGGTCCCGCCAGGCGATCCCACACCGATACCGGTACACGATCGCCTCCACCATCGCCCGCGCGTCGGAGAACGGGCGCCCCCGCCGACCCGTACGAGCCGGAAGAAGATCAGCGATCAACGCCCACTGCGCATCAGAGAGCAACTGAAACCGAGACACGACCCCGAGCATCCCCGACACGATCCCGGAACTTTGTCAGACACGCTCTAGCTGTCGCGGCTCTTGGTGGACAGAGTCGCCACGGGCTCGAGTCCGCATCCGAGCCAGCCGTGTACGCGGCGGTAAGACACAAGTCGGATCAAGGGGGTCACCTGAACGTGCAACAGACCCCTGCCCGTCCGTGCCCGAACGCGCTATGGGCGAGCGCGCCGTCCTCGAAGGTCCCCGACTGAGTCGTGCGCCGCCTAGCATGAGCGCACATAGCCAGGTCTTGGAGGTTGGGTTGAAAGCCGCAGGCGTGGACTACTCGAAGTTGGGTCCGCTGAGGGAAGCCCTCACTGAAGCCGCCCGGACGGACGAGTCGAACGCAGAGCGTGCCGTTGAGCGGTTCGTTGAACTTCGACCCGGACACGCGGACACGCTGAAAGCCCGCCAGCACCACCTGATCTCCGGGCGACGTGGAACCGGAAAGTCCACGCTCCTCCACGTTGTACGTGTTCATCTCCGTGAGTCGGGCGCGCAGGTCGCAGTGATCGACATGGAGAAGTTCAAGAACCGACCGTTCCCGGATGTCCTGATCGAGATCCTCATCAAACTCCTGGACGAAATCCGACCTAGCGTGCACCTCGGCAGGTCTCTCATGGGTGACCTTCGACTTCGCCGCCAGTTCAAGGCGACTCGTCGTGAACTCAGCCAGATGCTCAACGACCCGCAGGCATGGAACAAGCAGATGACTCGCTCGAGACAGCGGAGCAAGTCGTCGAACGTCTCCGGCAAGGGCAGTTTCCGCGCAAGCCACCACGGGGCCGGCGCAGAGGCCGGTGGCGAGGCCGCCCGTACAACACGTGCTGCGGATTCGATGACAGAAACCGCTGCTTTTGAAGAGGCGAAGATCGAGCGCCTACAACAGCTGGCAAGTCGACTGTCCGACGAGCTCACAACCCTGGTGCGACAATCTGCTGGCGACCGGGCTGCGGTATTCATCGATGACTTCTACTACGTCAGGCTCGCGGACCAGCCCGAGGTTCTCGACTACCTCAAGACCGTCGCGAAGGGCACCGGGATCTGGCTCAAGGTCGGCGGCGTGGGCGAGCGCATGCGACCGTTCAGAGACGGGGACCCAGCGATCGGCATGCAGCCCAATCAAGACATCCACCCCCTACCGATCGATGTCACCCTTGACGACTTCGGAACAGCTCAGCGCTTCCTCGAGCGGATGCTCGACGGGGTGATCCAGCCACTTGGCTTGACTACCGCTCAACTCTTCACCGAGACGGCCCGCAGCCGAATGGTGCTTGCTTGCGGCGGTGCAGTAGCTCGCGACTACATCACCCTCACTGGGAGCGCACTTGATGCCGCTGTCGAGCGGTTGAACAAGAAGCAAGCTCCATCACTGTCGACCTTGGTCAACATCCAGGCCGAGGACGTCAATTCCGCCGCAAGTCGGCGCATGAACAAGAAGGAAGACGAGGAACTGAACCTCGATGCGGGTGACGACGCTTCGCGGCTGCGGGAGCGGTGGCGCGACATCTGCGACTTCGTACGCGAACAAGGCGATACTGCCTTCGTCCTCATCCGCCAGAAGGATCTTGATGAAGGCTCATGGGGCAGCGAGATTCGCCAGCTTGAGAACTTGCGACTGCTCCATCGGATCCGCGAAACCGTGCCGAACACACCGAACTGGCGCGGAGTCAAATGTGTCGTCTACATGGTCGATCTTGGCCAACTCACGGTCAAGCGGCTGCAAAAGGGTATCCCCGCGTTCTGGGAGCGGACGAGCGACTTCGACCGGTTGCGACGGGCCGAGTGGGTATACGGACCCGAGTGGAGAACCAAGCTCCAGGTCGCGCCCAAACCGACGCGGACGATCGCGGGCACGTCGGCGTCGGAGTCGGAGTTGGAGTCGGAGGAGCCGGCCATTCCCATGCTCTTCGACGACCCAGCGGAGCTTGACGAGCTCGAAGGCGGTGCTGGTGGGGCGACTGGGACTTGAAGCCAGGCGTGGGGCACATGAGTCTTTGGGAAACGGACGGTGGAAGGGACGATCGCACACTCGCATCGCAGAGATCCGACCTGCCGAACTCCGCTCGCCGAGGCGCGACTCGACGGACGTCTCGGCTGCGGGATCGACGTAGCCCATTATGGGCGGAAAGACGTCGTGGAGTGCCTACATTCCCCTTGAGCTGCGATGATCCCGAGCCGCAGCCCAGCTCGGTCAGCCGATGGAGCGGAGCTGCGGGAGCAGCTCGGCCGCCGCCGTCGCCTGCGCCTCGGCGGAGCCGGGGCGGGTGATGAGGATGATGTCGTCGGCGCCCACGGCGGCGAATGCCTCCACCCGCGAAAGCACGTCGGCCACATCGTCGCTCAACCGGAGCTGCATGGTGCGCCGGATGGCCGCGGGATCCCGCCCCACCGAAGCACAGTGAGCATCCAAGACACCCGACAACTCCGCGAACTCCGAAGGCTCGACGCCGGTCGAGTTCCAGGCGTCGGCGTAGAGGGCGGTGATGCGGAGGGTTCGCTTGCGGCCGCTGCCGCCGATCCAGATGGGCGGGTAGGGCGACTGCACCGGCTTCGGCTCCGCAACCGCGTCGGTCACCTGATAGTGCGTACCCGCGAAAGTCGTCCGCGGCGACGTCCACAGCGACCGGATGATCTGGCAGGCCTCCTCGAGCCGGTCGAGCCGCTCCCCCGCCGTCCCGAACTGAAGGCCGAACATCGTGTGCTCGTACTCGGCCCATGCTGCGCCGATGCCGAACTCGAGCCGGCCGGTGGACAGGTGATCAACCGTAGTGGCGATCTTGGCGAGCACGCCAGGGTGACGGTACGTGTTGCCCGTCACCATGCAGCCGATGCGCACCCGGGTGGTCGACTCGGCCATGGCGGCAAGCAGGGCCCACGCGTCGAAGATGTCACCGTCGGGGTCGCCGCCGATGGTGGCGAAGTGGTCCATGTTCCACACGTGGTCGAAGCCCGCCTCGTCGGCGATGCGCCAGACGGCGCGGTACTCGTCGATGGGGGCCTGCTGGCTCAGCTTCAGTCCGTAGCGCACGCCGTCAGTCAACCACGCCCCTGACGGGACGGAGAGCGACGCCGAGCCGGGCCGGCGGCATCACCTCTCGGTTCCTGGTTGATCATGGAGAAGGTCGGCTTCCGGGCGACGTGGAAACCGACCTTCTCCATGATCAACAACGGGCCCGCAATCCAGCGGAAACCCCTACCGAGCCCACCGACAGTCACGGGCGGTCAGGCGGCGGCGGGCACCCGGGCCAGGAAGTCCTTGATCTCCACCGCGGCGTCGCGGCCGGCCCGGTTGGCGCCGACGGTGCTGGCGGAGGGGCCGTAGCCGACGAGATGGATCCGTGGGTCGCGAGCCACGCGGGTGCCGTCCATCCGCACCCCGCCGCCCGGCTCGCGCAGCCGGAGCGGGGCGAGGTGACCCAGGGCGGCCCGGAAGCCGGTCGCCCAGATGATCACATCGGCCGGCACCACGGTCCCGTCCGCGAATTCCACCCCGTCCGGCACCACCCGGGTGAACATCGGCTGCCGCTCGAGCACGCCCTTCGCCAGGGCCTCCCGCACGACGTCGGTGTAGCCGAGGCCGGTGACGGCGACGACGCTGAGGGGCGGCAGGCCGGCCCGGACCCGGGCCTCGACGTCGGCGATGATCGAGCGGCCGACCTCGGGGCCGAACTCCCCCGAGCGGAACTCCGGCGGCCGCCTGGTCACCCACGTGACCGAGGCCGCCACGTCGCCGATCTCGGACAGGACGTGCGCGGCCGAGTGCCCGCCGCCCACCACCACGACGCGAAGGCCCGCGAAGGACGATGGGCCGCGGTAGTCGGACGAGTGGAGTTGGCGGCCGCGGAACGACGCGGCGCCGGGGTAGTACGGCCAGTGCGGACGGGTCCAGGTGCCGGTCGCGTTCGCGACCACCCGCGCGGTCCAGGTCGCGCCGTTCGACGCTGCCACCCGCAGCCGCCCGTCGTCCAGCGGCGACACGGACGTCACCCGCACGGGCCGCAGCACCGGCAGCGAGAACCGGCGCTCGTAGTCGGCGTAGTACCGCCCGACCACCTCCGACGCGGGCAGCCCGGTCTCGCCGTCCACAGCTATCCGATGCGCGCCCGGCAGGTCGAACACGCCGTGCACCTTGGCCATGGTCAGGGTCGGCGGCCGCGAGGCCCACGCGCCGCCCGCCGTGGCGGCGCCGTCGAGCACGACGAACGACACCCCGAGCCGCCGCAGGTGGTACGCCGTCGACAGCCCGGCCTGGCCGGCACCGATCACGACGACATCCACGTACACGTCAACCAGCGGCGGCCCGGAAACCATCCTGAAGCGGGTATCGCGCCGTGAAGCCGAACAGCCGGGTCGCCGCCGACGTGTCGACCGGCACCGAGCGCCCGGGCAGCGGCCGCCGCACCGGCACGTCCGGCAGGTACCGCCGCAGCAGCTCCTCGGTCGGGTACGGCACCAGCGTCTCCGGCGCGGCCACCAGCACGACGTGAGCGGCGCCGTCGTCGACGGAGAGGGCGTCGAGCGCGACCAGCGCGGCGTCGCGCACGTCGAGGTACGACCACAGCTCCCGCACCCCGCGCGCGGGGTCGTCCGTCAGCGTGCGGGCGTGCGCGGCCAGCCGCTCCTCCACCCCGCCGATGAACGGGTAGCGGACGGCGACGACGGTGAGTCCGTGCCGGCGCGCCATCATCGCCGCGGTCAGCTCGTCCGTCTGCTTGGACAGCCCGTACGGGTCCTCGACGGGGCTCGGCAGCGCCTCGTCGACCGGCAGGTACGCGGGCGGGATCAGGCCGCGCGACCACGGCAGGCCATTGGCGCCGTACGAGCTGGCGATCACCGCCCGCCGCACGCCCGCCTCGCCCGCGCACTCGAGCACGGTGAAGGTCGCGCGGGTGTTGTCGGCGAACACCTCGACCGGGGTGCCGCTGGTCGGCGCGGGCCGGGCGGCCAGGTGCACGACGGCGTCGGCTCCGGCCACCGCCGACCGCACGACGAGCGGGTCGCCGGCCGAGCCGACGACCACCCGCGAGGCCGCCAGGTCGCCCGGGTCCTCCAGCACCATGGCGGTCGCGTCGATGCCGCGGGACGCCAGCAGGTCCAGCACCGCCCGCCCGATCCGCCCGGCGGCGCCGGTGACGAGCACCCGCCTCACGGCGCGTACGCCCGCAGCGCGATGACGTGGGCGGCGGGCGCGCCGTTGGTCGCCGTCACGACCACCCGCAGCGCGGTGCAGGTCACCGGCGACGAGAGCTCGTGCACCTGCCGTCGCCGGCGGTTCGCCGTCACCGACGCGACCGTCACCCACTCCCCGTCGACCAGCGCCTCGACGTCGTAGTCGCGGACCAGCGTCGGCGGCATCGGGAACGGCGTGCGGTGGCGGTGCAGGTTGATGAGGTCCTCGTCGACGTCGTCGTCGCCGATCAGCTCGACCCGCCCGACCGTCACAGGCGACTCCCACGACAGCCGCAGCCAGGCCGGCAGGCCCGACGACACCCAGGTGCGCGGTCCGGCGAACGGGCGCAGGTATCCGTCGACCGCACGAGCCGGCGCGAACGCCGCAGAAGCACCCGCGCGGAAGCAGAACGTCCGCCGCAGCAGCTCCCGGTTGGTCCACTCGCGCAGCGGCTGCGGCCGCTCGTCCTGCGGCCGCAGCGGCCGCCGGGTGAAGCTCAGCACGCCCGGTGTCGGCCGGTCGGCGACGTACAACGCCACCCCGGGAACGGCCGGGACCAGCACGAACGCGTTCCGCGGGGTCGACGGGGACCAGTCGAGGTCGAACCGCACCCACTGCTTCGACCCGGCCGGCACCGGCACGGTCGCCGTCGTCACCAGGTGACGCGGCACGTAGTTCTGCCCCGGCCCGGGGTCGTACAGCTCGACGGTCAGCGAGGTGTCGGCGGCCGCGTCGACCAGCAGCTCGAGCACCGGCAGCGACGGGTCCACCGGCAGCACCAGCCCGGCGTCGGCCTCGAGCGGCCAGAGCGACGACCCGTCCGCGACCGACAGCGACGACAGGGACCCCGACGCGGTCACCGAGGCGGACGAGGCGAGATCGAGCGGATCCGACAACGGCAGTCCCACGATCGACGCGTCCTGCCGCAGCAGCGTCCGCTGCAGCTCGCCGACGTCGACCGACCGCGGCGGCACCCCTGCGGCGACACTCAGCGCCGCCGCCGTCCCCGCCGCCTCGCCCATGACGGCGGTCGTCGCCTGCACGCGGGTGGTCCCGAACGCGACGTGCGACGCGGACACGTTCCGGCCGGCCAGCAGCAGGTTCGTCACGTTCGTCGAGTACAGGATGCGGTAGGGGATGTGGTAGATCCCGTCGGCGTAGCGCTGCTTCGCGCCCTCCTCTTGCGCGTACATGCCGCCGGGCGGGTGCAGGTCGATGGACCAGCCGCCGAACGCGACACGGTCGTCGAACTCGGTCTGCCCGAGCACGTCGTGCTGGGTGAGGACGTAGTCGCCGAGGAAGCGCCGGTACTCCCGCTTCCCGGGCACCGCGCCGACCCACTCCAGCGTCAGGTTCTCGGCGTCCGGATACTCGCCGGAGTTCTTGATGTGGTCCCAGATCCCGTAGACGACCGCCCACAGCTCGTCGCGGATCGCCTCGTTGTCGTGGACGGTGTCCAGCTCGCCGCCGAACTCGATCCACCAGTAGGCGCAGCCGTTGTCCGACGAGCGGATGATCCGCCGCGACGGGATCGACGTGGCGGTGATGTCCTTCGTGAACGACGGCGGCACGAACCGGACCGGCTCCCCCGCGTCCTTCGAGTAGAACAGCAGCGTGCTGCCGAGCGTCACCTCATCCGCGACCGGCGGTGCCCAGGGCTCGTCGTACTCCGACCGCGCCTCCCGGCCCACCCGGAACGAGGCCCCGGCCAGCGCGCCGACCAGCCCGTCCCCGGTGCAGTCCAGGAACACCGGGGACGTGAACGTCGTCAGCAGCTCCGACCCCATGGTCCAGCCGGTCACCGACTCGATGACTCCGTCGGAGGCGGCCACCGTCCGCACGTCCGTGTTCAGGAAGAGCGAGATGTTCGGCTCGGCCCGGACGGCGTCCAGCACCACCGCGTCCCAGTAGTACGGGTTGCCCTCGGGGTTGCGGTACTGGTTCTCGACGAACAGCTCGCCCATGATCCCGGTCTCGCGGGCGTGGTGGTTGCGGCCGTGCGCCGTCGCGCCGACCACCCACACCCGGATCTCGCTGGACGAGTTGCCGCCCAGCACCGGCCGGTTGTTGACCAGGGCGACCGTGCGGCCGAGCCGGGCGGCGGCGATGGCGGCGCACACGCCCGCCAGCCCGCCGCCCACCACGGTCACGTCGTGCCGGACCTGCTGCTCCCGCATGTGCGTCAGCCCTCCGCCGGACGGTGCGTGATCGACGAGACCCGGCGTTCGGGCTGGTCGCCGAGTCCGTAGTAGACCCGCGGCGTCCCGTCGAGCACGACGCCGATCACCCCGCGCGACCCGGTGACGGTCCGCTCGCGGCCGAGCACGTCGACCTCGGTCAGCCGGGCGCCGAGGAACGCGACGTCGGTCTTGGTCGGCCAGTCGTCCTCCCACGCCTCCGGGTGCGGGTAGTACGCCACGTCCTCGTCGTGCGAGGCGTTCAGGAAGTAGCCGTCGGTCCGCGTCCACAGGATCGACATCGGCCCGGACGGGGTGTCGAACTGCAGCCCCTTCACGTCCCCATCATCGAACTCGAGCCAGCGGACGAACTCGGCGCCCTCCAGGATCCGGGTCGCGGTGGCGTACGCGAGCAGCGACGGCTTGGCGCTGGTGTCGCGGTTCATCAGCCCGAAGTGGTACTCGGTGTTGGTCGGGTTCGCCTTCTGCGGCTGGTGGATGATGCTGTCGTGCAGCTGGTACCAGTTGACGCCGTCGACCCCCTCTGAGAGCGCGAGCGCCAGCGTGAGCAGCACGTTCTCGGCCGACTGGCGCATGGTGTCGTTCCACCAGTGGTTCGGCCGGGTGCACGAGTACGCCTCGGTGAGCCACAGCTCCTTGTCGCCGCCGTACTCGTCGAGGCGCCGCCGCGCCTCGCGCAGTCCGCCCAGGAAGTTCCAGTAGCTGCCGTTGCTGCCCTGCTCCCACTCGTCCGGCCTGGGCGCGTAGTCGGGGGTGAAGTTGCCGCGACCGGGGTGGAACGCGAACACGTCGATGAGGTCCCAGCCGCCGTTGGCGTGGAAGTTGTCCAGCCAGTTGACGTCCATGCCGCCCAGGCCGTTGTTCATCACCTTGACGTCGTGGCCGATCTCGGCGAGCCGCTCGACCACCGGCCGCAGCCCGTCGCGGATGTACTCCTCGGTGAACTGGCCGGACATCCACGGCTGGTTGCGCTCGTTGTCGACCTCGAAGTAGTGCGCGCCGGCGTCGACGACGACGTCCACCAGCTCCGCCGCCCAGGCCTTCGCCTGCTCCGGCGTCGCGCCGAACACGACGTCGCCGTGCTGGATGTTCGGCATGATGCCGAGCTGCTCGAGTTCGGCCGGCGCGATGCCCGGCGCGCCGTTGTAGGCGATGCGCACCGACGCGACGCCGATCCGCTGCATGAGGGCGGCGACGTCGGCCTTGCTCGGCTGCAGCAGCCACGGGTAGTTGGCGATGCCGAACCGCCCGCCCGGCTGGTACGTGTACGGCCGCAGCGACGCCAGCGTGGTCCGCGCGAACGCCTCGTCGCCGCCCGCCGCGACCCTGACCTCGACGAAGACGATGCCCTGCTCGGCCGACGGGAACTCGACCGTGCGCTGGGCGACACCTCCGGCGCCCAGGGCGAGGGTCTCCGCACCGCTGGCGACGACGACGCCGTCGAAGTCGCGGCCCCACCAGCTCAGCTCGACGTCGCGGGCGGTGGTGCCGCCGTTGACCGCCTGGGCGTGCACCGCCATCGCGTGCCCGGCGCCGTCCCACAGGTTGAACGGCTGGTCGGTCCAGATGTCGACGCCGAGCGGGCGCTGCTGGGCCAGCGCGTTCGCCGCGGCCGGGCGCAGGTCGCCGATCACCACGTCGACGTCGTGCACCAGCACGTCGCCCTGGTAGGTGCCGGCGACGTGCACCCAGTCGCCCACGGTCCAGGCCGGGTTGCTGTCGGCGATGCGGATGAACCCGCCGGTGTCGGCCCAGCCGCGCGCGTAGATGACGCCGTCGTTGGTCTCGTACGGCACGCCGCCGCCGCTGTCGCGGTTCCAGCGGGTCAGCGCCCGGGTCGTCTCCGGGCCGGCCTGGCCCAGCGCCACCCGGTGGAACTGCGAGTTCAGGTACATCGGGTTGCCGCTGGTGGCCTCCCAGCGGGCGTGCAGCCGCCGCGCGCTGACGTCGAACGTGCCGCGTACGGCGATGCCCACACCGGTGCTGCCCATGCGGTAGTCGACCCGGATCGCCGGGCGGCCGTCGGGCAGCGTGATCGCCGACGGCGTGCCGCCGAACGTGCGCTGCTGCCCGAGCACGGTGTCCTTGACCAGGAAGTGCGCCAGCCGCAGCCGTTGCACCCCGGCGCCGTCGGACACGACGATCGCGCCGTCGGTGCCGGCCGTGACGCTGATGCCGTCCGCGCCGATCGTGAACGGGCCGGCGGCGTGGGCGACACCGGCGGGCAGCAGCCCGGCGGCCGCGGCGGCACCGGCCGCGGCGAGGGAGCCGCCGACGAACGTCCGGCGGGAGAGGTGGTGTTCGGACATGGTCGGTTCCTCCACTAAACGGGATACGTGTCGGTGGTGGTGAGGTCGAGGCCGACGAAGATGCGCGGCGCGCCGTCGAGGGTGACGGTCACCCGGCTCCCGGCGGCGGTGTGCAGGGTCTCCTGGCCGATCGCGTTCAGCTCGCGGACGGTGGTCGTGGCGGCCGGGGTGGGCAGCGTGACCTGCGTCTTCGTCGGCCACGGGTCCACCGACGGCTCGGGGTGCGGATAGTAGGTGGTGCCCTCGTCGTGGTCGGCGTTGAGGACGTAGCCGTCGTGCCGGGTCCACAGCACCTGGAACCGCCCGGTGGGCGTGTCGAACAGCAGGCCCTTCACCGCGGGGTCGGAGAACGTGACCCGCCCGAGGTACTCGGCCTGGTCGAGGAAGCGGGCCGCCGTGGCGAAGGCCAGCAGCGACGGCTTCGGGCTGCGGTCTCGAACCAGCAGGCCGAAGTGGTACTCGATGTCGGCGGGCTCGGCCTCGCGCGGCTGCTGCTCGATGCCGTCGTCGAGCGAGTACCAGGTGACGCAGCGGACCCCGTGCGCACGGGCGAACATCAGCTGCAGCAGCACGTTCTCGGCGGCGTGCCGGTAGGTGTCGGTTCCCCAGCGGTTCGGCTGCGTCGACGCGTACGCCTCGGTCAGCCACAGCTCCTTGCGCCCGTCCGGTGTGCTCGCGCGTGCGGCGTCGGCCTTGCGCAGCGACCCGATGAAGTTCCAGTACTCCGGCTTGCGGTCGCCGTTGGGCTCCAGCCACGGCTCCGGCGGCGAGTAGTCGGCGACGAAGTTGCCCCGGCCGGGGTGGTAGGCGAGCGCGTCGACCTCCTCCCACCCGCCCGCCGCGCCGAACGCGTCCAGCCAGACCGAGTCCAGGCCGGCCAGCCCGCAGGTCATCACCTTGAACGCGGGGGTGTCGCCGAGCGCCGCGCGCAACGGGACCAGCGCGTCGCTGACGTACGTCGCGGGGGCCAGGTTCGGCTCGACGAGGTTGAGCTCGTTGTCGCACTCGTAGTAGCGGGCGCCGGCCCCGGCGCACAGCGCCACCCGCTCGGCCGCCCACGTCTGCTGCTCCGCCGCCGGCTTCCCGATCGGGAGGTCGCCGAGCTGGACGTTGTGCAGCAGTCCGTGGCCGTCGAGGTCGCCGGGCGGGATGCCGGGCGCGCCGTCGTAGGCGGTGCGGACCCACGCCATCCCGATCAGCCTCATCAGCGCCGCGACGTCGTGCGGGCCCGGCCCGCTGAGCAGCCACGGGTAGTTGGCCAGGCCGAACATGCTGTCCTCGCCGGCCTGGTAGGCGTACGACGACAGCACCGCCAGGTTGGTGCGCGCGAACGCCGCCACGCTGGGGGCGGCCGGGTCGGCGTCGTCGACCACGGCCTCGACGAACGCGATGTCGCGGCCGCCCATCGTGACCGGGAACGACGTGTTCCAGATCGACCGCGGGCCGACCGTCGCCGGGCCCCTCGTGCCGGACTGCTCCGCGCCGTCCCAGGTCCGCGCCGTCCACCTGACCAGCACCTGCCGCGCCGCCGTCTCCTGGTTCACCACCTGCGCGTTCACCGTCTTGGCACCGCCGGTGTTCCACACGTGGAACGGCTGGTCGGCCCAGAGGTCGATGCCCAGCGGGGTGACGATGTCGCGGGCGATGACGCCGGCCGAGTGCGCCCGCATGAGGCCGGGCACCAGCACCGCCTCGGTGACCCAGCCCTCGCCGTCGGCCGCCGCTACCCCCGGCGCGTGGACCGCGGTGACGCCGCCGCCGAACGCCGGCGTGCTCTCGCGCAGCCGCAGCAGCAGCCGGGTGTCGGCGTAGGTCATCGCGTAGCAGGCGCCGTGCCGGGTCTCGTACGGGATCCCGCCGCCGGCGTCGCGGTTCCACAGCGCCAGCGGGTCGTACCGGACCGTCCCGTTCACCACGGCCTGGCCGATCAGGAACTGCGACGGAACGGCGGCCGTACCCTCGACCACCCAGCGGACCCGCGCCTTGCGCAGCCCGGCGACCACGACGGCGGTCACGCTGACGTCCGGGTGCTGGGTGACGTACTCGACGTGCAGCTCGGTGTCGCTGACCTTCGTCACCGACGTCGCGCCGCGCGTCCGGATGTCCTTCGCGTACCAGAACTCGGTGAGCGTCAGCCGGTGCGCGCCGCCGGCGTCGAGGACACGGATCGCGCCGCTCGCCGCGTCGGCGGCCAGCGTGACCGTGCCGGCCGGATCGGCGACGGTGACCTCCGCGGCCTGCGCGGTGGTGAGGAACGACGGGGTCAGCAGTCCCGCGCCGCCGGCCGCGAGCGAGCCCCGGACGAACGTGCGTCTGGACAGTTCGGGCATGGTGCGTCCCTTCTTCTTCGTCGAAGTGCGGACGGAGCTGCTAGCCCTTCACCCCCGTGAAGCCGAGCCCGGCGACGATGTGGCGCTGGAAGACCAGGAAGACGATCACCGGCGGGACCAGCGCGAGCACCATGGCGGCGATCAGCTGGTCCTGTGGCGCCTGGCCGGCCAGCACCGTCAGGGCGACGGCGATCGGCTGCTTCTGCGGGTCGGCGATGGCCACCAGCGGCCAGATGAAGTCCTTCCACGCGTGCATGACGGCGAGCAGGCTGATGACGGCGAGGATCGGCCGGCTCATCGGCAGCACGATGCTCCACAGCAGCCGCCAGGTGCCTGCGCCGTCGACCTTCGCGGCGTCGAACAGCTCTCGCGGCAGCGCGTCGAAGAACCCCTTCGCCAGCAGCACGTTGAACGCGTTGGCCCCGGCCGGCAGCCAGATGGCCCAGTACGTGTTGGCGATGTTGATGCCGAGGAACGGCAGGTCGATGATCGTCAGGAACAGGCTGACCATCGACACCGTGTACGGCACGAACATCGTCGCCAGGATCGCGCCGTACACGTACGGGCCGATGCGCGGGCGCAGCACCGACAGCGCGAACCCGGCGGTCGCGGCGACGAACAGCTGCACCGCCCACGAGCCGAGCACGATCCAGAGGCTGTTGAGCACGTACCGGCCGACCTGCAGCTCGTCCCAGGCCAGGGAGAGGTTGTCCAGACGCGCCTCGACCGGCCACAGCGCCAGCGGGTTCGTCACCAGCTCCGTCGGCGACGAGACCGCGCCCTTGACCGCCCAGTACAGCGGTCCGAGGCCGATCAGCACCAGCGCGATCAGGGTGAGGCCGTGGACGGTGAACAACGCGCCGCGGGTGCCCGGCCGGCGCCGGCTGCTCTCGGAGACGAATCCGGTCATGACGTGCTCCAGCTCCGGGTGGCCCGCAGGTACACCGCCGACAGCAGCGCCAGTGCGAGGGCGAGGAGGAAGGCCAGCGCCGCGGCCTGCCCGTAGTTGCCCTGCTGGAACCCGTACCGGAAGATCAGCAGGAGGACGGTGGTGGTGGCGTTCTGCGGCCCGCCGCCGGTGAACACGTAGGGCTCGGTGAACACCTGCACGGTGTTGATCAGCTGCCAGAGCAGCAGCAGCGCGATCACCGTGCGCAGCTGCGGCAGCATGACGTGCCAGATGCGCTGCCAGAGGTTCGCGCCGTCGATCTCGGCCGCCTCGTACAGCTCCTGCGGGATGCCGACCATCGCGGCGAGGTAGATCAGCACGGTGCCGCCCATGCCGGCCCAGGTCGACTCGAGGACGAGGCTGAGCATCGCGGTGTCCGGCGACTCCAGCCAGGGATACGGTCCCAGCCCGACTGTGCCGAGCAGCTCGTTGAACAGCCCGGCGCCGGGGTCGTAGAACCACTTCCACAGCAGCACCGACACCACCGGCGGGATCACCACCGGCAGGTAGACGAGGAACCGGTAGACGCCTCCGAGCCGGCGCACCGTCGACAGCACCGACGCCAGGATCAGCGGCGCCGGGAACCCGATCAGCACGCCGAGCCCGACGAACAGCAGCGTGTTCTGCACCGCGGTGCCGAGCAGCGGGTCGGCGAACAGCGCCTGGAAGTTGTCCAGGCCGACCCACGTGCTGGTGCCCATCAGGTCAGTCCGCTGGAAGCTGATGATCAGGCCGCGGACGATCGGCCACCACGCGAACAGGCCGAACACCAGGATCGCGGGCAGCAGGAAGAACAGCCCGACGAGCTCCCTGCGCCCGCCGGCACGCCACCGGCGGGAGCGGGCGGCCCGGACCTGCTGGGCCGCCTGCTCCTCGGCCGGACGGGTGACCGTCGCCGTCGTCACTGGTTCGTTCCTCCGGTCTACTGGACGGCGGCCGCGAGCTGCCGGTTGGCCTCGTCCTCCGCCGCCGCCAGCAGCGCGTCGACGTCGGCATCGGGGTCGGTCAGCACCGCCTGCACCACGGGGTCGAGCACCTGGTAGAGGGCCTGGGCGTTCAGCGGCGGCTCCGGCTGGAGCTCCAGCTCCGGGGTCCCGGCCAGGTAGGGCTGGAAGTTCTCCAGCTCGACGTTGACGTGCGGGGCGATCGCCTCGTTGATCAGCTGCTGCTGGGCGTCGTCGAACATCGGCAGCGTGGGGACGCCGACGGCGGCGGACGGGTCCTGCGCCAGCGCCTCGGCCTCGGCGGCCGCGACCTCGGGGTCGTACTGCGGCTCGGCGTAGTAGAAGACCATCCACTCCACCGCCGCCGCGGCCCGGTCCTCCGGCACCGACGCCGGCACCATGAAGATCTCGCCGCCGCTCATCGTGGCGCCGCCGCCGGCCTGCGGCATCGAGGTGACGCCGTAGTTCGCGGTGTCCTCCATGCCGAAGTTCTGCTTGGCCAGCCGGTACGTGCCGGGCGTGCCCATGAACATGCCGATCTGCCCTGCGGCGAACTGGCGGATGACGTCGTCCTGGTTGAGCAGCTGCGTCTCGCCCATCGACTGGTCGGTCCAGCGCATCTCGCGCAGCAGACCGAGCGAGTCGCGGACGGCGTCGTTCTGGAAGTCCGCGACGTAGGTGTCGCCGTCGGCCTTCTCCAGCTCGCCGCCGTGCGCGTACGCCAGCATCGTCAGCTGCCAGCCGCCCTGGCCGTCCTTCGACTCGTGGACGAAGCCGGCCACGCCGGTGGCGTCGCTGATCGCCTGCGCCGCGGCCCGGACGTCGTCCCAGGTCGCCGGCGGGGCGTCGGGGTCGAGGCCGGCCTGCTCGAACAGCGCCCGGTTGTAGACCAGGCCCAGCGCGAACGGCGAGCGCGGGATGCCGTAGACCTCGCCGTCGGCGTCGGAGATCGGCTCCAGCACCTGCGGGTTGAGTTCGCCGGCGTGCTCCCACTCGTCCAGGAACCCCGTGATCGGCTGCACCTGGCCGCGCTGGATCAGCCCCTGTGGCTCGGTGAGCGGGACGCGGATGACGTCCTCGACGCCACCGCCGGCCAGCAGGGC
The DNA here is from genome assembly GCF_014204975.1 of Jiangella mangrovi. Taxonomy (NCBI): domain Bacteria; kingdom Bacillati; phylum Actinomycetota; class Actinomycetes; order Jiangellales; family Jiangellaceae; genus Jiangella; species Jiangella mangrovi. The sequence continues at coordinate 5,466,925 of NZ_JACHMM010000001.1, forward strand.
CGAGAACGTCTGCGGGTCGTACTCGTTGGTCGACGCCTCGACCCGGATGTCCGGGTGGAGCTCCTCGAACTCGTCGATCTTGGCGTTGAACTGGTCCTGGCCGGCCTGGTCGGTGCCCGGCGGCAGGCCCTGGACGCGGATGGTGACGGTGTCGCCGTCGCCGCCGCCCTCGCTGGCGCTGTCGTCGGCGCAGGCCGCGAGCAGTCCGGCGGCGAGCACGCCGCCCGCCAGCACGGCGGCGAGGCGGAACGGGCGTGGTGTAGCCATGGTGGTCATGTGCGCTCCCAAGGACTTCCTCGTACCTGGAGATGGGGACTGACGTTCGGCGCCTCGCGCTGCGGCGCGTGCGCTGGGTGCGGCGTTGCGCTTACGCGTCGTCGCGCCGGGCGAAGGTGGCCCGGCTGGCCGGGCCGGTCGTGCCGCGCGGGATCAGCCGCGACCCGACCTCGGTCACGGGCTGTGCGGGCTGACGCCCGTGGGCCAGCCCGATGAGCAGGTCGATGGCCTTGGTGGCCACCTCGTCGGGGGCGATCCTGATGGTGGTGAGCGACGGGGTCGAGACCGACGCCAGCAGGGTGTCGTCGATGCCGACCACGCTGACGTCGGCCGGCACGGAGGCGCCCAGCGCCGCCAGCTGGTGCAGGACGCCCATGGCCACGAGGTCGTTGTGGGCGAGGACCGCGGTCGCTCCGTGCGCGAGCACCAGCGGCGCGGCGTGCACGCCGGTCTCGAACCGGGGCTCGTACGGGCCGATCTCGATCAGGCCGAGGCCGTGGGCGTCGAAGGCCTCGCGTATCGACTTGGACCGCGACTGGTCCGGCCGGTTGCCGTTGCCGTCGACGAAGACGCACTGCTGGTGGCCGTACGCCTTGAGGTGCTCCGCGGCCTGGGCGATGCCGTCGGTGAGCGAGACGTGCACCTCGACGACGCCGGGGACGTGCCGGTTGACCAGCACGACCGGCATGCGGGCGGCGAGCTCGGCCAGCCGTTCCTCAGGCAGCATCGAGGCCCACAGGACCAGGCCGTCGACCTTCTTCGAGACCGCCGCGATGGTCTCGAGCTCGTCCGCCTCGCGCTCGTCGCTGTCGGCGACCAGCAGGGTGTAGCCCTGCCGCTTCGCGCGCTCCTGCATTGCCTTGAAGATCGGCGGGAAGAACGGGTTGGTGATGTCGGGGATGAGCAGCCCGAGCGACTCGGTGCGGCCCTCGCGCAGCGACCGCGCCGCCGGGTTGGGCGCGTAGCCGAGGCGGTCCGCGGCGTCCTTGACCCGCTGCCGGGTGACGGCGTTGACGAGGTCGGGGGTGTTGAGCGCCCGCGACACCGTCGAGACGGACACCCCGGCGGCCTTGGCGACCTCGCCGATCGTGACGGCCATGCGGTTCCTCCTCGACTCTGCGGTGAACGGGTGACGCGGCCCGCAGCATTGCAAACGTTTCTGATTCATGTCAAGAGGTGTCTATGCAGTAAACCCGGTCATAGGCTACCGTCTACTCCGCCGCGATGACTTGTTTGCGGTATCGTTTTCAGAGAGGACGCGGACGCCGATGAAGATCACCGGGTGCGAAGTGCTCACCCTTCCCGACCACGGCGACAGCATGATGCTGGTGGCGGTCGACACCGACGAGGGCATCCATGGCCTGGGCGAGGTGGGCATCCGGACCCGGCAGCGTGCGGTCGCCGGCGGCATCGAGCACCTGGCCGAGCTCATCGTCGGCGAGGACCCCACCCGGATCGAGTATCTCTGGCAGGTCATGTTCCGGCGCGGGTTCTTCCCGTCCGACCGGTTCCTCTCCGCCGCCATCGCCGCCATCGACGTGGCGCTGTGGGACATCCGCGGCAAGGCGCTGGGCGTGCCCGTGTACCAGCTCTTCGGCGGCCACGTCCGCGACGCCGTCCCCTGCTACGTCCACGTCGGCGACCAGTACCGCGGGCGCGAGGCGTTCCTCGACCGGTGCCGGTCGCTGGTCGACGAGGGCTGGCGGCACCTGCGCTTCGCCACCCCGCACGACGACGGCGTGCTCGACGCCCGGGCCAGCATGCGCGAGTCGATCGAGCTGGTGCACGCCGCGCGCGACGCCCTCGGCGACGGCGTCGAGCTGATCCTCGACGTGCACACCCGCCTCGACCCGCCCGAGGCGGTGACGCTCTGCCGCGAGATCGAGTCGGCCCGCCCCTACTTCGTCGAGGACCCACTCCGGGCGGAGTCGCTGGACAGCTACGAGATGCTGCGCCGGCGGACGGGCGTTCCGATCGCGACCGGCGAGGTGTTCGGCTCGAAGTGGGAGTTCCAGCGCCTCATCGAGCGCGACCTCATCGACTACGCGCGCGTCGACGTCGCGGTCGCGGCCGGCCTCACCGAGGCGAGGAAGATCGCCGCCACGGCCGAGACGCACTACGTCAAACTGGCCACGCACAACCCGCTGGGCCCGGTCACCGCCGCCGCGTCGCTGCAGCTCAACCTGGCCAGTCCCAACGTCGGCGTGCAGGAGCACCAGGTCGACCCCGAACCCGCGACGGCAGCGCTGTTCACCGCGCGGCCGGCCGTGCGGGCCGGCTGGGTCGAGCGCAACGAGCTGCCCGGCATCGGCGTCGACATCGACCGCGACGCGGCCCGGAAGTTGCGGGCTACCGCTGCCGAGCGGCCGCACCTGCGCACGCCCGACGGCGCCTACACCAACTGGTGAGGGAGTTTCGTCAGGCCAGGGCGTCGAGCACGGAGGCGACGTTGAACCAGACGGCCGCCCCCACGACGATCGCGAACGTGAGCAGCCACACGCCGCCGGGCACGAACGAGCGCCGCCCCATGAGGTGCGCGTCGGACTGTTCGACGCCGCGCCCGCTCGTGTGCGCGCGCACGACGGCCCACAGCCCGCGGACCGCGCCGACCGTCAGCAGCCAGGCGAACCCGTACACCACGACGGTGCACAGCCAGGCCGACCCGTACCAGCCGACCAGGCCGAACGCGATCCCCGTCGTCAACACGACGGCGACGGTCAGCCAACTGCGCGAGAGCAGGAACACCAGCGCCAGGCAGACCACCAGGATGCCGAGCGCCAGCCGGGCCCAGCCGTGCGTGGCCGCCCACACCAGCGCCCACCCGACGACGGCCGGCGCCGGGTAGCCCCACCACATGGTCCACAGCGTGCCCGGCGTGCTGTGCGACCAGAAGTTCGTGGCGCCGGACAGGTCGCCGCGCACCGTCACCCCGCGCAGCCGGAACCCCGCCGTCAGCGCCGCGACGACGTGGCCGAGCTCGTGCACGATGGTGACCGGGTAGCCGGCGAACCGCCAGGCCGGCCCGTACACCGCCAGCACCACGCCGGCCAGCGCGAACCCCAGCACCACGGAGGACGGCATGGTCGCCAGCGTCTCGTCGACCCGGACGTTCGCGAACCAGTCGCGCACCCCGTCGCTCGCCTCCGTCATCACCGCCCGACCCTACCCGTCCCCTCCCACAGGTCGTCGAAGCCGTGGCAGGCAGAGGTCCGGCCGGAAGGCCAGCAGCGCGGGGCGGAGCTGGTGGGCCGGCAGCCGGAGCGAGCCGCCGTCGCCCCCGCTCGGCACCCCGGTCCAGCGCGTGCGGCCGCGCGGCTCCAGGTCGTGCCGGTAGGCCAGGCGCAGCCGGATCGCCGGGTAGCGCACCAGCATCCCGGTGCCGAGGGCGTCCGGCCCCGCGTGCCGCGTCGCCGTCACGTCGGCCCCCATCCCGGGGGCCGGGACCGGAACCGGCGCGTTCTCGTGCAGGTAGACGTCCACGAAGCGGCGCCTCCCGGCCTGGCTCGCGACGATGTCGAGCGCACGCCGCGTGACGGCCACTTGCACCCACTCCCAGCTGACGGCGGTCCGCTCGAGCGCCCGCGGCCGCCACCGCCGCTTGCGGACGATCTCCAGCCCGTCGGCCGACACCAGGATGCCGACCCCGGCGGTCAGCCGCGGCAGCAGCCACAGCGAGACCGGCAGCGTGAGGCAGCAGAACAGGAACGGGACGAGGAGCACCAGCGCGACCAGCGCCGCCGCCACCGTCGGCAGGCCGAACGGGTCGTTCATCAGGTACCCGCCGCCGGCCAGCACCACGACCTGCGCGGCGATCGCGAGCAGCAGCCGCGGCCAGGTCTCTCCGTGATCCAGCCAGACCGGCCCGGCCGGACGGGGCACCTCCGGCGGCGCCGCGGTGTCGGGCACGACGGAGCCGCCGCTGCCGCCGTCGTACAAGAGGACCGCTGCCGGGCCGGCGGCCTGTGGCGGCGTGAACCACTGGTCGACCCCGCTGCCGGCGTAGAAGAGGTCCGGCCGCCACTCGGCCACCGCCTCGGCGACCTCCCGCGCGACCGGCGCGCCGAGCCGCAGCCGCGGCGCGGGGACCCGGATCCCGTCGATCTCGGTGTCGGCCTCGACGGCGACGTCGGTCGCGGCGAACGCCGGCAGGCCGGGCACCTCGCGCGCGAGGTACAGCTCGAGCCGCTCGCCGGGGCCGGGCGCGTTGACGACCTGCACGCCGTCCCAGCCGATGCGGGCCCAGCGGCCCCGGTGCCACCACTTGGCGTGCTCAGTGACGAGCAGCCCGCCGGCGTCGACGACGATCTCGCGACGGGCCGTGCTGCCCGGCAGGCGGTGCACCGTCCACGCCGTCAGGACCACCAGCAGCAGGCCCGCCGCCGCGGTGGTGAGCGTCAGCGCCCGGGTGCTGGAGTCCCACAGCTCCGCGCGGTCCCACCCGGTCAGCCACCCGAGCGGGACGGCCAGCATCAGGAAGACCAGCGCCAGGAGCACCAGCCAGCCGGTCCGCGCGGCGATGCCGGGTCCGGCGACCGGCACCGTGCGGGCGTCCTGCATGCGGTTCTCCTCGGGCTCGGGCGGGTGGTGCCCCAGGATCCTACGGGTCGCCCTGGTCCCGATATCCTTGATCGATACGGTCCCGGAGGCACCCGGGACTGTTGCACGTCTCCGCTGGGGGCACGGAGGTCCATCAGGTGCTGACCGCACGTGAGCACGCGCTGCGCGCAGGCGGGGCGTTCGCGTGCGCGCTCGTCCTCGGCGGCGCGCTGGCCTGGCAGGTCCACGACGTGTGGGCCGGGTCCGGCACCGTCGACCAGGCGCCGCGGCTGCTGATCGTGCTCGCCACGTCGGGCGGCGGTGACCGCGACTTCGACCTGACGGTCCAGACCAGCGTCGACGACGACGGCGACCTGTCGTTCGTCTACTACGGCCGCAGCCCGAGCCTGAAGGAGCAGTGGGACTACGTCCCGGTCGACGTCCAGGTGACGTTCGCGAGCAGCGGGCTCGACGCGCCGATCACCTGTGGCCCGGACGGCGCCGCGGCGGCCGACACCGGCTTCGACGAGCTGTCGGCCGGCGCGCAGATGGCGGTGAAGGTCGACCTCGCCAGCACCCGGCGGTCGGCGCTGAACTACCGCTCGGACGACGGCGACACCGTCGCCCCCGCGTCCGGTTCCGCCTCCGCCTCCGCCCCGGAGGCGCCGGACGAGAACCCGGCCGACGACCTCCCCGACCCGCACTCGGCCGAGTACCAGGTGTTCACCAGCACGCTCGGGCTGCTCACCGAGGACCACTCGACGACCAGCCGCTGGTACGACGAGGCGCAGAGCATCCTCTGGGCCGAGGAGTGCACCATCCCCGCCGAGTACGTCTGGCGCGAGTCGAAGAACTCGCTCTACGAGCTGGCGGCGCGCAAGACCTTCCTCATGCCGCAGGTCAACGTCGTCGCGCAGGCCGGCGACGACCTCGTGCACCAGACCGGCCTGACGGCGGGCACCACCGTCACCCGGCAGGCCGGACTCGACGTCCTCACGTCCTACCCGCCCTTCACCGTCGGCTACGACGGCTGGTCGACGACCCTCACGGGGCAGCGCAGCGGCACCAAGCTGATCTTCACCGAGCAGCCGGTGCTGATCCTCGAGGACCGCGACGCCGCCCAGCGCAAGGAGCTGGTGCTCCTGCTCTACGGCGTCGCGGCCGGCGCCGCCGGCTCACTCCTGGTCGCGTCGGTCGGCCACAGCGTCGCGGCCCTGGTGAAACGCGGCCGCGAGTAGGACGACGCCGTCACCTCGCGGCCCACTCGGCCCGGAGCTCCGGATAGGGATCCTCGAGCGGCTCGCGCGACGCTCGTGCGGCCGCCCGGACCACGTGCAGCCGTCCTGCCGCGACGTAGTAGCGCCCTCGGGTCGCCCCGCGCGTCTCGAGCAGTCCCACCTCGACGAGCCGGCTGAGGTCACGGGTCGCGGTGCGCTCTTCCAGGCCGGCCTGCTTGAGATAGGTGGAGCGCCGGAGTCGATAGCCCAGGACCGCCTCGTACAGCGGCTCGGTGACCCGCTCGGGCAGCTCGTCCATCTCGACGATCTGGTCGAGCATCTCCCAGATCGCGGCGGCTTCGTGCAGCCGTCGCTCGGCCGTCTGTGCCTGCATGTGGTGCGCGCGCAGCATGAATCGCACCCACATCGAGGTGTCCCGTTCGGGGTGCCAAGCGCCATGGCCGGTCGAGGCCAGAGCCCGGTAGTAGTCCTCGGTGTTCTCACCGAGCCACTCCTCGACGCTGGAGAACGGCGGCTCCACGATCTGCTCGCGAGCCAGCACCAAGGTCTGCAGGGCTCGGGCCATCCGTCCGTTGCCGTCCCGGAAGGGATGGATCATGACCAGGTTCAGGTGGGCCACTGCCGCCCGCACGATCGGGTCCGTTCCGTCGCTCTCACGCAGTCCGTCGACGAGTTCGTCCACCAGGTCGGGCACGCGCCGCGCGTCCGGGCCCTCGTAGACGATCCGGTCGTCGTGATCGTCGTGGACGTAGATCGGGCCGGAACGATACTGGCCCGGGCTCTTCGAGAGCGCATGCGACAGCATCATGAAGTGCATGCTCCGGATCGCCGACAGGTCCAGGACGAAGTACGGGTCGGCGGCCATCTGCAGGACGTAGCCCAGGGCCCGCCGGTAGCCCCGGATCTCTGCGAACGTCTCTTGGCTGGCGCTCAGCGGCTCTTCGTCGTCCAGAGCCGCCGCGGCGTCGTCGATCTCGACGTTGTAGCCCTCGATGCTGTTCGAACCACGGATGGCGCGGGCGAGCATGGTCCGGCGCAGGCCGCCCTGCCAGCGCCGAGGCGTCCGCAGCACATCGGCGAGTCGACTACGCGACGCGTGGATCGCCGCCAGGACGGCGAGGTCCTGAGTGCTCAGTTCCGGCGCGCGAAAGATCATGACGATGTCCCGATGTCCTTATCATTGAGACACCACCGTAGCACGGTGTCTCAATGATAGAGACATCAGGACATCGCCCCCGAGTCAGCCCTGCAGCCGCTCGAGGATGAGCTCGCGCGCCCGCTTGGCGTCGGCCTGGCCCTTGGTCGCCTTCATGATCGCGCCGATGAGCGCGCCCACCGCGCCGAGGTTGCCGCCGCGGATCTTCTCGGCGACGTCGGGCTGGGCGGCGATGGCGTCGTCGACGGCGGCACCGAGGGCGGCGTCGTCGTTCACGAGCACCAGCCCGCGCGCCTCGACCACCTCGTCGGGCGTACCCTCGCCGGCCAGCACGCCCTCGACGACCTGGCGGGCCAGCTTGTCGTTGAGCGACCCGGCAGCGATCAGCTCCTCGACCCGCGCCACCTCAGCAGCACTGATACCGGCGTCCTCGAGAGAAACGCCGCGCTCGTTGGCGACCCGGGCGACCTCGCCCAGCCACCACTTCTTCGCGCCGCCGGCCGAGGCGCCCTCGGCGACGGTGTCGAAGACCAGCGACAGCGCGCCGGCGTTGACGACGTCGCGCATCTCGAGGTCGGTGAAGCCCCACGCCTCCTGCAGCCGAGCCCGTCGCACCGACGGCGGCTCGGGCAGCGTGGCCCTCAGTTCGTCGACCCACTCGCGGGACGGGGCGACGGGGACGAGGTCGGGCTCCGGGAAGTACCGGTAGTCCTCGGCCTCTTCCTTGACGCGCCCGGAGGTGGTCTCGCCGGTGTCCTCGTGCCAGTGCCGGGTCTCTTGGATGATCGCGCCGCCCGACGAGATGACCGCGGCCTGACGGCGGATCTCGTACGTGACCGCGCGCTCGACCGACCGCAGCGAGTTGACGTT